>JANWKE010000157.1 GCA_025451535.1 Verrucomicrobiia bacterium
CTGCTGCAAAATGTGGGCGTCCAGACCGACCCCAACTTCAGCATCATCTCCATGTTGAGCCTGGTGCATCCCCAGGTCATCCTCGGCCTCCTCATGGGCGGCGCGGTGATCTATTGGTTTACCGGCGCCAGCACGCAGGCGGTGGCCACCGGCGCCTATCGCGCGGTCGTGTTCATCAAGGAACATCTCAACCTTAACAAGGCGGAAGCTTCCATTGCCGACAGCAAGCGGGTCGTGGAAATCTGCACCATCTACGCGCAGAAAGGCATGATCAACATCTTCATCGTCGTCTTTTCGATGGCGCTGGCGCTGGCCTTTTTTGACCCTTACTTCTTCGTCGGCTACCTCGTCGGCATCGCGTTCTTCGGCCTGTTCCAGGCCATTTTCATGGCGAACGCCGGTGGCGCGTGGGATAACGCCAAGAAAATTGTGGAGGTGGATTTGAAACAAAAAGGCACCGAACTGCATGCGGCGACGGTCGTCGGCGACACCGTGGGTGATCCGTTCAAGGACACCAGCTCGGTGGCGATGAACCCCATCATCAAGTTCACCACGCTGTTCGGTTTGTTGGCGGCGGAAATCGCCGTAACCATGAAAAACCAGGGCCTGAAGACGGGTATTGGCATCGTGTTCTTCCTGCTGGCGCTGACGTTCGTTTACCGCTCGTTCTACGCGATGCGCATCCCGGTGGACAAACCTTCAGCAGACGAGAACGGCTCGAAACCGTTGGTGCCGCCTATGGACGAACTGGTGGCAAAATAATCGCAAATCATTCTATTCGCAGGCGCATCTCCGGATGCGCCTTTTTTTTAATCCCGGCTGAATTCCGGCTTCTGCGTTCGGGCTTCTGATCTCTGACTTCAGCCGGGAGCAAACCGGCCGATTGCCCATCGCAGAGTATCCAGTTCGAATGGCTTGCAGATGATGGAATCAACGCCGCCGAGGGGATAGGCGGAACACTGAAGTTTCTCCGGAAAGGCCGTCAGCATCACCACGGGCTGTTTGGGTGCAAGCATTTTGATGGTCGCCGCCAATTGATCACCTTTCATGTCCGGCATGAAGTAGTCGGTGAAAACCATGTCGAACTTGCCGGGCTTGAACAGGGCCAGCGCCTGGGCAGCACTTCCAGCCTCCTCAACGATATAACCCTCATCTCGGAGCAGCAACTGGACGGTGTAGCGGACAAGAGGCTCGTCATCTACAACCAATATGCGTCTAGGTCGTCCAGTGCGCTGGTTCATCAGACTGAAAGACGGCATATCTCGTGCCAGTTCTCTACTTTTTCATAATGTACTCTCAGATTGTTGATTTGTCAAATTGAAGGTTTTGGTTTCGAAAGTCGCCTCGCGCCTCGCGTTGCTCGGATGCTACAGGCTCAATTTTTCGTGTGTCAATAACAAATCCTCGATAGACCATTTATTCTTGGCTAAGTTGGCCATTTGAGCAGGAGTACGACCATGAGCAGAGTGAACACGGCAGAAATTGAAATGGGCGAAGAAAATGGCGTTTAAGTGCCGGAGGTTTTCGAGCTTCTTTGAATAGCCCAGAGTCTTGCGAGTGAACCGGCGGTTGAACAGGCGAACGGATAGATTCATGCGTTCGGCATGGGAGATGGTGGCAAGCCTCATATCGGGGTTTCCAATTCTTCTGTAGCGTTTCACACCAGCTAGAATCCGTGAATTGGAATAGAAATCTCGTGGTGGCAGGTTCCGGCGTGGTGCGCTAAAGAACTTTGTTTCCATTGCATAATCAATGTTATTGCCAAAAATGGCAGGGATAGCGCCGGTGCCGGTCCAATAGCCCCTGTAACCATCTGTGGTGAGTTGGAAACGGCCGTCCATGCGACTTTTCAAATCTTGTATGAAGGTGGTGGTGTTTTCCCCATTGCGCTTGCCGGTGAACCAATTGATGACCAGCTTGCTTGAGTTGTCAACGCTCAGGTAGGTGAAGAAATCCCCCCGTTCAGTTTCCCCTTCGGGCGTGTTCTGCTGTTTGGAAAACACGAAGGCATGAATCTCGTCCACCTCCACCCAAGAGGCTTTGACGTTGCGGATTTTCTCGTCCAACAGACGGGCGCAATGCTCACCTGCGGTTGCAATCACGTTCAGGACGGTCTTGGGGTGGATGTTCATTAACCGGCTGATGGCCCGCACGCCAACACCCTCGCAGATCAGATGCACCACTTGGCAACCCTGTTTGAAATCCAGCCGCAGCGTGTTCAATGGCTGTTCCTCGCTGAACGTGGTTCCGCATTGGTTGCAGCGATAACGCTGGACAAGGCGGTTATGGTTGGCAAAACGTCCGAATTTGGTTGCGTGTCCGTTGCAGCATCTACAGTTCACTTGACCTTTCCCGGCCAAGACTTACAGTGGTAATGTGTCTATCATAGGGCACCACTGAAGGCTTCGGCCTTTGGTTGCGAAGCCGCTGTGTTAGTAGCACGGCGGCTTCTTTGTTTTAATGTTGACATAATGTGCCACACAAAGTATATTTGTGTCAAGAACTATTTGTGGCACAAAATGTATGAACGCAAAACCAAAAATGGGTCGGCCAAAACTACCAAAGGGCGAAGCGCGCGGGAAATACGTTACAACGCGGGTTTCACCGCCGGAATACAAAGAAATTGAGACAGCAGCAGAAAACGCCGGAGAAGCAAAAACCGAATGGGCAAGAAACGCGCTGCTTTCGGCGGCGCGGTCAGGGCGCAGGTAACGCTTGAATTGGTTTCAAGTCTATCAATTCATGCGAAAAACTTTGTTTGCCGGTTCGGAAGCTAATTGTAGTGAGGCGCATTAGGGCCTCACATTGCTTTCCAGCGAATTTCTCCATTTCGATAGCCTGTGCGTCTGTCACCTCCTCGGCAACCCAGCCCTCAATTCTTTTTTCTCCAACCGGCGTAAATTCAAACCTGCCGCTCCCAAGCAAAAGACCCCCAAACAAGCCGGGGAAATTTGTGGTTTTTTCATCCTTTTGAGCGGAAAGAACGCGCTGATATGCCGCAGATACCTCTTCTTTTTTAAGAGCGGTCTTTCGGGTTCCAGAAATAATTTTGCAATCTGAACCCGAATTATTCATCACCGCCAGAAACCCCTCAAGCGGCACAAGCACCCGTCCGTGAAAATGGGAGATTGTATCCACAAAAGACTGGTCATCTGTGGACGCCGAAATAACCAAGTCAGTTATTTCTTCCATTGTCTGGGTAAGCTGGCCTGCTAATACAAAATCCGTGACGTACGGTTGTGATAATTGAAGCCCAAATGAGCCTTTAGGAAGCGCGGTTAAAAATAACTTCGATTGCTCTTCCCCGCGCCGTCTGCCCATTTTGTGCAGACCGCCGCAAAAGTTAGCCGCAAAATGGTTAGTTACCATGTCTTGAAACTTTTCCAAAATCTTTCCGGCGAAAGTGGCCTCGATTCCGTCAGACCCGATTACTGCTCCTTGGCCAAAGAAAATTTCAGTTTCCGGCGTGATCGGCGGCTTATCCTCAAGTGTTTCTATTTCCTTTTTTAGCTCTTCTATGCGGCTTTTCAGCAATGGCGTCGCCATCGGGTCTTCGGGCGTGATAGTCAAAAGATTTTCCAAGCCGATTAAGTCAGCTTTCAACGCTTCTTTTTTTCTAATCGGCGTCATTTGTCTTGAAGGCCAAGCGAAACTAAATGGTTATTTGCGTCAGCGTCGTTCGCAATTGTGTTCAAGTCAATTTTAAGCATTCCCTTCCATATACCATCATCTTTTCGATGTGATAGCAGACCCCACCAAAAACGCGTATGTTCAACAAGTATGTCTCCAGACCAATTCAGGCGCACAATCATATGGTGAACCTTGTAATTCTTTTTTGTTATATTTTGGTCTGCAATCACTTGCAAAATTGCAGGGTCTAAGTTAGCTGGAGCGGGTGGCAAAAAGCTAACCACGTCAATATCACTCGGCGAGCGGCCACGATTTTTTTCTGCGTCTTCCGTGAAGCTCCCATCCACCCATTGAAAACCGCCGTCGTGTCCAATGTCACGAAGAAGTTTACGAAATTGAAGCCAGCCATATAGAATTTCTCGTCGGTCGGGGGTGTTGCCAAGTTTCTGACAAACTTCCAATGCCGTCGCGGGAAATGGAGATATGTCGGCCAACGTGATCGGAACACCGACTCGAAATTCTGAGTGAGGTGGCAAAACGCCGACCGAATTGAAGTCGGGGACGGGCATTTGATTAGGCTGAATTTATTAGCATTTCGGCAACCAATTCCGCAAGAGTGATTTTGGACTGTTTTCATTTATTGACCTGTCGTGGGATTTGCGCATTAATCTGAGCCAACAGCGAAGCCCCTTTTTCATCCCATAAAACCCCAAAGTGTTTGCGACAATGAATATCGAGAACGACCCCAGTAAAACGGAGGGCAAGATTGTCAAAATAATCGCTCGTTCGTTTAAGCCTAAACCAGTTCAGGAAATTGCAGACGAAATACAAAAAACATACGACGAAACGCAGACATATTTGCAAATGATAGGCAAGCGGCTGACCCTCACTTTTTCCAGCCTCCCCGATGGCGGGAAGGCTGTACGAATCGTCACTGGGCCGCACAAGCCGCGGTTTCGCTAACCGTAAAAGGCAATAAATACCCCATCCTGCAACGGTGCAGCCTGTGCCAATCAACATTCCGATATACCATGACTTACTTTTTTAACTACGGGGGGATGACGCAAAAAAAACAAAGATGGGCAGGCCTTTTCGACAGAAGAAAACGAAGGAAACAATGAGGGAAACGGATGTTTTACCCCTCGGCACTCCGAAATTCCAAACTCCGCACTTTGACATGGCTCCGTTCGCTTTGTTGCCTCCTGTTCAAAATTCGACTCCGTCTTTTCCAGAATCCCCCGCATTCCGCATTCCGCGTTCCGAATTCCGCACTCCGCACCTCCCACGCGCTCCGCTCACTTGTTGAACCGGAAGTTCACCACGTCGTAATCCTGCATCACGTAAGTTTTAAGTTCCAATCGCAGTTTGCCCGCGCGCCTGGCCTGCGTCTCGCCGCCTGCCGCCACCAGATCCGCAAAACTGATGATTTCGGCGCGGATGAAACCATGCTGGATATCCGTGTGGATGGTGCCCGCCGCGTCCCACGCCGTCAGGCCGGCGCGCAGCGGCCACGCGCGGTTTTCCTTGCCGCCCACCGTCAGAAAGCTGAGGTACCCGCTCTCGGCAAAGGCCCGCACCAGCAACGCGTCCGGCGCCGCCAGTTCGGCCTCCGCAGCCACCACCACCGGCTTGTTCGAATAAAAATTGTGCGCCGAGACAGCCGCCAGTTCGTCGGCCGTGAGGCCGGCGGCCGAAACCGGCTTCTCGCTGACCAGGGCCTCGGCAAGCTTCTGCAACACCGCCTTCTCCGCCCCACCCGCGTCCCGGCCCAGCCGCGTTTCCACGAAATCCAGGTCCTTCATCAGTAGGTCGCTCAACGCGGCGTGGCTGGTGAGAATGGCGTCGCAGGTGAGCAACTCCTTTTCCTCCACCACATCCACCTGAACACAGGTTTTTTTCTCCGCCTCCACCAGCTGGTCGGCCTGGTCCAGCCGCGGATCTTTGAGGTTGTGCTTGCCGGGGGCGACACCCGAAATGCCAAAGAGGCACATCTTCATGCGCACTGCTTAGGCCCGGACGGGCGCGCGGTCAAGATTGGAAACCGGTGGAGCCAGGAATAAAACCGCAGATGACGCAGATTAACGCAGATCTCGCTTTGCCGCGAAAGGTGCATAAAACGAAAATTTTGCGCTTCTTGTGCCTCTTTGCGGCTATCCACCAACCCAACTTCTGCCTTCCGACCTCCGACCTCCGACCTCTGGCTATTGACTACTGACTACTGACTTCTGCCCCCTGGCCTTGCTATCTTCTGCCCGGCATGGCGGGGTACATCGTCGATATTTTTGTGTGGTTGTTGCTGGCCGTGGCGGTCCTGGCGCTTCTGGCCCGCCGCCTCCATATCCCTTATCCCATCTTTTTCGTGATCGGCGGCTTGTTGCTGGGTTTGATGCCCGGACTGCCCAGGATCCGGCTCGATCCGGAACTGGTTTTCCTTTTCTTCCTGCCGCCACTCCTTTTTCCCGCGGCGTTGTTCACCTCGTGGCGCGATTTCCGCGCCAACCTCCGTCCCATTTCGCTCCTGGCCATCGGCCTGGTCCTCTTCACCACGGCGACGGTCGCCTGGCTCGCATTCTATTTCTTCCATCTGCCGCTGGCGGTCGGCTTTGTTTTGGGCGCAATCATCTCCCCGCCCGACGCCATCGCCGCCACGGCGATTGCCGAACGGTTGAGCGTTCCGCGCCGCATCGTCACCATTCTGGAAGGCGAAAGCCTGGTCAATGATGCGACCGCCCTGGTTGCCTATCGCTTCGCCGTGGCGGCGGTGGCCACCGGCACATTTTCACTCAGCCGGGCCGGCGGGGAATTCCTCTTCGTCGGCTTCGGCGGGATCGTGGTGGGTCTGGCAGTGGGCTGGCTGGTGGCGCGGTTCCACCGGCGCGTCCCCGACCCGCCGATTGAAATTACCTTTTCCCTGCTGATCCCGTTTGCGACGTATTTGTCGGCCGAACGACTGGGCGTATCCGGCGTGCTCGCCGTGGTGACTGCCGGTCTGTATCTCGGCCGGCGTGGACCCGAAATCATCAGTGCCCAGACGCGGCTTCAAGCCGTGCCGGTCTGGGAAATGGTGGAATTTCTCCTGAACGGTTTTGTTTTTATCCTGATCGGCCTGCAACTGCCCGAGGTCTCGCGCGCGGTGTTCGACCACCGCGATTATTCCATCGGCCAGCTCGTGTGGTATGCGCTGGTCATCAGTCTGGCGGTGATTCTCATCCGCATCCTCTGGGTTTTCCCGGCGTCCTACCTGCCCCGCCTGCTGTTCAAGAGCATCCGGAAAAAGGACCCGTACCCGTCCTGGCGCCATGTCACCATTGTGGCCTGGACCGGCATGCGTGGGGTGGTTTCGCTGGCCGCGGCCCTGGCATTGCCACTCACGATTTGGGGGGGCGCGCCCTTTCCGAACCGCGATTTGATCCTGTTTCTCACTTTTACCGTGATCCTGGCAACGCTGGTGGTGCAGGGATTGAGCCTGCCCCTGCTGATTCACTGGCTCGGCATCAAGGACGACGGGTCCGCCGCCCGGGAAGAACGCGAAGCCCGGCTCCAGGCCAACCAGGCAGCCCTCGCCCGGCTCAAACAGATTCCCGAACACAACCCGGCGAAGGCAGACGCGAAACGGCGATTAAGCATCGAATACGAGGACCGCATCCGCCAGTTGGAAGACACCGGCCCCGAAAATGCCAACTCCCCGCGCCACCTGTTTTCCTCCGAGTACGAGCACCTGTCGCAGGAAACGCTGACGGAGGAACGGAAGACCATCGTGCAACTTCGCAACCGGGGTGTTATCAGCGATGAAGTCCTGCGCCACATCCAGCGGGACATCGATCTGGCGGAAGCACGATTGCGTCATGGGATTGGAGACGACGCGGAGGGTTGACCGCGAAACAAACGAACCACGTGAAATTCTTCCAACCGAAGAGAACGCAAAGTTTTGACTACTTAATAATACGTGAAAACATTTTAACCACGGATTTCGCAGATGGCGCAGATTCAATCCGTGTAAATTCGTGTCACCGCGGCGCCCGCAGAATCCTTCGCACCAGCCTGCTGGTTTCCGGCGTTTCGCCTTTGGCTGTCGACTACCAACTTCTGACCACTGACCTCCGTCGTCAGCCTGAGCCCGGGAGGTGGTACAGTTTGGTTGTAGGGCGGTTTTTGACCGCTAAAACGGGCGCCCATCGAGCGCCGCCATCGGAATCGTTTGCAACTCAACGACAAGCTGAGCTTGACAACGATGCGGATTCTATTATATCTGGTAACAGTTCATATTAGCTTATAAAAGAATGGTTAGGCATATGAAAACAAGGTTTCCGTCCCTGCTCGCTTTGGCCTGGCTCCTGGCCGCCGCTCTGACAACACCGTTTTCTGCGACCGCGCTGACCCTCCCGCCGGGCAGCCTGGCCCTGACCTTGTCGAGTAACAATCTGGTTTTCTCGTTTCCGACCACCACCACGAACTATTACGGGCTGCAAATGAGTCCGGATTTGTTGCCGCCGTGGACCAATACTCTGGCCGGGATTCAGGGCTACGGACTCGTGAAGACGGTTACCCTGAGCAATGGCATCGCGGCTGGCCAGGGGTTTTACCGGACGGTGACACAACCCAAGCCGACACAACTGCTGTTGCCGCAGTCAACTGCCTTCCAAATTCTCGGCTACGACTGCGGCGGCATCCAGGAGCAGGTTTATCTAATCGGCTTTGATCCCACCAATGGGTATCCGACCGGCAACGTGGAACTGAAGACCGTTTGCAGCTGCGGGAAGGCTTGCTCCAGCCCACACACGGCTTCGGCTACCGTGACCTGGGACCTGGCCGGCAACGTGATCTCCACGAGCACGCCCGCGACCGGGGCGCCAGCCAACCCGACGTTCATTGCCACCGACGGGTTCAACGACATTCTTTATAACGCCGGGGCGAATGCGTATCTCATCGTCCCGGTTCCGGCGGCGCCGACCGGTGTGACCGCCGCTCAGTCGGGCGATCAGTTTCAGGTTTCCTGGATGCCGAATGGCGTAAATCCGGTTGCCATCACTTCGTCAACCCTGACGGCGACGCCGGTCAACTCAACGGCTTCCATCCTCACAACGACCGTGACCGGGCCGGTCACCAACGGAGTCATTCCAACGCTGCAACCGGCAACTAGTTATCAAATAACCGTCGTGAGCACGACCGTCGGCGGATCCAGTCCGGCCTCGACTCCGATCAGTGTGACGACCGAGGCCGCCTCCGTTGTACCATCGGCCCCGACCAACGTCGTGGCAAGTTGGTCGAACCCTGACCCCACGGGCACGAACGACACGCTGGTCGTCACCTGGTCGGCGGCGGTTCCCGGCGACAGTCCGGTTGATCAATATCAGATCACGATCACCGGCAGCGACGGCGCCGGCACGTTCACGCAGACGGTGGGCGGAACGACACTGACAACATACTTTGCCGTGGATTTTATCCCGAACTGGACGGTGACCGTGCAGGCGCACAACGCCGCCGGCTGGGGCCCGTCCTCCACCCCGGTCAGGCTGGGAGGCTTGTAGTTGAGAGTTGGGAGGCCGAAAAGATTTTCGATATCAAGAAACTCTGAACCGCACTCCGGTTTCTGCCTCCCGGCTTCCGCCTTCTGCCTTCCGACCTCCTTCCTCGGTCTTCCCTCTGATTTGCCATTTTTTGGCCAATAGCATGGCAATATCTGTGAATTGACAGAATTTTCCGTTCGTGAGCGAATGGATCGTTGTGAAATGTCATGAACCATAAACCTTACCACCGGTATGAAAGCTAAATTCCTGATTGTTCTGACGTGTCTGTTGATCGCCCGGGCGCAGGCGCAAAGCGTTTTGTTTGATTTTGCGAATGCCCCGCAATACACGCCCTTGCCCATCTACCTGACCGCGGGCGGAGTCACCGCCCACTTCTCCGCGACGGGACAGGGTTACTCCATCCAGATGTACAACTGCCAGGGCCTCAGTCCGGTGGGATTCTCCGGCCTGTGCATCTATCCCAGCAGCGTTTTCGCGGCCGATCTCATCGTGGATTTCTCCGCGCCGCTGACTGATTTCTCCATTCTCTACGCGCCGGAGGAATATGCCTGCGACTCATCGGCGACGATGCGGGTAACGGCCTACCTGAACGGCGCATGGGTGGGGACCGCCACCACCAATGCGCAGGCCGGCACCTGGCCGACGGAGACCCTCCGGTTCAGCTCCCCGCAAACGTTTAACCATGTCGTTGTCCATTATGACGCGGTGCCGGTGACCGGCGGAGACTACGGTCCCGTCTTCATGGCGGACAACATGGCGGTCACTCCCGCGCCTCAGCCGATTGTTTTGGGACAGCCGACGGTTCGGGCCAATGGCGCTTTTCAATTCTCCTTCACCAACACCCCTGGCTCCAGTTTTACCGTGTGGAGCACGACGAATCTGGCGCTGGCTTCCACCAACTGGTCCCTGCTGGGCACGGTGACGGAAAATCCGCCCGGTTCCGGCTCCTATAAATTCACCGACCTGCAGGCGACGAACCTTCCTGTGTGTTTCTACCGGGTCAGTTCGCCGTAACGCTCCGGGACTTACCACTCGTTTGAAACCAGCTGACCTGCCATCATGCCTGAATTGAGCCGATTCTACGGAATCATTGTCCGTATGTTTTATGGCGACCATCCGCCGCCGCATTTTCACGCGGTTTATCAAAATGGGGAAATCAAAGTGGACACCAACACGCTCGAAATCATTGAAGGTGCGGTGAGCAGGCGCGCGCAGGCGCTGATCATCGAGTGGGTGGCGTTACATCGCGCGGAATTGCGGCGGGCGTAGGAATTGGCCAGCCGCCATCGAGAGCCTTCCAAAATTCCGCCGTTGGAGTAGAATAAAGAGATGAATCGGATTGTTTCCGCCGAACCGTTGCCGGGCTGCCGGTTGAAAGCAGCTTTCAACGACGGCCTGAGCGGTGTTTTTGCCGTCGAACCCGAACGGCGCGGCGGCGTGTTTCTGAAATTGCTGGACGCAAAAGTTTTCAACGCCGTCTCCGTCAATCCCGATTTCGGCTGCGTGGAATGGCCGGGGGGCATCGACCTGTGCCCCGACGTGATGCATGAGGCGATGGCCGGTTGTAAGTCTGAAAAGGGACGTCCCATGGCCGCGGCATTACGTGAATCGGCCAGGCCCGCAGACAAGCCTTCACCCAAACGGAAAGCCTGAACGGCGAAAGGCGCGAGCCGCACGAAAAGTTTTTAAGCGCGAATAAAAAGCCCGCCGGCGCTCTCCCACCGGCGGGTTGGAACAGACCCGGCTGAAATTTCACTTCACCGGCGTTGCATCCGGCACTTCCGCGTCCACAATTTCCACCTGTTTGCCTTCCAGCGACCAGCCGGTTTTCAACCCGAGGATGAACCAGCCAAGGCCGACGATGCCGAAGGTGAACACGGTGTCGCCGATGACGCGCAGCCAGCGGAGCTTCGCCATCAGCGGCGTTTGCAGGAAGTCCGCCGAGCGGGCAAACCACATGCCGTGTTCCACACTCGCCCAGGCCTGCAGCAAGCCGACCGGCAGCAGGCTCAACACCACCATCAGCACCAGGCCGAGGTTCAGCGACCAGAAACTGAAACTCAACACACCGGATTTCCAGGCGTCCTGCCGCGTCAGTCCGCGCAAACAGAAGAGCATAAGCCCAATGCCGAGCATGCCATAGACGCCGAACAGCGCCGTATGCGCATGGACGGCCGTGGTGTTCAAGCCCTGCATATAATAAAGCGCGATGGGCGGATTGATGAGGAAACCGAACACTCCCGCGCCCACGAGGTTCCAGAACGCGACGGCGACGAAGAAATAAATCGGCCATTTGTAAGCCGACACCCATGAACGCGCCTTGCCCAATTGCAGATTCTCGTAGCCTTCGGCCCCGACGAGCACCAGTGGCACGATTTCCAGCGCGCTGAAAATGGCGCCGAAAGCGAGAACGCCCGTCGGCGTGCCGCTGAAATACAGGTGGTGCATCGTGCCCAGGATGCCGCCGCCCAGATAAATGGCGGTGGAAAAAATCACCGCGGCGGTGGCCGTGGCCGTCCGCAACAAACCCATGCGCGTGAACAGGAAGGCAATCACCACCGTGGCGAACACTTCAAAGAAACCTTCCACCCAGAGGTGGATCACCCACCAGCGCCAGTATTCGGCCATGGCCAGGTGCGTCTGCCGTCCCCACATCAGGCCCGCGCCGTAAAACAAGCCGATGGCGGCCGAAGCGAGCAGGAACAGCGCGAGCAGATGACGGTTCGGGCCCGGATTTTTGAACGCCGGCCAGAGCGCGCGACCCATGAGAAACAGCCAGAGGAACAAACCGATCAACAAAAAGATTTGCCAGAACCGGCCAAGGTCAACGTATTCATAACCTTGATGTCCAAACCAGAAATTGCCGACGAGTCCCAGCTTTTGTTGCACGCCCATCCATTCACCGAAGAGCGACCCGACGACGATGATCAGCAGGCAGACAAACAGGAAATTCACCCCGAGCCGCTGGCCGCGCGGTTCGGCGCCGGAAACGGCCGGCGCCACGAACAGGCCCGTCGCCAGCCACGCGGTGGCGATCCAGAAAATGCCGAGCTGTAAATGCCAGGTGCGCACCACCGCGTACGGCAGCCATTTGGCAAGCGGGATGCCATAAAAGCCGTCGCCTTCGACCCCATAATGCGCCGTCACCGCGCCGAGTCCGACTTGCACAATCATGAGGGCCGCCACAATCCAGAAGTATTTCAAAACCGCCTTCATCGACGGCGTGGTTTTAAGCGCCAGCAGCGGATCGGCTTTGGGCAGCGCGACTTCCTCCTCGTTTTCCTCCCGGCGGCGTTGCGCGGCGTTATACCAGATCATGGCGCCGACACCGGCCAACAGGGCGATGACGCTGATCGCCGACCAGATCACAATCGAGCCGGTGGGATTGTTATCAATGAGCGCCTCGTGCGGCCAGTTTTGCGAGTAAGTGACCTGGCTGCCGGGCCGTTCCGTGCCGCACGACCATGCGGCCCAGAAGAAGAACGAGTTCATCAAACGCTGGCGCTCCGGTGTTTTGATGCTGTCGGCCGGAATCGCGTAGGCCTTGCGCAAGGATTGCAGCGCCGGGTCATTGCCAAACAACGCCGCGTAATGTGCGCCCACGGCTTGAATCGCTTCCGCGCGGGTTGCCGAAACGACAAGGTTGCCGGTCTGCGGGTCATAGGTGTTCGAGCGGATTTCCTTTTTCAAACGCTCGCGCAACGCGGCCTGGGTTTCCGCGTCCAACTGGTCGTAGGTTTTGCCACCGGATTGCGCGGCCCAATAGTCGAGCAGCCACGTCGCTTCGCGGTGCAACCAGTCCGCCGACCAGTCGGGAGCGACATACGCTCCATGGCCCCAGATGGTGCCAACTTCCTGGCCA
>JANWKE010000158.1 GCA_025451535.1 Verrucomicrobiia bacterium
GCGATTTTGAATGACATCGGCAGCACCTGTCTGCGTTGGCCGGGCGGCTCCTATGGTGACGAATACCACTGGACCAATGAACCAAGTGGGGGTTCTCATTCCACCGATTTCATCGCACTCGCCACAAACATTCATTCCCAAGCTTTCATCATTGTGAACTACGGAACCAGCACGCCCGAGGAAGCCGCCTACGGCGTGCGGATGTTCAATGTCACCAATCACAGCAATTTTAAATACTGGGAGATCGGAAACGAAATCAATGGCACTTGGGAAACGGACAACAACACCAACGCGCCCTACCAAGCGCATGATCCGTGGACCTACGCAATGCGTTTCAAGGACTATTACACACAGATGAAAGCCGTCGATCCGACGATCAAGATCGGCGCGGTCGTGGAGCCCTCCGAGGATGGCTACGCAAACTACACGAACCATCCCGTGGTCAATCCGCGCACCGGCGTCACCCACAACGGTTGGACGCCGGTGATGCTGACTTATATGCGCAGCAATAATTGCCTCCCGGATTTCGTGATCGAGCACAAGTATGGTCCACCGGTGGGAGATACCCTGAGTTTGTTTTGGTCCAGTTCATGGTCGGCGGACGCGGCGAACTTGCGCCAGATGCTGAATGATTATCTCGGCAGCGCGGGCACCAATGTGACCCTGGACTGCACCGAAGCCGGCGTCAACGCCAACTCTACTATTCAGAACGTGAGCCTGCCCGGCGGCCTTTTTTATGCGGACAGCGTGGGGCAGATTTTGCAGACGGAATTCAATTCACGCGTCTGGTGGGATCTGCGAAACGGTCCAGGCACCGTTGCCGATCCTGACCCGGCGAATTACGGCTGGCGCACGAACCCGAACGGCAGCTTTCTTGACGATGGCGGAATTGTCTATGGTCTCGGCGGCGTGGGCAGCGCCTATCCGAAATATTATTGCGCGAAGCTGATGCCAAAGTTTGCGGCGGATGGCGACACGGTGGTTCGCGCCACGAGCGATTATCCGCTGCTGGCCACGTATGCAGTCATGCGAACCAACGGGACGCTGACGCTGCTGGTGATCAATAAAAGTTCATCGTCCAATCTCACAGCCGATTTCAATCTGTCGGGCTACGTTCCTTATGGCAATGCCGCCATTTACAGTTACGGCATTCCGCAGGACGAAGCGGCGCGAACCGGGGTTGGTTCGCCGGATATTGTGCAAACCAATTTCATTCGGGCCGCAACCAGCTTCTCTGCCACGTTCGCTCCGTTCTCCGCCACGGTGATGGCGATGAGTCCTGCCAACCAGCCGCCGGTCACGCCCTCAAGCTTGGTGGCGACTGCGTCCAATGCCGTGGTGTCATTGAGTTGGAATGGATCTGCCGGCGCGGACAGCTACATCGTCAAACGCAGCACCACCAGCGGCAGCGGTTACGTGACTCTTGCGAGCGGCGTGACGGCGACAAGCTACCTGGACAGCGGCGTTGTCGGCGGCACGACGTATTATTACGTGGTCGCCGCCGCCAACAAATACGGGGTTAGTTAGGACTCAGCCGAAGCCAGCGCGACACCGCCGGGGCCTGTGCCGCCACCGTGGCAGACGCAGGACATCGGCGCGGTGGGAGTTGCCGGCAGTTCGCTTTACGCCAACGGAGTGTTCACGGTGTCCGGAGCCGGAGCGGACATTCAAGGCTCGGCCGATGCGTTCCGGTTTGACTACATGACTGTGACCGGGGACTGCACCATCATTGCCCGGGTGGCCTCCGTGCAGAACATTGATCCGTGGTCGAAAGCCGGGGTCATGATCCGCGCGAGCCTGGATCCCGGAGCGACCAACGCCTTTATCGCCGTGACCCCCGGCAGCGGCGTGACCTGGCAATACCGTTTGACCGCTGGCGGCGGCACCACTTGGAATCAGACCACCGGCCTGAACGCGCCCTACTGGGTCAAACTGGTGCGCAGCGGCACCCTGTTTACGGGATTCCGTTCGCCGGATGGCGTGACCTGGACGCAGCAGGGCATAATGACGAATAGCATGGTGCCCACGGTTTATGTGGGACTGGCCCTGACCAGCCACAACAGTTCGAACCTCTGCACGGCGACCTTTGATAACGTGACGGTGCAGCCTGGGTGGCCGGTTGCGCCCGCCGCCCCCGCCAGTTTGACGGCGATGGCCGGCGATGGCAGTGTCGCGCTCAATTGGTCCGCGTCGGCCACGGCCACGAACTATTTTATTAAACGCTCCACGACGAGCGGCAGTGGCTACACCAGCATTGCCACCAACGCGAGCTTGGCGTTCACCAACACCGGCCTGGCCAACGGCACGCTCTATTATTTCGTCGTCAGCGCCGTGAATGCTTCCGGTGAAAGCACGAACTCCACGCAGGTCAGCGCGCGTCCGACATCGTCCGCGTCTGTCGCCATGAATGCGGCCAACGGCGCCGGACAATTGCAAATTTCCTGGCCGGCGGATCACACCGGCTGGCAGTTGCAATCGCAAACGAACAACCTCACCCGCGGCCTCGGCACGAACTGGGTCAACGTGCCCACCTCCATTCAGACCAACCAGATGACGGTGCCGTTGAACTCAACGAACGGCTCGGTATTCTTCCGGTTGGTGCGGCCTTACTAGCCGCCAGAACAAATTGAAATTTGAAATGCCGAATAAAATTAAATTAAACGTGCTGGTCGGGAATAGTTTGTGGGCCCGGCTTGCCGGTATTCTCCTGCTGGTCCAAACAGCTTCGGCAGACACCTCCGAACTTCCGCCGGAAGCGACTAAACACTGGACCGCCGACAACGGCAACGGCACCTACTCGAACCCGCTGTTTTACGGTGAATTTGAGGACCCTGATGTCATCCGGGTGGGCGATGATTATTACCTTGCCGGCACCACCATGCACATGAATCCTGCCGTGGAGATATTGCATTCCAAGGATTTGGTGAATTGGAACTTGGCCGGGTATTGCACCAACCGGCTGGATCTCGGCCCGGCTTATCGTTTGGAGGGGGGGAATATTTATGGTGATGGCATCTGGGCGCCGTGCATCCGCTACCACAAGGGCATGTTTTACATTCTGAGTAACGTCAACGGAAGCGGCCTCCACGTCTTCCGTTCCAAATCCATTCGCGGACCGTGGGAGCATAACCGGCTTCCCGGGCGGCACGACATGTCGGTCCTGTTCGATGACGAGTTGGGCAAAATCTTCATCATCTCCGGCTATCACAGCCCTTACCCGATTGAGGAACTGTCGCCGGATCTGCGGTCGTTCGACACCAACGCGCCCAAGCACTTTCTCGTGGGGCAAATGGGCGAAGGTCATCACCTCTACAAGATCAAAGGCAAGTATGTTGATATTTCAGCCATTGCCGGTGCGGCGACGGATCAGATGGTCGCCGTGGCTGATTCGATTGACGGGCCGTGGAAGATCGAGCGCATGGTGCAAAGCGAGTCATTGGGCGTGACAGCGACGCCCGCGCGCGCTCAAGCCGATGACCGGGGCTTGACGCTGCATCAGGGCGGCATGTGCGACACCCCTTCGGGTGAATGGTGGAGCGTCATCATGTCCGATCACGGCAGTGCCGGTCGGATGGTTAATTTGGTCCCGATCACCTGGGACAACGGCTTTCCGCTCATCGGATTGCCCGGCAATTTGCGCAAGGCGCCAAACACTTGGATCAAGCCAGACACGGGATTCACGCAGCCACCCACGCCGACCTACGTTCCCAACGACGACTTTGACCGCGGCACGATGAATCCGCACTGGCAATGGAATCACGTCCCGGATGATTCTAAATGGTCACTGGTGGAGAAACCTGGCGTGCTGCGGTTGCATTCGCTGCCGGCCACGAATTTTTGGTCTGCGCGAAACAGCCTTTGCCAGCGTCCGCCCGGGCCGGAATCTATCATGACGGTTGAACTGGACACGACGGGCTTGGCTGCTGGCGACCATGCGGGACTGGCCTTGTTGAGCACTCCTTACGCAGGGATAAGCGTGGTGAAAACTTCCGAAGGCACAACCCTGCAACTGTTCCAAGGCGCTGGCAGCGCTGGCAGCGGACGTGGCGGTGTCGCCCCACCGTCCACGAACGCACCTATTATTGGTCTAACCAATCCGCCGAGCCGTTTCTGGCTACGCGTTCACTGCAACTTTGACACCGACGAGGCCGTGTTCAGTTGGAGCACCGATGGCAAACGATTCACGCCGCTCGGTGATCCTTTCGGAATCCGATTCCAACTCACTACATTCCAGGGCGTGCGGCCCGCGTTGTTTAATTTCAACACGTCCGGCCAATCCGGTGGTTATGCCGACTTTGACAACTATACGGTCGAGGAACCGCGCGCCCGTGGCATCGAGCGCGAGATTCCGGTCGGCGAAACCATCACGTTGACCAGTGGCGCTGACGACAGCTTCCTGGCCGCCGATACGGGGAGCAACCTGCTGGTCGATGTGGCGGTTGACTCCGCCGGTGTGCAGGGAAAGAACGTGCAATTCCAAGTCATTGACCTGGGCAAAGGTCGCGTGGCGCTGAAGGCTGTGAACGGCCGATTTGTGTCGGTTGCCGAAAGCGGTGTGACGTTGAAAGATCTTGCCGGCAAAGCACCGGACGAAGCCGAGTCATTTCAATGGATCAACCTGATGCGGGGCGACACCGCACTCATGTCCCTGGTGAATCATTGCTATCTTACGACCAAGCCAAATAAGCCGGGTCAGGCCACCGCCGACGCGACGGGTCCCAGCCCAGCGCGCAAGAATGGTGTGTGTTTCAAATGGACGGCTGTTGAATGAGTCACATTCAAACCGCACTGGCCGATGGCACCATGAAGCCAGAACGAAAACGCGCACTTGATTTCGCGCGCTTCATGCAGGCCCGTTTTTTTATGGCGCTGATTTTGGCCAGCGGGCCAATGTTCGCGCAGGAAATGCCAGAACAAGTATCGCCCGAACGCGCGCGGGCCAACTTTGCCCGGCCCGTGGTGCTCGCGGCGGACGACGTGCGCGCGTTTCCCGATGCGCCCGCCGGGTTCGATGCGCCTCGCACCGGAAAAATTCAGGGACGCGTCGAGGTTTTTGAATACGACTCCACCGTCACCGGCGTGAAGCGGAAGGTGGTCGTTTACCTGCCGCCGAATTATTCGTCCGAAAACAAATATCCCGTGCTCTACCTGCTGCATGGCATCGCCGGCAACGAGTGGGAATGGAGCGGTTACGTCCATGCCGACGCGATCGTGGACAATCTCATCGCCGCCGGGAAGGCGACGCCGATGATCGTCGTGATGCCCAACGGTCGCGCGCTCGCGGATGACCGTCCGCCGGCGCCGGATCGGACCTATTCGCCGCAAAACGCGGAGGGCTTTTCAAAGTTCGAGCGCGACCTGTTCGACTGTCTGATTCCCGCCATTCAGGCGAAGTATTCCGCCAGCACGAATCGCGCGGACCGCGCCCTGGCCGGTCTCTCGATGGGCGGCGGCCAGGCTCTCAATTTCGGGCTGAAGCACCTCGACACGTTTGCGTGGGTCGGCGGATTTTCGCCTGCGCCCAACACCCAACCGCCCGCCGAACTCGTGCCTGACCCCGCCGCCGCGCGTGAGCAGTTGAAACTCCTCTACCTTTCCTGCGGCAACCAGGACGGCCTGATCAACATTTCCCAAGGCGTTCACGTGTATCTGAAGCAGCACAACGTCCCCCACATCTGGAACGTGGACGACCACGGCCACGACGCCGAGACCTGGGGCAGCAACCTCTATGACTTTGCGCAGCGGCTGTTCATTGCCGGCAAACCAAAATGACGCCCCTTGCAAGCCACACGGCCAGGTGGTTTCGCGGCCGGATTCACCGACGCAGTATTTCTTAAACCACTCAGGTTGGCCGTGGCTGCCGTCGTGAAAAGTAACGACAAGTTTTTTGGTCGCGTTTGGGTTATTTTTACTGGAATGAGACCACTGTCCTTTTCGTGCGGAGTTTTTTTGCTTTTTTTCGCGCTGGCGGCTCATGCTGCCACCACGGACGACATGCAGATTTATTCCGGACGGTTTGACAACGGCTGGGGCGACAACTGGTCCTGGATGCCGCGTTACGGCACGAATAGTCCGGTTTACACAAATTATCCGGTTTATGTCTCCAGCAATTCGATGGCGCTGGTGCCGAGCGGCACATACCAAGGTTGGTGGCTGAAGGCTGGCATCATCATAGACTCGACCTGCTATCCGCAGGTCTGGCTGGCCAACAGCGGCGACGTTTTCGCGCACAACATCATCTGGCGCGACTACGGCCCGGCGCGAATGTACCCGCCGCCGTGGGGCAAGGGAATGGACTGCAATCTGGTACAAAAAGCCGGCGCCAGGCCTTCTCCCGCGACGGGTTTGCAGAACCAGAGCGGGCGTGACGCACATTCCATCGTTGCGGACGCGGATTTTGTTGACCCGGCCAAAGGCGATTACCGTGTGAAAGCCGGCTCACCCGCGCTGGCCTTGGACTTTGTGAATTTCCCGATGGATCAATTCGGCCTGCAAAAACCGGAACTCAAGGCCATCGCGCGCGTTCCGGAATTGCCACAGCCGGGAATAGCCGCGCCCGCATCCGCCGCGCGCGCCGCCGCGCCAGTGACGTGGTTCGGCGCCAGCGTGCGGAACATTGCCGGCGAAGGCGGGATGTCCGCCTTCGGTCTGCCCGGCGTGACGGGTGTTTTGGTGCTGGGCGTTCCGGCGGAGTCGGCCCCGGCCAAAGCCGGGTTGCGAAAAAATGATGTCATTCTTTCCGAAAACGGTGAGAAGACGGCCGACACGGCGGCCTTGCTGCGGCAAGCTCCGGCATCATCCACGGGAAGTGCCCTGAAGATCGGAATCTCCCGCAGCCAAAAAGAAATTGTTGTCCAGTTGGTTCCGTGAAAATCCATGAAACTAAACCTGATCAAATTGATTCTGTTGACGCTCGACTGTTTCCTCGCGACGGCGATGACAAACCGACTCATTTCAATTCCAACTGCTGATTGCCAGCCTTCAAACCTATGGTGAAAACGCTTTCCTTCCTATGCATCGTCTTTCAACTCATCTTCCTCTCGTTCGCGCGTGCGGATGTGTCTGACGCCGTCAATCTGGACCAGGGATGGCGACTTCGGCTGGACCCAAAAGCGGCCTGGGAGGATGACACCCTCTATCTGCCCGAAGATGTGAACCTCACAAACCTGCCGGTGAATCCGCCGACCGGAGGATGGGCGGTGCTCAAAGAGCAGGCTGGCATTGCCGTGTCGTTGCCGGCGACCGTAGAAGAGTATTACTTCAACAGGCCGCCGGCACGCACGGCCGCTTCGACCAGTCCATCGGCCATCGTGGCGGCCGATGGATACTATCAGGGCGTGTCGTGGTGGTATCGGCCGTTTACGCCTCCGACGCTGCGACCTGGTGAGCGGCTGATTTTTTATTTCCCCGCCGGCCGCCTGCGCAGCGAGGTTTACGTTAATGGCAAGCTGGTAGGCTATAACATCATCTCCGAGGCGCCGTTTACCGCGGATGCAACCGATGCGATCAAACCTGGCAAAAAGAACCTGCTGGCTGTGCGAATCACGAATCCGGGAGGCAGGCTGGATTGGATGGATTTCATACCGATGACCTGGGGCAAATATACATTGCCGGCGACCCATGCCTTCGGCGGTCTGGCCGGAGGCGTGGAGCTGGAAGTGCGCGCGCCAGTCAGCGTGAGCGACCTGGCGGTTCTTAACCAGCCCGACCCTCGTTCGGTTCAAATCCAGGCCGAAATCACATCCACGGGTCCGGCCTACGACGGGCCGGTTAACTTTTTCATCGAACGGGAGGGCAATGTTGTCTTTGAAGAAAACAAAAACATTCATCTCCCGGCTGGCGGAACCGTCACCAATTCAATTGATGCGACGGTCGCCAACGCCCTGCTCTGGGGCATTGACCAGCCGAATCTTTACAAGGCCTCCGCAACGCTGCCGACGCTCGCGCATTCCGATCGCAGCACGACCTTTGGCTTCCGCTGGCTGGGCGTCAAAGGACCCGGAACAGACGCGAAGCTCTATCTGAATGGTCGTCGGATCGTGCCGCGCTCCTCGATTTCATGGGGTTTCTGGGCACCGAACGGCATTTTCCCTGACAAGGCTGCGGTAGGACGCGAGATCGCGGCGATGAAAGCCCTCGGTCTCGACTCCCTTCAAAATCATCGGCACATGCCCAAGGCCCTCGAAATCAATGGCTTTGACCGCACCGGGTTTCTGCTTTATTGCGAAGCCGGCGGCGGCGTGTTTACGTTCCAAGGCGCGCAATCCGAGCCGCCGGACACGAGCGTTCAGGTCAACTACGGCGGCAAGCTCGTCGAACTCGATTTCCTCAACCGCTACCAGCTCGATAAGGAACTGGCCATGATCCGGGCCTACCGGTCCAGCCCCTGCGTCAGTCTCTGGACCCTCCAGAACGAGACTGACCCCGATGTGAACAATCCGCGGATGCGCTACGCGATCGAGAAGATGCGCGCAGCCGATCCCTCGCGCATTATCCTCCTCAAATCCGGCGTAAGCCCAAGCGGACAGGTGTGGTCCCGCCCTGACAGTCACACCTGGACAGAAGACGGCTGGTGGGACGAGCACACGGCGATGGATTCGCCCGGAGTATGGGTTGACGCGATGTATAAATCACCTGACGATTACAAGTATTACACCGACAATAAAAAGGAAATTGTCGTGTGGGGCGAGATGGCCACTGGCGCTTCGCCCGACGATCACGCCGCGATTGTCAGGTGGTATAAGACACACCATCAAAGCGGCTACGATCTGGCTGCCCACGAGGCGATCCTCGCGGCCTACGATAAATTCCTGGACGATCATCAATTCCACTCGGCGTTTCCCACGGCCGAAGACCTCTTCCGGCAGGCGGCTGCGAAGCATTACTTCTCCGCCGCGCATCTGCTGGAAAATGCCCGCATGTGCGACGCCGTTGATTACATCGTCCTCTCCGGCTGGGAATCCACGACGATCGACGACCATAGCGGGCTCGTCGATGCGTTGCGCCAGCTCAAGGCGGACCCCACGCTCATCCATCAGGCCGCGCAACCGGAGGTCCTGGTCATCAGACCGCGCCATGACGTGATCGCCAGGGGCGATACGGCCGTGGTGGATGTTCATCAGATTAACGAGCAAAATCTGACCGGCTTCTGGCGCCTGACGGTGACCGCTTCCATGGCCGGTCACGAGCCGCTGTTTCACGCGGATTACCCGGTCAAGCTGATCGGCGGCGAAACCTTCGGCCAACTGCTGAAACAGGACATCCAATTCAAGATCAACCAGCCCGGTCTCGTTACGATCCACGCTGCGTTAGGCCCCCAGGCCGGCGGCCGGCCCGTGCTCGAACGGGACGAGCCGTTGCTCGTGATTGATCCGCAGCCGGCAGTGTTGAAAGGCGCAATCGCCTGTTGCGGCGAAACCGAAGAGCTTGTCGCCGCGCTCAAGCGCCAATTTAACGCCGATGCCGTGGCCCTTTCGACCAACCCTGGAAAAGTGTCAACGATTCTCCTGGCGACCGGCGGTAGCGGCCCGGAGGACTGGCAGGCGAGTTACACCGCCGCGTCCGTTGCCAACACAGATGACCCGGAGCTGTTCAAGCATCAGTTGTGGGGCGAGGCCGGACTAATCCATATCTGGCACGGCCTGACGCCTGGCAAGGTAACCGTCAGACTCTACTTGGACGACGGCTACATGAGCGGTCCCGGACAGCGGGTTTTTGATGTTGCAATCAACGACACGATTGTTGCCAAAGACCTGGACATCTTCGCCAGGGCAGGCGGAAAGGATCGGGCGCTGGTGGAAACATTTGTCGTTGATGCGCCCGAGGGAACAGTTTGTCTTTCGGTACCGCGCGTCAAGTCCGACCATGCGACACTGGCCGCCGTGGAGTTGTGGGATTCTTCGGGCAAGGTAGTGCGAGGAATTTTTCGGGACGAGCCGTACACCGATCCGGCCGGAAACGCGTGGACACCGATTTCCCAACAGGTTGATGATTACTGGAAACAGGACCTGAGAGCCGCCATCGAACGTGCGCGACGCGACGGCACGCGCCTCGTCCTGCTTACCACTGGCGGCGGGGACGCCGAACAAATGGCCGCCTTTCTGGCCGCGCAGGGGCTCGTCACTTACGCCGGGCCCGTTGGCTCCTCCGGACCGTCCTGGATGGGATTCTGGTTCTTCGGGCGCAAACACGCGCTGCTCGCCGGCCTGCCATCGGACTGTGTGCTGGACTGGCCGTACCAGATTACCAGCGGCAATGGCCTGCTGCTTTCCGGCGCCGGTGTCGAGTCCGTCATCGGTTACGGCAAAGATCACGATCCCAACGTTGGCGTTGCGGCCGCGATCATCCCCTGTGGCCGGGGCAAAATCGTGTTCCTGGGACTGCCGGGACTCATGGATTCCTTTATCAGCGGCGCTTCCGGCAAATTTCAACCGGTGACTGCGAAACGGCTGATGTTTAACGCGCTCAACCAATAGTTCCGGGGCCGAACAAGCAATGGTGATTCGCTGGTATGCACACCGCGTCCGTTGATGCCATGAATTAAGATCAAATACTATTTTATGTTGAATCGAACGAAACTGACCACGTTGATGTTGGGGTGTCTTCTTGTGGCCGTCGGCACCGCCACATCCGTGCCGATTCCCTACGCCATGATGCAGGTGATTTCGAACGGCGATTCCGAGTCCCTCATGGTTGAAAAAGCGGCGAGGGTATTGCCGCGCGCCAATCAGACGGATTGGATGCGGCTGGAACGGACGTTCTTCCTCCACTTCGGTGTGAACACCTTCAATCACGTCGAATGGGGCAGCGGGCGCGAAGATCCTTCGATTTTCAATCCCACGGAACTGGATGCCAACCAATGGTGCGGCGCGATGCAGAACTTCGGCGGCAAAATGATCGTGCTGGTTTGCAAGCATCACGATGGATTTTGCATGTGGCCCACACGTTATACGTCGCATTCGGTTGCCTCCAGTCCCTGGCTGGACGGCAAAGGCGACGAGGTGCGACAGGTGGCCGACGCCGCCCGCGCCTACGGCCTCAAACTGGGTGTTTATCTTTCCCCCGCCGACCTTTACCAGTTGAGGGCAAATCCGAAAAATCCCGGCGGATATTACGGCAACGGCAGCAGCAATGTTCTGTCGGTCATTCCCACCGATCCGGCCGGTTTCAAGAGCAATCCCATGAAAGGCCGCACACCGGCGCCAGGTTTTGGAAGCTATTCCTATGTGGTGGACGACTACAATCGGTATTTCCTGAACCAGCTTTACGAATTGCTGACCCAATATGGACCGATTGAAGAAGTCTGGTTCGATGGCGCGAACCCCGATCCGAGCGTCCACGAGACGTACAATTACGCGGCGTGGTATGATCTGATTCGCCACCTGCAACCCGGAGCGGTCATCATGGGCAAAGGGCCGGATGTGCGGTGGGTGGGCAATGAAGGCGGGGTTGGCCGCACCACGGAATGGAGTGTCATTCCGTTGCCCGCGTCGCCCGACACCTTCCGATGGCCGGACATGCAGGGGTTGGATCTCGGCAGCCGCGCCAGACTCACGCCCGGTTCGTATCTCTGGTGGTATCCGGCGGAAGTGAATGTCACCATTCTTGCCAACGACCAATGGTTTTGGGGGCCCAGGAAACATCCCCGGAGTTTGTCGGAGTTGGTGGACATTTATTACCGGTCCATCGGCCGCAACGGAAATCTCATTTTGAACCTCTCACCGGACACGCGCGGCCTGATTCCTGGCGACCAGATCGAAGCATTGAGCAAGACGGCGCAAGTGATTAACGATACATTCGCCACCAATCTCGCCGCTGGCGGCAAACTCACTGCCGACAATTCCAACCCTGCCAACAATCCATCGCTGGCGCTGGACGGAAACCTCGACACCTGGTGGGAAGCCGCGCCGGGTCACACCAGCGCCACATTGACCTTGACGCTGCTGACAGCGGTTACCTTCGATGTCGTTTCGTTGCAGGAAGCGGTGGATCATCGCGGTCAAAGTATTGAGTCTTTTGCCATTGATGTTTGGAACGGGTCCGACTGGGTCGCTGCGGAAAAAATTTCGTCGGACGAACTCACCACCGTCGGGCACCGCCGGCTCATCCGGCTGAAATCGCCCGTGACCGCCAGCCAGATGCGGGTACGCATCACTGGCTCGCGTCTGGCACCGACGCTGGCAGAAATCGGGCTTTTCAAGCAATCCATTTATGGCATGTCTCCCGTCATTTCGGATCGCCGCGCCGACGACCTGGTGACCATCAGCAACGCCGGAGGGTGTAAAATGGTTTACACCGTGGATGGGACCGAGCCGACAACCCGCTCGCCGGTTTACAGATGGCCGATCAAGCTGCCGTTGACCGGCACCGTGCAAGCTGCCTGTGTGATGCCGAATGGCAAGCTGGGCATCGTGGCTTCAAAAACTTTCGCCGGTCTGCCGCCCACGGGATGGAAAGTGGTGGCGGTGGACAGCCAGGAATTGGCGGGGGAAAACAACAGCGCCGCCAATGCGATTGACGGCAACTCATCCACCATCTGGCACACCCGCTGGAATGAGGATTTGAAGCTGCCGCATTTCATCACGATTGACCTGGGCAAATCACACCGGATTGCCGGGTTCACCTATCTGCCGCGGCAGGATGGAAACCCCAACGGCATCATTGTAAATTACCGATTCGAAACGAGCTTGGATGGAAGCAACTGGACGACCAACATCATTTCCGGGACCTTCGCCAACATTCGGAACAATCCCTCGCTCCAGGAAGTCAACTTTCCCCCGGTCAACGCGCGATTTTTCCGCTTCACAGCTTTGCAGGAGATCAACAGCAACGGGTGGACAAGCGCGGCCGAAATCTCCATCTTGCCCGCCGGCAGGAACGGCGACTGACGGTGTCAATTCGCGCGGCCATGCTTTCAAGAACCACATGAAAATAACCGCAATATGAAGCGTTTCCTCAGCCCCTTGTTTGTTTGCGCCTTCTTGTTTTCGGCGATGCAAATGTTTGCCGCGCCCCTGGCTGTGGCGGGTGTCAAAAGAGATTCCAACGGCATCACCCTGCAAATGAATCCCGGCGTAATGCGGCTGGAGATTTATTCGCCGCGCGTCATCCGTGTGACTTATGCAGCGCAGAGCCCGCTGCCGAAATCCGCCAGCCTCGCGGTTGTCGGCAAGCCGGAGCATGTGCCGTGGCAATGGAGCAACACCCAAAGCGAAATTATTCTACGCACGGAAGAAATCCAGGCGCGCGTCAATCGCGCGACCGGCTCGGTTTCCTTTTTTGACAAAAACGGTGCGCCGATCCTTGCCGAAAATCCCGATGGCGGAAAATCCCTGACGCCAGGCCGGATTAACGGGATAAACACGCTGCGGAGCCGGCAGGAGTTTGTGCTGGCCCCGGACGAGGCGATTTACGGCCTCGGCCAGCACCAGAACGGCTGGATGAATTATCGCGGCGCCACGGTTCACCTGCAGCAGCGGAATCCGACCGAGAGCGCCGTGCCGGTTTTGGTATCGAGCCGTGGCTACGGCATTCTCTGGGACAATCCGGCGATCACCGAAGTGAGCGTCGCCGCGGGTGTTGAACAAGTGATTCCCACCGCTCAACTTTGTCCAGAAAGCGGCGAGGCCGGCGGGCTGACGGCACGATATTATCGGGGAGAGAATTTTGACGCGCCGGTTACCAACCGCACGGATGCGCAGGTGGATTTCGACTGGAGCAGCACGCCGCCGACGGGATTGTCGCACGACCATTACAGCGTTCGCTGGGATGGATTTGTCCAGGCTCTGCAAGCAGGGACTTATGCTTTATCAACCACCAGCGATGATGGCGTGCGGCTTTGGATTGATGACCGGCCGGTGATTGACGACTGGGGAATTCATCCGGCGCAAACGGATACCGCCACAGTCAATTTTGCCGCCAACAGCCGGCATCGCATCCGTATGGAATATTTTCAAGGCGGGGGCCAGGCGGTTGTGCGTCTGGCCTGGCAGTTGCCCGCCAAAACCTCGGAAGTGACGTGGACTTCCGAGGCGGCGGACGCGATTGATTATTATTTCATGGCTGGTCCGGCGCTCGACCAGGTGGTCGCCGATTACCGCGAGTTGACAGGGGCGGCGCCGATGTTCGGAAAATGGGCGTGGGGCTTCTGGCAGTGCAAGGAGCATTACGCCACGCAGCAGGAACTGCTCGACGTGGCGCAACGATATCGCCGAATGCACGTGCCATTGGATTGTGTCATTCAGGATTGGTATTATTGGTCGCCGCATCCGTGGGGTTCGCACCAGTTCGACACCAACCGTTATCCGGGCTTCGCCGGATTGATGCGGAAATTGCACGCGGACAATGTGCATTTGATCATCTCGGTCTGGGGGCGCTTTGACGAGGGCAGCGCGAACTGGCGGGAGTTGAAAAACGCCGGCGGTCTTTACCCGGAGGTGTTCGGCAACTGGCTGGTGCCGGCCAAATTCCAATACTATGACGCCTTCAATCCGACGGCCCGGCGGATTTACTGGCGGCAAATGGCCCGGGAACTATTTGCGGACGGCATGGATGGCTGGTGGCAGGACGCCAGCGAACCGGAATTGAGCAGCGCCTGGGGCGAATTCCGAAATTTCACGACCGCTGATGGTCCGGGATTCAAGGTGTTCAATGCTTATCCCTTGATGCACACGACCGGAGTTTATCAGGGGCAACGCGCCGAAACTTCCAATAAACGCGTCTTCATCCTCACCCGTTCCGCCTACGCGGGGCAGCAGCGCAACGCTGCCGTGACGTGGAGCGGCGACATTCACGGCACCTGGCCGGTGTTTCAAAAGCAAATTCCGGCGGGCCTGAATTTTTCCATCAGCGGCATTCCGTATTGGAACACGGACACGGGCGGTTTTTTTGCCGGCGACCCGTCCGATCCTGCTTATGCCGAACTGTTCACGCGCTGGTTCCAGTTCAGCGCCTTTTGCCCGATGTTCCGCGTGCATGGCACCGGCCAGCCCAAGGAGATGTGGCGATTCGACACCAACACGGAGGACATTCTGATTCATTACGACCAGCTCCGCTATCACCTCATCCCCTACATCTACTCGGTTTCGTGGATGGTGACGCATGGCGCTTACACGATGATGCGGCCGCTGGTGATGGATTTCCGGTCAGACACAAACGTGTTCAATATCCCGGATCAATACCTGTTTGGACCGGCGCTGATGCCGTGTCCGGTGACGGTCGCCGGTGCCACGAATCGAACTGTTTATCTTCCATCCGGCACAGCGTGGTATGATTTCTGGACCGGTCAGGCTCACGCTGGCGGTCAGACCGTCAGTGCGGCGGCGCCGGTTGACAAACTGCCGATTTACGTGCGGGCCGGTTCCGTCATTCCTTACGGCCCGGCGATTCAATACGCGATGCAGACCAATGACCCGATTGAACTGCGTGTGTATCGCGGCGCGGACGGCCAGTTCACGCTCTATGAGGACGAAGGCGACAATTACGATTACGAAAAAGGAAAATATGCGACAATTCCGATTTCCTGGAATGAAGCGACGCAGACGCTGACCATTGGCCGGCGACGGGGGAGTTTCCCGGGCATGTTGGCCAACCGCACCTTCCGGGTCGTTTGGGTTTCTTCCAGCCACGGCGACGGCATTGCCTTGACGCCGACTGCCGATGCCGTGGTCAATTACGGCGGCAATCCGGTTCAAGTTCGATGTTTTTAACAGCAACCGGAACTCAGGCGCGACTGCGAACCAAATGCTCTTGCATGGTTGGCTGCACGTGCCGTGTCGTCAAAAGTGACGATTGGTTGGGCTCTTCGGTTTGCGATATATTTCCTAAAAGCCCATGTTTAAGACCAAGCGTTCCCCAAAAGAGTCAAGTTTGATCCGTGGAGTTCTGCGTTCATTCGTGTTCACCAGATTTGTTATGAATGCATCAAACATTAATCTCCCCTTTCAACTTGGTGAGTATTCTTTGTCGTTATTATTCATTACAGATTCCGGCCTGCATTAATGCGGTCGCTGGTGTAAGCTTTTTCACTCTGATATGTCACATCGTTTCATGAAGCACCGTCTCCCCGGCAACTGGCTATACCACCTTCTGCTCTGGATATTTCTGCCTCAACTGGCCTTGCGCGCCGATCAAATCGCGTATGACGACGCGCTGGAAAACGGCTGGCAAAATTGGGGTTGGGCCACGCTGAATTACTCGAACACCTCACCAGTACACAGCGGTTCGTATTCCATCAGCGTCACGATGGGGGGGTGGGCGGGAATCCAGTTGTATCATCCGAACATGGATTCGACCCCGTATTCGAGCATCAGTTTCTGGCTGAACGGCGGAACCAGTGGCGGGCAACATCTGCAGGTCTATGGCCTGCTGAACGGCGGTGGCCAGTCGGCGCATTATGCCCTGGGAACGGTGGCGACCAATACCTGGCAGCAGTTCATGGTGTCGCTATCGGCGCTGGGGGTGGCGAATCAAACCAATTTCAGCGGTTTTGTGATACAGGACAGCACCGGGGCGGGGGAGCCCACGTTTTACCTGGACGACATCTCCCTGGTCTCCACTAACTCCAGCTCCAACACCAACGGTCCTTCAGGGAGAACCAACGCACCGGTCACCATCGGCCTCGACGCGCTGGTCAACCGGCATTCGATCAGCCCCTATATTTATGGTTTGAACTGGGCCTCTGCCAGCCAACTCCAGGACTTGAATTACAGACTCAACCGCGGCGGTGGAAACGCCGAAACGACCTACAACTGGCAGCTCAACGCGCACAATCGAGCCAGCGACTGGTATTTTGAAAGCCTGAGCGACGGCAGTTCAACCCCCGGGGCTTCCGACGACAGTTTTATCAGCGATACCAAGAACGGCGGGGCGCAGCCGATGATCACCATTCCCATGATTGGCTGGATGCCCAAGTTGGGGCCTAATCGTGCAGACTTGTATAGTTTTTCCATTTCCAAATACGGTCCGCAGACAGGCAGTGACCCCTATCGCTCCGACGCCGGCAACGGCGTCAGCGTCACAAACAACACGACGATTACGTGGAACGATCCCAACGACGCCTATTTCCCCACCAACGTCGTTTTCCAGCAGGGCTGGGTTCAACACTTGACCAATCAATGGGGTGCCTCCACCAACGGCGGCGTCCGCTTCTACATCATGGATAACGAGGAAACCATCTGGGAGTATACGCATCGGGACGCGCATCCCATCGGGCCGACGATGGAGGAAATCCGCGATGACGTCATCGCCTACGGCGGCATGGTCAAATCCTACGATCCCAATGCGGCCGTTGTCGTGGGTGAGGAATGGGGCTGGAACGGCTTTTTCAACAGCGGCTATGACATTCAGAACCCGGGCAACACGGATCGCGCCGCGCATGGCGGCGCGGATTACACCCCGTGGCTCCTGAGCCAAATTCATCAGCATGACCTGAGCACCGGCCAGCAGACGATCGACATTTTCACCATCCATTTCTATCCGCAGGAGGGTTCTGTCGGCTCTGGCACCACAGATCCGGCCACCGATCTGTTGCGCAACCGTGCCACCCGCGCCCTTTGGGATTCCAACTAC
>JANWKE010000159.1 GCA_025451535.1 Verrucomicrobiia bacterium
GACCACTTCAAGACGCTGAACTTCAGCTATCGGCCCGCGCGTTTTTTTCACCAGATTGAACCGTTGCTCCAGGATTTTTATCACACGCGAAAGTGGGCCACGCTTAGTGAATTGAATCGTCACTGCACGGAATCCATTGCCCGCCTGCTCGGGCTCACCACCCGGTTTCTCGACTCCAAGAATTTCGATCTCGTTGGCGATCGCGTGGATCGGCTGGTCTCGCTGCTCCGGCAGGTCGGCGCCACGGAATATCTGAGTGGACCGAGCGCGCGCGCTTATCTGGCGGGGAGCGAAGGATTGTTTGAGCAGGCGGGCATCAGATTATCGTTCAAGAGCTACGAGGGTTATCCGGAATATCCGCAACTACACGCGCCCTTCGAGCACGCGGTTTCGGTCCTCGATGTGTTGGCAAATGTTGAACTGGTTGATTGCCGTCGGCACATCACGGCCATGGCATCAAAGAATTGACACATGGATATTCCCTTCAATAAGCCTTACCTGACCGGACGCGAAACTGAAGGGTTGGAGCGCGCGTTCAAAAACCTTCGCTTCGCCGGTGACGGGCCGTTCACTCATGAATGCGCGCGCACGCTTGAAAAATTCCTGGGCTGCCGGCGCGCGCTGCTCACCACTTCCTGCACGCACGCGCTCGAGATGGCCGCGCTGCTGCTCGACATCAAAGCCGGCGATGAGGTAATCGTGCCGTCGTTCACGTTCGTTTCGACGGTGAACGCGTTTGTCTTGCGCGGCGCGACCCCGGTTTTTATTGATGTCCGGCCGGACACTTTGAATTTCGATGAGCGGCAATTCGAGTCGCTCATTACTGCTCGCACCCGCGCAGCCATCCCGGTGCATTACGCCGGTGTCGGGTGCGAAATGGATTCGATTTCGGAGATTGCGGACCGGCGTGGCGTGGCGGTGGTTGAGGATAACGCGCACGGCCTGGCCGGGAAATATCGCGGTAAATGGCTGGGAACACTCGGCAGCCTCGCCACGTTGAGCTTTCACGAAACGAAGAATATCAGTTGCGGCGAAGGCGGAGCGCTTCTTGTGAACCGTCCGGAGTTCATGCAGCGAGCGGAAATTATTCGCGAAAAAGGAACCAATCGCGGGCGCTTTTTCCGTGGCGAAGTGGACAAGTACACCTGGGTGGACGTCGGTTCGAGCTTTGTGCTGGGCGATCTGCTGGCGGTTTTTCTGCTCGCTCAGCTGGAAGAAATGGAGAGCGTGCAAGCCCGCCGCCGTGCGCTTTGGGAACATTATTTTGCGGGCTTGCGCGACCTTGCCGCCAAACAGGGACTTGGCCTGCCGGTGGTGCCGGCGCATTGTGAGCAGGCGTATCACATGTTTTATCTGATGACCCATAGCCTTGCCGAACGTACGGCCCTGATTAATCACTTGAAAAAGCGGAGCATCGGCGCTGTGTTCCACTATGTGCCGTTGCATCTTTCTGAAATGGGCATGCGCCTCGGAGGCCGCCCCGGGCAATGCCCCGTGACCGAGGACATCAGCGACCGTTTGTTGCGCCTGCCATTTTTTAACGCGCTGACGCATCCGGAACAGGACCGCGTAATGGCCGAAATCCATGCGTTTTATGGAACATGACGCGACCAGCGGAGCCGCCACCTACACCGCTGAGCAATTCGCGCCACTGTTCGCCGCGGAAGACCGGCATTTCTGGTTTCGCTCGCGTAACCGGTGCATCGAGGCCGCTTTGCGATCAGTCCCCGATTTTACTTCCCTTCGCGAAATACTCGAAGTGGGTTGCGGCACCGGCGTGGTGCTGGCGCACTTGCAACGGCTTTTTCCGAATGGCCGGATTATCGGAATGGATTTGTTCGACGAAGGATTGAAATTCGCGCGCCAGCGCTTTAAGGGCTCGCTGATTCAAGGCGACATATTCCAATATTCCTTTGGGAAATCTTTTGATCTCATCGGCGCCTTCGATGTGATTGAGCATTTGGATGAAGATGAAAAAATCCTGCGCCGCTTTCACGAGCAACTTCGTCCCGGCGGGCATCTTATCATCACGGTGCCGGCGCACCAGGGCCTTTGGAGCTACTTCGATGAGGTGGCGCATCACCGGCGTCGCTACGCCGTCCCGGATTTGCAACGAAAGCTTGCCGCTGCCGGCTTCTCCGGTATTTACGTCACGCAATTCATGAGCGCGCTTTTCCCACTCATGTGGATCAAGCGGCGGTTAGTGGGAGAAAAGGCAACCAAACTCTCCCACGCTGACGCGCATCAGCGGCAGGCGGCGGTTGAGTCTGATTTGAAAATAAACCCGGTGGTCAACTGGTTCATGGACCTGCTGCTTCGGCCGGAAGCGTTCTTTGTTTCACGGCATTGGCGGATTCCTTTGGGCACATCCCTGCTGGCGCTTGCCACCCGGCCGGAAAAATCGGTCAATTCAATCTCGCATGCTTAGAGATATTCTCGCTCAAGCCCGCGTTTACAGCCTGTTCGCCCGAATCATTGGCGCCACACGCGGGCGCCAGGTCTATGTTCAGGATTACATTCGCCCCAAAGCAGGCGACCGTGTCCTGGATATTGGCTGCGGCCCCGCGGACATTCTTGAGGCGTTGCCAGAGGTGGAGTATCACGGTTTTGATTTGAGCCCGGACTACATTGAATCCGCCCGCAAGCGCTTTGGTGCGCGGGGACAATTTCATGTGGAAGCGGTGAGCGCAGATCTGATCAAGAAATACGAGGGTTTTGACCTGGTACTTGCCACCGGCGTGCTGCATCATTTGACGGATGCCGAAGCGACCGATCTGTTTCAAGTGGCACGGACCGCGCTCAAACCGGGAGGGCGGCTGGTGACGCTCGACGGGTGTTTTGTGGACGGTCAATCGGCCATCGCGCGCCATCTGTTGCGCCGTGATCGGGGAGAGTTCGTGCGACAGCAACCGGAATACCTCCGGCTTGCATCGAAGGTTTTCAGCAAAGTCGAATCTCATCTGACCCATAATCTGCTGCGGATTCCCTATACTCACCTCATCATGAAGTGCAGCAAGGAAATCGAAACCACAAATCCCGTCCCGTCATGAAGCGATTACTTATTGTAATTCCCATGGTCGCCGGACTGCTGTTCCTGGCTTGGTTTTCGATTCGGCTGGCGGGGAACCGCATCTATCAGGTGGACGAGTGCCAGAACATCTACGTGGCGCATCTCCTGAACACCGGCCAGGCGAAAACATCGTTCACCGCCATCACCCTGTTCATCATGCCCTTGATGTGGCTGACGCGTCATGCGGTCGCCTCGGCTGACATGTTTATTCACGCGAGGTTTTTTTCACTCGAACTTTTTTGGTTAAACATTGTTTTGCTGACGCTCGCGACCGGGGAAAAATTATTTTCGCGGCGCGGCCTGATTGCACTGGTTGGCGCCGCCACCCTTGCTCCGCTGTGGGATTACGGATTCGAAATTCGCCATGACACTTTGTTCCTGTCGGGAATGCTGCTCATGTGGTGTGTCCTTAGAGTGCGCCCGGAGGGATTACAATCTTATTTCATTGCCGGAGCCATGGCGGTGGTGCTCGAGTTTGTCGCCTTCAAGGCATTTGTTTATGTCATTCCCATTTCATTTGTGTTTTTGCTGTATCCACCGCCGGGCCACAAGGGTACCCGGGCAAAACTGCTGGCGGCATGGGTTATTGGAGCGGCGGTGGCATTTCTTCTCGTGCGCGTCGGGTACGGGGTGACCGGAGTCTGGGACGTTTATTTGCAGGGTTTTAGAAATATTTCCAAAGCGGCAGGCGGCAGCGGACGATTCCTTCCGTGGAGCACTCTGGGGCGGTTGCCTTATCAGACGCCGCTCTTGCTGGCACTGGCTATTTCGGGATTGGTGGCGGTGGCGGGAGAGCTTTGGCGATGCCGAAAAGCAGCCATCACGTGGGACAGCAATTTGCCCGAAGCTTTCCTTTTGCTTGTGGCGCTGGGCGCGCTCATCATCAACCCAGTACCGTATCCTTACAATTTGCTGCACCTCGTTCCGTATGCGTACCTGCTCGCCTGGCGCTACGGAGATTCGCTGCTAAAGGCCATGGCGGACCGCCCAGTGGTGTGTCCAGCCGTGGTCAGTATTCTCATCTTCGCGCACTTGGTGCCGTTCAGCAGCGCGACCCTGCGGCATTCGAACTATTCAAATTATCATCAGGAGAACCTGATGAGGATGGCTGAAAACATGACGGATGCAGACAAGGATCCGGTGTACGACGGCGTCGGGTTGGTGCCGGCGCGGCACAGCATTCATTATCAGTGGTTTCTCCACGGCCTCAATATTCGTAGCTTCTTGAATGGGCAGGAAATGCCAGTGCGCGGCATGCTCGCCGCGAACCCGGCTGCGGTGATTATTCCGAACTACCGCACCGATTGGCTTCCCGAAGAGGACCATGCTTATATCAAGGAAAAATATGTTCCGCTGGAGGATGATTTTTGGGTGCTGGGACAAATTCTGCCGTCCGGTGTCGGCACTTTTGAAATTATTCACCCGGGGCGCTATCAAATCACCGCCGTCGAGGATTCGAACATCGCCGACACGTATCCACCGCCGAAAAGTTTGAAGGAGTCTATTTTGCCCGGGGCGAAATTGCCCCCGCTGGGCGCCACTCTGGATGGCGCGCCATTCGACGGAGGCCCCACGGAGTTAAAGGCGGGAGTTCATCACATTGAATGCGGGGCGGGAGTGCGGGTGGCTGTCGTGTGGCTGGGGCCGCATCTGGATCGCATCCCGCGAATGGGCCCGGCCGACCATCGTTGGCTGTTCGTCAACTGGTATTAAGGAACGCAGTTGTTAAATGGTGCACCCAGAAGGAGTTGAACCTTCAACCTTCTGATCCGTAGTCAGACGCTCTATCCAATTGAGCTATGGGTGCGACCAAAGGCCATGAAAGTTACGGGGCCAGCGCCTGCCGTGCAAGTAATTTATACCTCAACTCAGTTTCCGCGTGCGTTCCCCGGCGGCAGTTGTATCTTCTCGGCTCCAATTTATGGCAACTTTGAAACCTTTTGCGGCTTTGCGCCCGAAACCGGAACCCGCCGGGCGTGTTTGTGAATTGCCCTACGACGTGATGTCGTCGGAGGAGGCCCGCGCGATGGCAGCGGGCAATCCGCTCAGCTTTTTGCATGTCAGTAAACCGGAAATTGATTTGCCGGCCGGCACGGATGTTCACGCGCCGGAAGTCTACGCCAAGGGCAAACAAAATCTTCAATCGCTCATCGCGCAAGGCGCGCTGCGGCAGGACGGGCAGCCCTGCTTTTATTTGTATCGGCAAATCATGGGGAAGCACGCGCAGGTCGGCTTTGTTGCCGTTGCCAGCTGCGAGGAATATCTCAGCGGCGTTATCAAAAAACACGAACTGACCCGCCCGGACAAAGAGGACGATCGCGTGCGCCACATCGAAACGCTGAACTCGCAGACCGGACCGGTGTTCCTGGCTTACCGTGCGCAAGCGGCGTTGGACGATTTTATCGCGAAAAAAATTACGGAACATCCGGATGTGGATGTCACGGCGAAAGATGGCGTGCGGCATACCTCCTGGGTCGTGAACGACGCGGCGCAGATTAAATTTGTTGAAAACGAATTCGCGCGCATTCCGGCGCTGTACATCGCCGATGGCCATCATCGGAGCGCGGCGGCGGCGCGGGTGTTTCAATCGCGCAAAGGCGCGGGCAACAGCGGTTATTTTCTGAGCGTCATTTTCCCGCACAACCAAATGCAGATCCTGCCGTACAACCGCGTGTTGAAGGATCTGAACGGCCTTTCGCCGGAACAACTGATGGAAAAACTGGACGGGGTTTTCATCATCAAAACCCCGGGCGCCGCCGCTCCGGCGCGCAAGCATGAACTCGGCTTTTACCTGCAAGGCCAATGGCGCACGTTGAATTTCCGCCCTCGTTTCGCTGCGACGACCGACGCCATCGAAAAGCTCGATGTCACGCTGCTGCAAAAATATGTGCTGGACCCGATTTTCGGCATCGCCGATCCGCGCACGAGCACGCGGATTAATTTTGTGGGCGGCATTCGCGGCACTGTGGAGCTGGAGAAATTGGTGAACAGCGGCGCTTACGCGTGCGCCTTTTCCATGTTCCCTACAAGCATCGAGGATTTGATGGAGATTGCGGACGCGGGCGGAATCATGCCGCCGAAGAGCACCTGGTTCGAGCCCAAGCTTCGCGACGCCATGTTTTGCCACATGATTTGATTCGTTGCCTTCGCCCTCGTCCTCCTCCTCGATCTTGCTATTTCGAGGGCGAGGACGGGGGCGAGCGAGGCGTGCGCCGCCCCCATGATGATTTTTAAAGGGTATCACTCCTTCGCATCCTTTCGCTTTGGCGGGTAAAATCCGATGACTCGCGGTTGAAGGAGCCAATCGAGCGTTGCGCATTTGCCGCAGCTTAACACCTGTAAATCCAATCGGCACAAGGCGCCTTTTTTGAAAACCATCGGCAACCCCGGCCCGCCGGTGCAGAGCAACGAAATGAACCCGCTCAGGTACGGTTCGTGTCCCACCAGCATGATGTTTTTTGGCATCGGCCGGATCGTATTGATCTGATGGACGAGTTCCTCCATGCTGCCGGAGGGCGCCAAATTTTCGCTCACGCGCAGGGAGTCCGGCAGCTTCATTCCGCGAGCGATAATTTCCGCCGTCTCTTTTGCGCGCGTCAAGGGACTGGTCAGAACGGCGTCCATCGTGATCTCCATTTCGCGGAGCACGTGCGCGAGTTGTTTCGTGCGTTGAATGCCTTTCACGGTCAGCGGCCGTTCGTTGTCTTTGTAACGCGGATCGCCGGCTTCGCCGGCGTCGCCATGGCGCAGGATATAAAGTTTCATTTGGGTGCGCTTTCTGGTTTGGACGCAAAGGGCGCCGGCAGTTCGGGCTCGAAATCTTTCAATTCATCGATTCGTTTCATCAAAGCATTGATCGCCTCGCGTTCAACCCGGATCAGTTCACCCCGCAGATTTTTAACGCACGCAGCGGTTATGTCACCATTTTTGGTTTCGTTCTCAATCCTTCCGAGCAAAACCGCCACGTCCTGGATGTCGCCGGCGGCGCCTTGAAAATCCTTCATGCGCTCGAGGCGCTTCTCCGTGAAGCTTGGAACAAAGGGCTGCAATAATTCCGCGGTGTAACGAAATCGCTTGAACGCCACGCGCATGCGATGAATGGTGGCCGGTTTACTGCGGCGAATGAGCCGCCGCAATACCACGACCCGGCGAAAGGCTGCGCCGAGGAGAAATTGCGACTGGCTGACGCCCTCGCCGGTCGGGGGATTCGCGGCGCATTGGCGCAAAGATTTTTCGATCTCCTTCAGCTTCCGGTTGAGGCCGCCGCTTTTGATGTTCTTAACTTTCCGGGACACGTCGCATTCGAGCTGCTTTTCGCATTTGCAGAGATGTTTGTTGAAGTCGCGGGCTTCGGGAAACTTCGGCCACAGTGGTTTGAGCAACACGCGCTGCACGTGCGTGTCGCGCAAATCGTCGAAGGAATCGAGCCGTTTCTTGAAAGTCTTACGCAATTTCGCCAGCGAGTCCTGAAAATGAAGCGCCTCCAGCAAATCGATCAGGGCGAGGATGCGGCGGGTTTCAATGCGCAAATCGTGAACCGCCTTTTCTGAAAACTTTTTCTGGCAGCAGGCGAGCCGTTTGCGATAGCGGCGTCGCGCCGTGCGGACACTCTCCGCCAGGTGTCCGGCCAGTTTGGGTGGAAAGTTGGTGTTCACAGAGTTCAATAGACACTACCGCAACGGAGCGGCAGTGAAAAGCTGAAGAAAACCGGACGCCGGAGCCTATCAAAATTGGACCGTGGATGCTCGTCGCGCGTCCTCCCCCTCTGCAACCGGGCGCGATTGGGTGCAAC
>JANWKE010000160.1 GCA_025451535.1 Verrucomicrobiia bacterium
GAGCTGAAAAGCCTCACTCGAAATCCGGCGACCGTAAGGCGCTGGACGGCCCTGCTACGAGGCCGAAAACTCCGCTTGCCGTGGAGAATGGCGTCGGGAAACCGGCAGCCCCCGCGAGGGTGCGCGCCTAATGCTGGTCCGGGAAAGAGAGATTGGCGAACTCCCATCCCCCATTTGTCCCTGCCTGGCCGAAAGGTCAGGCGGGGACTTAATGTTTTCAGGACAAGAAAACATCAAACATTCAACACCCAACATCCAATAAATCACCGCTGCCTGATGTGACATCTTTTGATGTGGACAGCCACGAATTTGTGAGAATTCGCGCGATTTGCGTCCATTGACGGCGGGCAACTTCGGGCGCACAATCATTTCCGTGCCAACAACCTTCTCAGAGGTTTACCACATGACCCGGTTTTGCATCGTCTTCGCCCGGGTAGAACAGTTCGTGACGGAGTTTCAGGCCAACGAAAACATTCTTGCACCCAACGGACAGGCGAAGGCGGCCTGGAAGAACCGAACATGAAAAAACTCCTGTACCTGCCGGTTTCGCTGCTGATTTTGTTTCGTTCCTGGCCGGCCATGGCAGAAAGCCAGGGCGGACTCAAATCCATTCCGGAGCTGCAGACCGCGATTGAAACTATTTTGAAGGAAACCCGGACTCCGGGTGCCGCCATCGCCATCGTCTCTCGCGACAAGGCGGTGTGGGTGGCGGGCCTCGGGAAAGCCGACGTCGCCGCCAACAAACTGGTCAACGCGGATACCCTGTTTCGCATTGGCTCGACTTCGAAAGGGTTTGCCGCCCTGGCAGCGCTGCAATTGCAGGAGGAAGGCAAACTCAAGCTGACGGACACGGTGCGACAATGGGTGCCTGACGTGGCCTTCGTGAACCCCTGGGAGACAACCGATCCGGTGCGCCTGGTCCATTTGATGGAGCACACGTCGGGTTTTGACGACATCCACCTGCGGGAGTATGCGCTGAATGATCCAGCGCCCATTACATTGAAGGATGCCCTGGCTTATGGCGCGTCTTCGCGTATCTGCCGCTGGCTGCCCGGTTCCCGGATGGCTTACTGCAATTCCGGCCCCGCCGTGCTGGCGGCGGTCATTGAAAAGGTTTCCGCGGAGCGCTTTGAAGATTATGTGCAGGAGCATTTTTTCAATCCGTTGCACATGGATAGCGCCAGTTATTATTATACGCCGGCCGTGCAGCAGCGGCTGACCAAATTGTATCATTCCGATGGTGTCACGCCGTACCCTTACTGGCATATCTCCTATCGGCCCGCGGGCTCGATCAATGCGTCGGCCCGGGACATGGCCAATTATGTGCGGTTCTATCTCCAGCGGGGCAGTCTGGATGGCACGCAACTGGTCCAGGCCGCGTCCATCGAGCGCATGGAGAGCACGGAAAGTTTGCCGGCCGCAGCATTGGGCAGGTTCACCGGATACGGGCTTTATAACTACGCGACCCCGGAAGGCGCCTTTGTGTTTCATGGGCATAACGGCGGGGTCATGGGCGGATTGACTGAGATGGCTTATCTCCCTGACTACGGCCGCGGCTACGTCGTCATGATCAATTCGGGGAGCGGGCAGGCACTGAACAAAATCGGGAAACTGGTCCGGCAATATCTGATTCGAGATCTGACTCCGCCCCCCTTGCCGCCGGTGGTGCCGGTCCCCGCCGGAATCCAGCAGCATTATGCCGGATATTATCAGGGAATCAGCCCGCGCGTGCAGATGTTTTATGCGCTGGAACGCCTGATCAACATCGGGCAACTCGTTTTCACCACCAACGGGCTCACCATAACGACCTATAACCTGCACCATGATCAATGGCTGCCCGTGACGGAACGGTTGTTTCGCAGGGAAAATCAGTCGGTGGCGACCCTTGCCCTGTTGCCCGACGCCGACGGGCAGATATTGATCCAAACCTCTCGTGGCACCTACAAGCAAGTGTCCGAGTTGCGGGTTTGGGGACAGCGCTTCGGCTTTGGAGTGATTTCCCTGCTCATGCTGAGTTCGCCGCTGTACGCGCTGGTTTGGGGTGCGAGAAAGTTGCTGGGCAAACTGCGTAATGGCGGTCCGATGTCAGTGCGGGTCATGCCGTTGCTCAGCACACTTTCGTTGGTCGTATTTCTTGGCCTCTTTTTTGTCAACCGGGACGATGCGTGGACATTGGGCGTTTGCTCCTGGGTCACCGTCGGCATCATGTTTTCAAGTATCATCTTTGCGCTCGCAGCGGCAGGAAGTCTCTATTTTGTATATCGGGGGAGGCCCGCGGCCATGAATCTCCTGGCCTATTGGCATTCAGTCCTGGTTACAACGGCCGTGGCTGTCGTCGCCATTTATATGGGTTACTGGGGCCTGATCGGACTGCGTCTTTGGGTCTAGAAGAAGGGGAAATTAAGATTTTGGAAAAAAGTCTTGCCCGCTGGCGGCGTCCGGCACAAATTGCCTTTAACTTAACCGTCAAAAAACATTATGGGACGCATCTACAACAATATCGTCGAAACCGTCGGGCATACGCCACTGGTCAAATTGAACAAGGTTACCGCGGGTCTGCCTGCCACCATTTTGCTCAAGTGCGAGTTTTTCAACCCGCTCAGCAGCGTCAAGGACCGCATCGGCATGTCGATGATTGAGGACGCCGAGAAACGCGGCGTGCTCAAGAAGGACACGGTGGTGATTGAGCCGACCAGCGGCAACACCGGCATTGCGCTCGCGTTTGTGTGCGCGGCGAAGGGTTACAAGCTCATCCTGACCATGCCCGAAACCATGTCCATTGAACGCCGCACGTTGCTGGCGATGCTGGGGGCGAAGCTGGTTTTGACACCGGGAGCGGAAGGCATGAAAGGAGCCATTGCCAAGGCCGAGCAATTGGCCAAGGAAACGCCGAATTCATGGATTCCGCAGCAGTTTGAGAATCCGGCCAATGTCGAAATTCATCGCAAGACGACGGCGGAGGAGATTTGGGCCGACACCGATGGCAAGGTGGACATTCTGGTGGCAGGCGTTGGGACGGGCGGCACCATCACCGGGTGCGTAGAAGTCATCAAGCCGCGCAAACCGTCGTTCACCGCGATTACAGTCGATCCCAAGGATTCGCCGGTAATTGCCCAGACGCTGGCCGGGCAGCCATTGAAGCCGGGTCCCCACAAAATCCAGGGATTGGGCGCCGGGTTTATTCCCAAAAACCTTCACTTGAAGGATGCCAGCGGCAATCTGCAAATTGTGGAGTCCATTCAAGTTTCCAACGATGACGCGTTTGAAATGGCGCGGCGGTTGGCGAAGGAAGAGGGCATTTTGTGCGGTATTTCGTCCGGCGCGAACGTCTGGGCGGCGATTCAGGTGGCCAAACGCCCCGAAAACAAGGGCAAACTCATCGTGACCATTGCCCCATCTACCGGCGAGCGTTATCTGAGCACGCCGCTGGCGGCGGAGGCGCGTGCCGCGGTGGGTGGTTGAGAGCCGGAAAATCAGAGATTAGGGCGCAATTTTGCTGAAAAAAAGTGTTGCGCGAGTCGGGCTTTACCCGTAATAAACAGGTATCGAAGGTTTGATGTCTGGATAAGGCAGCTTTTCAGGACAAAAAGCAGCCAGTTAATTTCCCAAAATTCAAAATTCAATACCGGTTTTCGGGATAACTTTTAGCCTTCGAGTACAAAACACATTTATGAGCGACACGAAAAACAACGGTGAGAAATCATCGGATTCGGGTTCCGGTTTTCTGGAGATTTCCGAAAAGGGATTTGGTTTCCTGCGTACGGCGCAAAACCACTATCACCCGAAGCCAACAGACATTTTTGTCACGCCCGACACCATCCGGCGCAGCTTTCTGCGCGAGGGCAGCCACATCGTCGGTCCGACCCAGCCACCGCATCGGGGCACCAGCCCGCAACTCAAAGCCGTTGAAAAGGTCAACGACATGCCGTTTGAGGACTATGTCAAAGCCGTCCGCTTCGAAAATCTTACGACGATTGATCCGATTGAAAAGTTCAAGCTGGAAACGGACCCGGATTTGATTGAGACGCGGGTGATTGATCTCGTGACGCCGATCGGGAAGGGTACGCGCGGCCTGATTGTCGCGCCGCCACGCACGGGCAAAACAACCATCCTCAAACAGATTTGCAATGCGGTGACCACCAATCATCCCGAAGTCCAGGCCATGGTGTTGCTGATTGACGAACGGCCGGAGGAAGTCACGGATTTCCAGCGCTCGGTCAAGGCCGAGGTGGTGGCGTCTTCGAATGACCAGGACCTGGAAACGCACGTGCGCCTCTCGCGCTTCATGATTGAACGTTGCCGGCGGATTGTGGAAAGCGGCAAGGACGTTTTCGTATTGATGGATTCGCTCACGCGTATTGCCCGCGCGTACAACAGTGTTCACGGCGGCAGCGGGCGCACGATGACCGGCGGTGTGGACGCGCGCGCCCTGGAAATCCCGCGCAAGATGTTCGCCTCGGCGCGCAAGATCGAGAATGGCGGTTCGCTGACCATTCTGGCCACGGCGCTGGTGGACACCGGTTCGCGCATGGACGAACTCATCTTCCAGGAGTTCAAAGGCACAGGTAACATGGAGTTGATCCTTGATCGCAAACTGTCCGACCGGCGCCTGTATCCCGCGATTGACATTCCCAAGAGCGGCACGCGCAAGGAGGAAAAACTGTTCCCGCCCAAGCAAATCGAGGCGGTGCGCAAACTCCGGCGGATGATGGTTGATTTGAATCCAGTGGAAGCCATGGAAACACTCGTCGCCGCGCTCAAGAAGAACAAAACCAACGACGAGTTGCTCGCCAAGCTGGAAAAAGGCTCGTAGCTTCTGGTTTCAGCGGTGAATCCATCGCTTCACTCGCGTCCGCCCCTGGAGCGGATGTTGCGCATTCATCAGGCCGTTTTGTCCGGCAAATTTCCCAATGCCTCCATCCTCGCCCGTGAAATCGAAGTCGCTACCAAGACCATCCATCGGGACATTGAATTCATGCGCGACCGGTTGAACCTGCCGATTGAGTTTAATCCTGGCAGGAATGGTTATCATTACATTGAGGAAGTCAGCGCCTTTCCGACGATGCAGATCACCGAGGGTGAGCTTTTCGCGCTGGTGGTCGCGGAAAAGGCGCTCCAGCAGTATCGCGGCACGAGCTTTGAAAAGCCGCTCCTGAGCGCCATCAAAAAAATGGAGCAGGCGCTGCCCGATACCATTTCGCTCAACCTCGCCGACCTCGAACAGACCATTTCCTTCCGCACACGTGCTGAGCCGGTCCTGGACCTGAAAATCTTTGACGTGCTGGCCAAAGCCGTTTCCCGGCGCCAACAACTCGAGCTGGCCTACCGCAAACCGGGTCAGAAAGAAGGTGAGCGACGCATGGTTGACCCGTATCATTTGGCGAACATCAACGGCGAATGGTTCCTGTTCGCCTACGACCACGCCCGCAAGGACATCCGTACTTTTGTGCCCGCGCGAATTCAGTCAGTCCACCCGACGGGAAAGACTTTTGAACGTTCGCGGAAATTCTCATTGGAAGATCGCCTGCGCGACAGCTTTGGGGTCCACTCCGGTGAAGGTGAATACGATGTTGTGATCCGCTTCAACTCCCGCGTCGCCGATTACATCCGTGAAAAGAAATGGCATGAATCACAGCAACTTCGCAACTTGAAGGGTGGGGGAGTGGAATTAAGGATGAAGCTATCGGGCCTCGTTGAAGTCGGACGCTGGATTTTAGGTTGGGGCGGGGATGCCAGGGTTATTCACCCCAGGGAACTTTTCGAAATCGTACGTCGATCTGCCCGGCAAATACTCCGTGCTTGAGGTTGCAAGGCTTGCCGTTTTCTCGATTGAATTATTCCCATTGTGGCTTAAAATGATGATGTTGTGAATTTCAAGCCAGTTTTCCTTTGGTTTTGGGTGGTGGCAATGTTTCTCCCGGCTAACCCGCTTTTGGCGCAGGGCACGGCGTTTATCTACCAGGGACAGCTCAACGACGGCGGCGCGCCGGCCAACGGCCGGTACGATTTGCAATTTACGATTTACAATTCCAGCAGTGGTCCGGGCACCATTGCCGGGCCGCTGACCAATTCCGCCACGGCCGTGAGCAACGGGTTGTTTGCGGTGACCCTGGATTTTGGCCCGGGGGTTTTCACCGGCCCGTCTCGCTGGCTGGACATCGGGGTACGGACCAATGGCAGCATCGGTGCGTTTACCATTCTCAGCTCACGCCAGCCGTTGACGCCGACGCCCTATGCCATCTTTGCCAATTCGTCGAGCAATCTGTCGGGGTCGCTGCCGGCGTCGCAGTTGGCCGGCACGCTGCCGGGCAGCGCTTTTGTGGGTTACACCAACACGGTGGCCTTGACCAACGGTGCCAACCTCTTTGCCGGCACTTTCAGTGGCATCTTTAGCGGCATTTTCAACGGTTCATTCTTCGTGAACGGCGGCGGCATGACGAACGTGAATGTGGCCAACCTGACCGGAGTTCTCGCCGATAATCAGTTGCCGGCCAACACCGCGTTTGTGAACAGCAACCAGACTTTCAGCGGCGCCAACATTTTTACCAATTTCAACAACAGTTTCCACGGCAGTTTTTTTGGGAATGGCCTGGTCGGCTGGATTCCCACCAACGGCACGGCCATCCAGGCGGTGATCGACACGGGCTACCTGGTGACCAATTCGCAACTGGTGACGGTGACGTTGCCACCGTCGGCAAACCCCGGTGACATCGTGCGGATATCGGGTGGCGGTGCCAGCGGGTGGCGGGTCGCGCAGAATGCCGGTCAATCCATCATTGGAAATTTTTCAAGTTTTGCGAATTCGCCATGGACAATGACCCTGTCCGCCAACAACTGGAATTGCATCGCTTCCTCGGCGGACGGCACCCGGTTGGCTGCCGTGGCCGGCCTCGGCGCCAGCTCCTCCGGAATTTACACTTCAATTAATTCAGGAATCACGTGGACTCCCGCCAGCAGTCTGCTCGCGGCTCAATGGCGTGCCATCGCCTCCTCTGCCGATGGGAGCAAATTGGTCGCGGCGATTAACGGCGGGGGAGTTTACACGAATTCGGGCGCAAGTTGGACCGTTACTGCCTCCGGTTCGGCCAGCTGGGTTTCCGTGGCTTCCTCGGCGGACGGCACCAAATTATTTGCGGCCATCAGTGGCGGCGCGGTTGAGTTTTCCGGCAATTCAGGTGTGACGTGGTCGGCTGTTACGGGAAGTGCCAGTTGGGTTTCCGTGGCCTGCTCGGCGGATGGAAGCAAATTTGCCGCAGCTGCCAGTGGTGTGTCGCTTGGTTCTGGTGCGCCCGCGGCAAACTGGGTTTCCATCACCTCCTCCGCTGATGGTAATAAACTGGCGGCAGCGGTGGGCGGCGGAGGGATTTATACTTCGTCCAACGGTGGCGCAAACTGGACACTGCAAAGCGGTGCCCCCAGCGCCAATTGGAGTTCCATCGCTTCGTCGTCCGATGGCAGCAAGCTGGTGGCGGTGGTAAATGGCGGCGGGATTTATACATCAAGCAATTATGGCATCACGTGGGTGCAACAAACCAATGCGCCCGCAAGAAGCTGGAACTCCGTTGCCTCATCTGCCGATGGCACCAAACTGGCTGCCGCAGTCAATAATACCTCAACCGGCGGAATTTTCGTTGCACAGGCCTCTCCGCTAACTACGACCACGGTGGGGACCGGTGGCTACCTCATTGGCAACCAGGGCTCAGCCGTGGAATTGCAGTGCATCGGCAATAACCTGTTCATGCCCGTCAGCTTTGCGGGAAATCTTTGGGCGTATTGAAACGTTGGGCCGGATCAACCGTCGTCCGCACCTACCCGACTTTGAATTTTAAACACTGAGCAAGGAATCTTTTCGGGTTTTGGTAGATAACCTTGTCAATCGCCGCGGCATGATGGCCGCGTTTCTTCATTTCCACCGCAGTTTTCGGCACCGCCAGGGGATCGCTCACGCCCCAATCACATGCGCTGTTCAACCAGATTCGTTCCCGGCCATAAGTCTCAAGGATGTCAATGGCACGTGCCGGCGAACATTTGGTCTCCGGATAAAGCGTCATGCCCGCCCAACAGCCCGTGTCCAAAACCAGCCCCACGGTATGTTCTTCGACATGGTCGATGATGACCCGTTCCGGCCGGATGCGCTTGTCAGCCTTCAGGACATCCAGAATCAGCCGCGTGCCTTTCAGTTTGTCCTCCAGATGCGGGGTGTGAACGAGAATGAGCTGGTTATACCGCGCCGCCAGATCCACGTGCATTTCCAATACCTTCAATTCATTCCGTGAATTCTTGTTCAAGCCGATTTCGCCGATGCCAAGCACATTCGACCGGTCAAGGAACCGTGGAATCAATGCAATGATCTCCGCGGCGAGCTTGACCTCCTCAGCTTCCTTGGGATTGATGCATAGCCAGCAGAAATGTTTTAAACCGAACCTGGCCGCGCGCTTTGGTTCGTGCTCGGTGAGCTGGCAAAAATAATCATAAAAACCGGCGGCGGAGCTGCGGTCAAAGCCCGCCCAGAACGCGGGCTCACAAACCGCCTCGCAGCCGGCCATGGCCATGCGCTCATAGTCATCGGTGACACGGCTGACCATGTGGGCGTGAGGTTCGATGTATTTCATCGTGAGGCGTGAAACGTAAGATTTGATCACTGGCCACCGGACCAGGCTCCGACTGCACCTTTGCTTTCCGCTTTGGCAACTGGTTTGGTGGTCGGATCGCTAAAAGTCAGCAAGATACGCCTGGCCTTCTCCTTTTGCCGCCCGCTAAGTTTGCCCAGCGCTGCGCGGAAGGCTTTTAATCGAAAATCGTCCTTGCCGGCGGCACGTTCGGCGCGATCGAGGAAGGCGGCGATCTCAATCAATTTGTGCCGCGCGTCGAGAAAATAGAGGTCGAGAATCTGCTGTCGAGTCATAGCATTGTGGGTCCAGGATTTTTCAAAATGTTACCTTCCAATCATAAATGGTAAATCATAAATCATTAATCCAGCATAGCACCTGCTCCGCCGCTTCCTCGGGTGCGGTGCTCAACACGTTGTGATCAGCGCGCTTGAGAACCCGGTAGTCGCGCAAGGCCGGACAATGTTTCCTGAGCCAGTGGCGAACCCGCGGCCACGGCACGATGGGATCGAAAAATCCGCTCAGACCAAATACCGGCAGTTTGGTCTGGCGGGCGATGGGCCGCGGATCATTTTCAGCCAGCAGCTGCAGGCGATGCTGCGCCGCCCGGCGATCCAATTCCGTCCGGCGGGAGATGAATTCGTCAAGGCTTGGCAATGTTTGAGGCGAACGGCGATAACGGAAGCGCGCCACTTTGGCGTAGCCGAAGATAATCCGGACGAGGACTGCGGATGATATCCGATCGGTGATTTTTTCCAGCAGCCAGACCGCGCGGCGCAAAGGATATTTGACGAAGCCGCCGGCCAGGATAATACCCTGGGCCGGGAATTGTCCGCGCGCGACCATGGCCCAGACCACCTGCGACGAAAAGGATTCACCCAGGAGCCAGCCGCGGGTAATGCCATTTTTGGCCAGCGCATTGTCAACCGCTGCCGCGTAATCGTCCAGTGACCACGTGAGCGTGCGCGGATAGGTAATTTCAACAAAACGCACTTTGCCGGCGATGGCATGACGAAACCCGCCGATGAGTGTCCAATCACCGTGCAAACCGGGCAGATAAATCAACGTCGGCAGCGACGCCTCCCCATGGATGCGCAGTTGCAATTCTTCGGCCATTTTTGCAGGAGCCTGGTTAACGAGGCTCCGTTCAGTTTCAATTTTCCTGCCTGAGCCTGCTCACGCCTGCTCCTGCTTCTGCAATTTCCAGAAAAAGTCAGCTGCCGTCTGGCACGTCGCTGCACTCAATTCATCGAGCGAGCAGCCTTTGACCCGGGCGACGACCTCGGAGATTTCTTTCACGTAAGCCGGTTGACAGCGCTTGCCGCGATAGGGCACGGGTGCGAGATAAGGACAATCGGTTTCCAGCATGAGCTTGTCCAGCGGCGTTGCGGCCACGGTGTCGCGTACATTCTGGCCGTTCTTGAAAGTCACGATGCCGGTGAAACTGACGAGCGAACCGATTTCCAGCACACGGCGCATCCGGTCCGCGTTTTCGCCGAAACAATGAAAAACCCCTCGCGTTTTGCCGGCAAAGGGTTTGAGTTGTGCGAGCGTGTCATCAAAGGCATCGCGTTGGTGGATGATGCAGTTCAGCCCGGCTTCGATGGCGACTTCGATTTGTTGCTGAAAAATTTCGGCCTGCCGTTGCCGGTAAAGCTTGTTGTCCCCGGCGTTGCCATTTTGCGAACTGGGCAAATGATGATAATCCAGACCGATTTCACCGATGGCGACGACCTTGGGATGTTTGGCGTATTCGCGCAAAGCCGGGCGCAGGTCGGACGGCGCTTTCATTACCTCGCTGGGGTGCCAGCCGACGGCGGCATAAACGGACGGGAACCTATCCGCCAGCCGGATGGCGCGCTCACTGCTGCTGAGGCTCGTTCCGATGGAAATCATTTTAACAACGCCGACGGCCTGCGCTTGCGCGATGACTTCCGGCAAATCATTCGCATAATCAGGATAGTCGAGATGCGCGTGGGTATCGTAAAACGTCGCCATGCCAATTTGCCGGTTATTTGGTCAGCGCCTCGTATCGGGCCACTTCATCGGGCTTGTTGAGTTTCCGTGCCAGGGACAAAAGCTTCTGGTAAATGATCATTCGGCCGGGATAGTCAGGGGATTCCTGGAGCAGTTGTTGATAATCGTCGTAGGCTTCCTGGTCCCGGTCCTGCGCCTCCAGTTTGTCGCCGAGCATAAGCTGGAGACGAATGCGCTGTTCCGGCGACGGGCTGAGGCTTAGCGCCCGTTGGTACGTTTCAATGGCCGAGGACGGTTTGCCTTCCCTTTCATAAAGGTCGGCCAGTTTTTCAGTGAGCACGGCGCTATTGGTGGTCGCGTTGTTATTTTCAAGATAAATGGCCATCCGGAAGATGGACGCGCCGTGGGCGAGCGCCAGATCAACGACCCGCTGGCACGCCCATTCGCTCAGGGGGCTGTGACGACGCTCGAGCTGCGCGTACAGAAGTTGCAGCGGTTGGCCAAACGGCCGGTAAAGCGGGTCGCCGATCACAGTCGTCTGCCAGGAAAGGACGGGTTGTGCTGCCCAGGCGGCCTCGCCGAAGGTGAAGCTGCTGGCCATCCAGCGCGCCAGAAAGGCGGCAATGTTTGGCGTGCCGGAGAGGTAAGGTTCATACACGCAACCCATTGTGCAGGTCGTTCCCTTGGCCAACAGCGGGCCGCACCATCGTTGGTCTACGGAGCGGATGGTCTCGGCGCTGAACGAATGCAAATGATAGGCGAAAGCCCCGGGCATGAATTCCACCCTGGGCAATGCAAATGGCCCGGAAACATTGCCATCATACCACCCGCAGTAAATGGCAATCTGGCTCATCGGAAAGCTTGCGGGAAACGTTTCCGGCTTGTCATCCAGGGTGGTTTCGAATCCCAGTTCACTGCAGATTTCCGCTCCTTCGTGGATCCATTCGTCGCCCAGATAATAGCTATCTGTTTTGGGAAATCCGCGCGCGTCGAAGTAGGCTCGTCCCCACAAGCCGTCACGCTCGGCTGCCAGGGCCTTGTCCACGAGGCCTTTCGCGATGTCAGCGCCCGGCCCGTCAAGCCGTGCGACCAGCAAAATGCCGTTGGTCGGATTTAAAAGCGCAGCATTGGTAGTGCCGTAAATCCAGTTTTGCATCGGGCCATCCAGCGAAACACCCGTTTTTATCATCGGCAACCAGGCGAGTTCCGAATCGACGGCAGCCTCGTTCCGTCTTAATTCGGGTTTCATTCCCTCCGTTAACGGTTCATTCAAACCCGGATCCGGTGCGATTTTCAATGGGATGCCATAACATAAAACGGCGTAACGGATCCTGGACGCGACCACCCGGTATTGCATACTCGCCGGCCCGTCGTTCGTTGCGCGAGTCGTTACAAAAGCGAATCGCCAGAGGCCATCGGAATCAAGCCGGTGGGCCAGCGGTAATTGCAGATTGTCACGAAATTCCTCCCGCGACATCACCTCGTTGGTTGTCATCGCAAAACCGTAAATCTGCTTTTGAGGGACCTCCCGCGCCTTGGCATAATACTCGGCCACGGACCTGGACCCCGGCATGCGTTTATTGTAAATGAGCACGACTTCATCGCCGCCGGCCCGGGCCAACAGCGGCGCCAGTACCGCCGACAAAAGTACGAGCCGGATTGGGAAAAGTCTCATACCCTGGTCATTAGACCTTGAACGGTATAAAACATTCTAAAATTCATAGAGTGTCCTCGATTTTGAGGCCGTCGTACGCAAGCGCAACGCCATCGGGCAGTTCAGCTTGTGACTTGTCGTGATCATAATCGTGAGTCAAATGCGTGAAGAATGTTTTGGCTGCGCCAATCCGCCGCGCCGCGGTCAACGCTTCGTCAAGGCTCATGTGAGTCGGATGCGGTTTGGGCCGGAGCGCGTCCAGCACGGCGATTTCAACGTCGCGGACCTTTTCCACGACCGCTGGCGGTACTTCCTTGCAATCGCTCAGGTACGCGAGCCGCTTCCGGCCGTTTTGCACAAAGAGATAACCGTTCGTCACGGTGGAACCGTGCGGCAAGGGCAGGGGAGTGATCTCAAGGTCCCCCAAAGTGAAAGCTCCATTAATCACATGCGGTTCAGGATGAAAATAACCCTTGGGAATCGGCCGGCCGTCAAAGGCGTAAATAAATACACGTTTAAGCGACGACAACGTTTCTTCATTGGCATAAACCGGCAGTGGTCCGCCGCGAATGTCACAAAACCGCCGGCAGTCATCCAGCCCCATAACGTGATCTGCGTGCGAGTGGGTGAAAACCACCGCGTCGAGCCAGAGAATGTTTTCCCGGAGCATTTGCATCCGGAACTCCGGCGTGGTGTCCACCACCAGTTTTGTCCGGTCGGTGGCGACATAAATGGAAGGCCGCGTGCGATGGTTCTTCGGGTTCGCCAAAAATTCCGGCGGATATTCCCTGCCGATCACCGGCACGCCCTGTGAAGTGCCGCTCCCGAGGAAAACGAGTAAAAATGACATGTCTAAATTGTCTGCCTAAATTAACGGGAGCCATCGTCCCGCGCATCAAAAACTTTTCTTTTTTCGCCGGCCAGGTTCTGGTCTTATGTGAGCGCTGGATTATCCGGCAACTGTTTACAAACTATGGACCCATTGCCGACTGTATTACTAAAACCTGGCGAGGCCGATCGCATTGTCGCTGGCCACCCATGGATTTATCGCGGTGAAATCTTTCGCGTAACCACACAACCGGCCGACGGCGAGCTTGTTCAGGTCAAGGATCATCGGCAGCGATTCCTCGGGGTGGGCTTCTTCAATGCCCGGTCCAAAATCAATGTACGCCTGCTTTCATCGGAGCGAATCGAGATAAACGAAAAGTACTTTGAAGGCCAGATTCGCGCTGCCCTCGCCGTCCGGCAAAGGCAGTTGCCGTCCGCGACCTCATTCCGGGTTGTCAATGCCGAGAGTGATTTTCTGAGCGGCCTTATCGTTGATAAATATGAGGACATACTGGTTGTGCAAATCTCCTCCCTGGGGATGGACAAGCGGAAAGCACTGATTGTCGCCGCACTGCAAAAGATCTTTTCGCCGCGCGCCATTCTTGAACGCGGTGATGTGGCGTCGCGCAAGTTTGAGGGATTGGAAGGAGTGGGTGGAATTCTGGTTGGCGAATTGAACGGGCCGGTTTCCGTGGAGCTGAATGGGCTGAAGTTTGAGACTGACCTCGTCGGCGGGCACAAGACGGGTTTGTATCTCGACCAACAGACCAATTATCAGGCCGTAGCGCAGTTTGCGAAAGGCGCGCAGGTGCTGGATTGTTTCAGTTTTCTGGGCGGCTTCGGTTTGCACGCGGCGCGCGCAGGTGCGGCCCACGTCCACTTGCTCGACCAAAGCGCGGAGGCGGTGGCGGCCTCTCAACGAAACGCCGCTGCCAATGGGCTGGCGGACAAGTGCTCGTTCGGGGCCGTGAACGTTTTCGACTGGCTCAAGGCCCAAACCGCCGTCCAGCCGCATGAAAAAGTCATTCCACGATTCGATTTAATCGTGCTCGACCCGCCGTCGTTCACGCGCAATCGCGCCTCGGTGCCGGACGCCTTGCGCGGCTACAAGGAAATTCATTTGCGTGCGCTGAAATTGCTGAAGGCCGGCGGTACGCTGGCGACGTTCTGCTGTTCGCATCATGTGGACGCGACAACCTTTCAGGACGTGATCCTCTCCGCCGCCTATGACACGCGCCGGATTTTACGCCGGGTGGCCACCTATTCTCAAAGCCCGGACCATCCCGTCATTCCGATGATTCCGGAGACGGAATATTTGAAGGGATTTGCGTTTGAAGTCGTCAGGTGATTTTGTGGCAGCCGACGTGAGGAGGCTCCATTTTTCTCCGGGAAAACGCGGCGGTTTGAGCGGAATGAGCCTCCTCACGTCGGCTCCGGCGATTTTCCAACACGCTCCTGGCTAAACTTGAAGCAAAAGTTCCCGCTGCCAGGTCATCAGTTCCGGCGCGTTTTGGTCCCAATCGCGGGCGAGTTCACTGAGCGTGGCACGGCTGGCGATGAGCGTGGGGTCAATGGCCAGTTCATGCGCGTGCCGGTCCCGGCATTTCTCCAGGTCGTGGTAGCGGCGCATTTCGGTTTCGGTCGGTCGATAGAACTTGTGCCGCACAACTTCCGGGTGGCGGTCCGCCGGGAGCGCGAGGGCGGTCTTGATGGCCTGATGCAAACCTTCGCCGCGGCGCGGTGAGAGGCGCGTTGGCAGCAGGTGGTCAACCGGCTTGTGCGCCGCCGCGGTCGCAGCGATACTGGTGAGCTTTTCATGGTTGAGGATGAAAAACGGAGGGCGATTGGCGGCAATGGCTTCGCGTTCGCGCCATTCCCACAATCCGCGCAAAACGGCCAGCGCACGACGATTCAACGCGTGGCTGCCCTTGATGCGCCAGGCACCCTCCGCATTGGTTGTGGGCGGCTTCGAGCTTTCCGCAATCAGTCGCGCACACGATTCCTGGTGCCAGGCGAGCCGGCCTTTTTGTTGCAGTCCTGACCTGAGTTGGTCGGCGAGCGGTTTGAGATAATGCGTGTCGGCCCGCGCATATATTTCCATCCGTTCAGTGAGCGGCCGCCGCGCCCAGTCGGCTTTTTGTGAACCTTTGCCCAGCTTTACACCCAGAAAGTTTTCCGCCAGCGAACTCAAGCCGAACTGTCGTTCACCTAAAAGCCGCGCGGCGAGCATGGTGTCAAAAATCGCCGACGGCACGAACTCGTGATGCTTGCGCAACAGCCGTAAATCATAATCCGCGCCGTGCATGATCAGCTCGTGCGCATTGAGCGCGCTCAACAACGGATCGAGATTGATGCCGGCGAGCGGGTCAATTAAAGTGTCGGCAGCGGCGGTGCTGATTTGGATAAGGCAGACCTTTTCGGGATAGGCGTGCAGGCTGTCGGCTTCGGTGTCCAGCGCCAGCCAGTCAGAGGATTTGATTACGGGCAGCAGGGCGGCCAGCTTTGCGTCGGTATTAATCACGCAAGGAATATATTTATGACGCGACCAATCAAAAGGCGAAACTGTGGGCCGCTTTGCCTCTCGCCCGGTTTCGGAGCTCACAGCGCTGGTTCCGAATTGAATGTTTCGGGCCATCCACCTGTCCATTAACTATAACTTATCTTGCACTGAGGCGAGCCGGGGGCGCCAATCGTTGCCCACGGGAAGGATGCGCCGAATAAATTTAACGTTTTATGAACCAACCGAACCAACCGATGTTCATTGTAGCGCCGAAGCAAAAAAAGCGGCGCCGCTGGTTGCGATTCTTCGCCGGCCTGGCGGTGATGGTGATCATTTTGATGGTGGTGGTGTATTTTGTCGCCACCAGCCCGGCCTTCATCAAGAGCGTAGTGCTGCCGCGCGTGGGTGATGCGCTGCACGCCAACATCACGGTCAGCGACATTTCCCTGAATCCTTTTAAGCAAATCGCGTTGCGCGACCTGACCGTGCAAGCCCAGGGGCAGGCGCCTTTGCTCGTCCTGCCGGAAGCCAGCATCCACTACCAGCTCTGGGACATTCTCGGCGGCAACATCCATGTAAACGAAATCGTCGTGACGTCGCCGACGGTCGAACTGGTTCAAAACCCGGATGGAAGCAGCAACCTGGACCCGTTGCTGAAGGCGTTGCAGGGAAAATCCACCGGGGTCAGCCACCCCAAACCGGCGTCAGCGAAAGCGCCCCGGATTGATTTGGGCAAATTCACTTTGCGCAACGCGAGCATCATCGAAATCAAAAACTACGGCGGCGGCCGGAGTAATGTAACGGCGTTGACAAATCTGGACGTTACGCTGTCGAATGTGAAAAATGGACAATCCGCTGCGCTTCAATTGTCAGCGGCAATGCGGGTTGACCAAAATCCGCCCGGTGGCAGCAACGGATTTTTGGCGGCAACCGTTCAGGGAAACTTCAATTTCGCCCTGACGCCCGATTTGAAACCGGCCTCGGCTTCCGGCAAGGCGCAATGGTCGGTGTCCGCCGCTGGCGGCGCGTTCGCCGGTTTCTCCACGCTGGCTGCCGGCCTGGATTGCGAGGCGACGCCGACGGAAATCAAACAGTTGGATTTGCATTTTCAAAACGCCGGCGCGGCACTGGGGGAACTGGCGATCAGCGGCCCGCTGGACCTGGCCAAAATGGAAGGCAGCCTGGACGTGGCGTTGCGGGGCGTTGACCAGCGGTTGCTGAATCTGGCCGGCGCCGCGCGCGGCATGGATTTTGGCTCGACGACCATCACCTCCACGAATCAAATCACGTTCACGAATTCCGGCAAGACCATCGCCGCGACCGGCCGGCTGGTCGCGGACAAATTCCAGGTGACGCGCGCCCGACAGACCACGCCGGCATTGAATCTCAACGCCGATTATGCCGTCACGGTGGACAATGCGGCCCAGACGGCGCTCCTGCACGCTCTCGCCTTGAATGGTACGCAGGATGGCCGCTCACTGCTGTCGGCGCGCCTGTCCCAGCCCATGAATCTGGCCTGGGGGAACAGTGCCGGCGATGTCGGCAATTCCGCACTCGACCTGGAGGTAACCAATTTGAATCTCGCAGATTGGCGGTTGTTTCTTGGGAACACGGTGTCGGCCGGCGATGTGAATCTGCACCTGAAATTGTCCTCCCTGCAGGGCGGTAAACAGCTTGGGTTTGACCTGAATTCGCAAATCAACGACCTCGCGGCCGCACTCGGCAGCAATCGGACTTTCCAAGCGACCGTGAATCTACAGGCGCAAGGCGAGGCGGAGAATTTCAGACAACTCAAGTTGAACGGATACCAGCTGCAAATCAGCCGGCAGCGCCTGCCGCTGCTCACCGTTTCGGGGTCCGGTGCCTACAACCTGGCCGACGCGAGTGCGGACGTGCAGGTCGCTTTGGAAGCTTCGCTGGCAGGACTGAACCAGGCGCTCCCGCAACCGGATGCGACCATTTCGTCCGGGACCCTCAAGCTGAACGGCCAAGTCACGCAGAAGCAAACCACACAGACGGTCACGGGCCGGCTTGCCTTGACGGAACTTACCGGCCAGCTGGGTAAGAATTCATTCCGCGACTTCGGCAGCACGATGGACGTGGCTGTCAGCCGCACGCCGGAACGGATCAAAATTGAAAAACTCGACGGCGCCCTCACTCAAAATGGGAGCGCCAGGGGAGATTTTGCCCTGACCGGTGCTTTTGAATCCGCGAACCAGGCGGTGCAGTTAAGCGCCAAACTTTCGGGTTTCGACCAGGAGGGGCTGCGTCCGTTCCTTGAACCGTTGCTGGCCGGCAAACAACTGGCCAGCATTGCCGTAAACGGCGATGCCTCCGTCCAGTATGCGCCGAACACCAGTTCCGCCGTCAAAGCCGATTTGCAGGTGACCAATCTTGTCGTGCACGATCCCAAAGGTCAATTCCCGGCGACACCTTTGGCGGCCCGGCTGCAGGTGGATACTTCGCTCGATAAGCAATCCGCCGACATCCGCCAGTTCCAAATCGCTCTGACTCCCAGCGACCGGGCTCAGAACCGGGTTCAATTGCAAGGGCAGGTTGATTTTTCCCAACCCAAGGCCGTCCAGGGGAACCTGACCCTCTCGTCGGATGGAATTGACCTGACGCGCTATTACGATTTGTTCGCCGGCGGCGCGAAGGCACCCGGGAAGACCGTTCCGGCAACTTCACCCGCCACCGCCACCCCGGCTGCAACCCCGGCCGATCAGGAACCGCCACCAATGAGCCTGCCGCTGCATAACTTCAAGGTGATGGCGGATATCAGGCAGCTTTATCTGCGCGAGTTGGCCATCACCAATTTTCAAACCACGGTACAAATGGACGGCGGCCGTGTGCAGGTGAAACCGTTCCAACTCGTCCTCAACGGAGCGCCGGCGAGCGCCACGGCGGATCTGGACCTGAGCGTGCCCGGTTACAAATACAATTTCGCCCTGGACGCCGACCAGGTGCCGTTCGGGCCGCTGGTGGACACGTTCGCGCCTGACCGCCAGGGCCAGTTGGGAGGGACATTGACCGCACACGCAAAAATCGCCGGCGCGGGCACAATCGGAGCAAATTTGAAGAAGAACCTCACGGGGCAGTTTGATGTTGACGCCACCAACTTGAACCTGTCCGTGATTAATGTCCGGAGCGAGGTGCTCAAATCGTTGATCAATGTGATAGCGACGGTCCCGCAACTTTTAAGCAATCCCGAAACCGCTGTCGTCTCGCTGCTGACCCGCGCGACCGGATTAAAGAAAGACGGATTAATGAACCAGCTTCAGCAATCGCCGATTCAGACGATTACAGTGCAGGGCGGGGCGGGGGAGGGTCGAATCAATCTGCAATTAGCTGTCGTGCAAAGTGACGCATTTGAAGCCGACGCCACCGGCACCATCGGCCTGGCGCCCGTATTGACCAATTCCACCATCAATGTACCGGTGACTATTTTACTCAGCCGCTCCATTGCCGGTCAGCTTAATCTGGCTGCCGCCCACACGTCGGCTTCCGGCGCGTATGTCCCCTTGCCGCAATTTTTTACGATGACGGGCACGTTGGGCAATCCGGGTAAAAAGATCAACAAAGTGGCGCTGGTCGGCCTGACGGTGCAATCCGTAGGTAATAGTTTGTTAAAACCATCAAACGGGAATCCGTCACCGGTCGGAAATCTACTGAACCAATTGCTGCATCGGTAATTTTGTTTTTTACGCCCGCCCTCATCCTGACCTTCTCCCGGGGGAGAAGGAACAGCAGGCGCACGTTCCTGATTTTGTGGATGCCCGTCCGGCGAATCCCGGTGTGCGAATTTTCAAATGGGCGGCAGACGATTCCCTTTCTCCTGGAGGAGAGGGCCGGGGTGAGGACAGTTGTTTAATTCTAATTTCTGCCTGAGGTTAGCGCGAATTGACGTTCGCTGCTACCGGGGAACGATGCTGTTGCTGGTTTACTTGAAGTGGAGTTGACGCGAATTATCGCGAATCACATTTCTAATTCGTGCAAATTCGTGAAATTCGTGTCAAAATGTGTCTCCAGGATCGTTTCTTGCCATCCCACTTCTTTTTTTCCTAACCTTTTCGGATGAATTTAGCCACCGCTTTCGCCACCTCGGTAGAAAAACGGCGTGAGAAAATTGCCATTTATTGGGGAGAAAAGGAATTCAGCTATGCGACAATCTTCGGGCAGGTCTGTGCGTTGGCGGCGGCACTGACGAATAAATTCGGCGTGAAGCCCGGCGACCGCGTGGCGCTGTGGGTGAAGAATTGTCCGGAATTTGTGCCGGCGGTGTTCGGCATCCTGTCGGCCGGCGGCGTGGTGGTGCCGATTAACAATTTCCTGAAGTCCGCCGAGGTCAGTTACATCCTGAACGATTCCGCCGCGAACGTGCTCATCACCGACGCGGAACTGGCGGCGCATTTTGAAGCTTTAAAAGCGGCCCGACCATCGTTGAAACTTTTGCGCATTGATGAGTTCGCCATACTCCGAACTCCGAACTCCGAACTCCGAACTCCTCCAACTCAAACCGACTCGGACCTCGCGGCGTTGCTTTATACGTCCGGCACGACCGGCCATCCGAAGGGCGCGATGCTCACTCACGGCAATTTTCTCCATAACGTGGCGAGTTGCGTGGAGGCGCTCAAAGTCCAGGAAGACGAACGGGTAATTGTGGCCTTACCACAATTTCAC
>JANWKE010000161.1 GCA_025451535.1 Verrucomicrobiia bacterium
GGCCCGGTGCCTCGTGGACGCGGGTGACCGGACCTCTCACCCTGTCGGGAGGCAACTATCAGTTGAGCGTACCAATGACGGGATCGGCGCGCTTCTTCCGGCTGTCGTCACCGTCACCGTAGCCGCAAAAACAGGACGGCCCAGCAACCGCACAGTACACAGTAGATGATTGTTGGGCGTGCGTTCGCCGCGTGGGTGTTTTTCGCTTGCCGGAACCCCACGCGGCGGTTTATTAAGTAGCGACACAGCAGGTGCGCACATGATTGATTTGAAACGGCTTGAAATTTGGTTCATAACGGGCAGCCAGCATCTTTATGGGCCGGAAACGCTTAAACAGGTCGCTGCCCATTCCCGGGAGATTTCCACGGCGCTAAACGATGCTGACGCAATTCCGGTCAAGATGGTTTTTAAACCCGTTGTCAAATCTCCGGAGGAAGTGTTCGCGCTTTGTGAGCAGGCCAATCAGGCCTCCCCGTGCATCGGCCTCGTGACGTGGTGCCACACCTTTTCGCCCTCCAGGATGTGGATCAACGGTTTGAAATTGCTGCGGAAACCCATCCTGCATTTGCACACCCAGTACAACCGTGACATTCCATGGTCGTCCATTGACATGGATTTCATGAATCTCAACCAGGCCGCCCACGGCGACCGCGAACACGGTTTCATCATGAGCCGGATGCGCCTGGCCCGGAAGGTGGTGGCCGGCTACTGGCAGGAGGCCGCAGTGCAACAGCAAATCGGCGCCTGGTGCCGGGCGGCGGCGGCGTGGCATGACTGGCAGGGCGCGGCGTTTTGCCGGTTCGGCGACAACATGCGCGAAGTGGCGGTCACCGAGGGAGACAAAGTCGCGGCGCAAATCAAATTTGGCTACTCGGTGAACGGTTATGGCGTCGGCGATCTGGTGAAACAGGTCAATGCCGTGAGGGAGCCGCAAATCAAGGCGCTGCTTGAAGAATACGAGGCCAGTTACGAAATTCCGTCGGCATCCGCCAAGGATGAGAAATATCAGGGTTCGTTGCGCGAAGCGGCGCGCATTGAGGTGGGTTTGCGAGCTTTCCTGAAGAATGGCGGTTTCAAGGGATTCACCACGACCTTTGAGGATTTACATGGCTTGGCGCAATTGCCGGGAGTCTCCGCCCAGCGGTTGATGGCCGATGGGTACGGCTTCGCCGCCGAGGGCGATTGGAAAACATGCGCGCTGGTTCGCGCCATGAAGGTGATGGCCGCCGGATTGAAAGGCGGCACGTCCTTCATGGAGGACTATACCTATCATTTGAATGCCAAAGGCTCGAAAGTGCTCGGAGCGCACATGCTGGAAATCTGTCCCAGCATCGCGGACGGCAAGCCGTCGCTGCAAGTCCATCCGCTGGGCATTGGCGGGAAGGCCGATCCGGCTCGTCTGGTGTTCGACACGCCGCCAGGCCCGGCTCTGAACGCGGCGCTCATGGACATGGGGAACCGCTTCCGGCTGCTCGTCAACGAAGTGGACGTGGTTTCCCCCGACAAACCGCTGCCCAAGCTTCCTGTGGCGCGCGCCTTGTGGGTGCCCAAACCTGACTTTAATACCGCGGTCACGGCATGGATTTATGGCGGCGGCGCGCATCACACCGGCTTCAGTCAGGCCGTCACAACCGAGATGCTGGAGGATTTCGCAGCCATGGCGGGCATCGAACTGGCGGTCATTGACGCCGGGACGAGCCTCCGGCACTTTAAGCACGAATTGAATTGGAACGAAATCTATTACGGCCTCCGGAGCGGATTGGGATCGTGACCGGCAAAGCGATTGCCGGTTGACCGGGTTTTCATTAACTATCACCGGACGACACCAGCGGCACATCGGCGGTGACGCCGGCTTGCCGAAATCATATTAAATGATGAAACTCGAACGATTTTCCATTTTGATGGCACTGGTGCTGATGGGTTGGGGTGTCCGGGCCGCTGTCCAGCCGGCTGTGGATCTGCCGGCGCAGCCGTTTTCACCCGCAGACGTGCGCCTGCTGGACGGTCCATTCCGCGACGCGATGTTGCGCGACGGGAATTATCTGTTGAGCCTGGATTGCGACCGGCTGCTGTATAATTTCCGCGTCAATGCGCATTTGCCCACCGACGCCAAACCTTACGGCGGCTGGGAAGCGCCATCGTGTGAATTGCGCGGACACATTGTTGGACATTATTTGTCGGCCTGTTCGTTGATGTTCGCGAGCACCGGCGATGCGCGGTTCAAGGAGCGCGTGGGCAAAATCGTTGCCGGACTGGCTGAATGCCAGAACGCGCTCGCCACGAACGGCGCCAATGCCGGTTATTTGTCGGCCTTCCCGGAATCGTTCATTGACCGCGTGGAAAACCGGAAGTCAGTCTGGGCGCCGTGGTACACCCTCCACAAAATTATGGCCGGTTTGCTCGATGCCCATCAACTGTGCGGCAATGCGCAGGCGTTGTCCGTCCTGACCAACATGGCGAACTGGGCTAAATTCCGCGTAGACCGGCTGACGCCGGAGCAAATGCAACGATCATTGGAAACCGAGCAGGGCGGCATGACCGAAGTGCTGGCTAATCTCTACGGAGTCACGGGCAACACGAATTACCTGCAATTGGCCGGGGTGTTCAACCACCAGCGGGTTATTGGGCCGCTCGAACGCGGGGAAGACAGGCTGAACGGCCTTCACGCCAACACGCAAATTCCCAAAATCATCGGCATCGCCCGCGAATACGAGTTCACCGGCAACCCGCAGTTTCTGACCGCTGCGGTTACGTTTTGGAACGCCGTCGCGCTGGATCGCTCCTACGTCATCGGCGGCGACAGCGACCGCGAACATTTTTTTTCGACCAACACCTTCCCCGGCCACCTGAGCGCCGAGACGGCCGAGACGTGCAACACCTATAACATGCTCAAGCTCACCCGCCACATTTTCGAATGGCGGCCCTCAGCGGCCGCGATGGACTTTTACGAGCGCGCGCTGTATAACGACATCCTGGCGTCGCAAGACCCGGACACGGGCATGTTCACTTATTTCATGTCGCTCAAGCCGGACCACTTCAAAACCTATTCCACGCCGGAGAATTCCTTCTGGTGTTGCGTTGGCACCGGCATGGAAAACCATGCCAAATACGGCGACACCATTTATTTTCACGGGAGAAATTCCTTGTTTGTGAACTTGTTTATTCCGTCCGAATTGTCCTGGACTGAGAAAGGACTCAGCGTACGGCAGGAAACTGAATTTCCCAACAGGGACACGACACGTCTGACGTTCCAATGCAGGCAACCGGTCAGGATTGCACTCAATGTCCGCTGGCCGATGTGGTCGGAAAAAATGTCCGTGCAGGTGAACGGCAAAAAGCAAAAGATTTCCGGCGCGCCCGGTTCTTACGTTTCGATTGAGCGCGAATGGCGAAATGGCGACCAGGTGGAAATCCAGTTGGCGATGAAACTGCACGCCGAGCCGCTGCCGGGGACGAACAACATCGTCGCGGTGCTTTATGGACCTATCGTGCTGGCTGGCGACCTCGGCACGAACGGAGTGCCCAGCCAGTACGCGCGGAACCAGAGCGATCTGGTGAGGGTGCCGGATCCGGTGGTTCCGGTTTTCGTCGGCGATTCAAAAACTTTTCTGAAAAGAATCCGGCCCGCGGCGCAGCCTCTGGTGTTTGAGACGAAGAAACTGGTCCGGCCGAACGACTTGACGCTGATTCCGTTCTATCGGGTGCATGACGAACGTTACACGGTTTATTGGAAGCTTCTGGCCGAAGCTGATTGGCGGGTGCAGGCAGCGCGGATGGCCGCCGCCAACACCCAACGCACGGCTGAAGCAGCGCGCGTGGTGGACCTGGTTTACCCCGGCGAACCGCAGTCCGAAACCGATCACAAACTCCAGGGCGATAACACGCAAACCGGTGACTTTTACGGCAGCAAATGGCGTGATGCCGCCGGCTGGTTCAGCTACGAGGTCAAGGTTTTGCCCGGCGAATCGCAGTCCTTGACGGCCAGATATTGGGGCGGCGACGCCGGGGCGCGCGAATTTGACCTGCTGGTGGATGGTAAAATCATCGCCACGCAGCAATTGAACAATAACAAACCCGGTGACTTTTTTGAGGCCGTGTACCCGCTGCCAACGGAACTCACCCAGGGCAAGCAAAACGTCACGGTAAAATTTGCCGCACACCCCGGCAGCCTGGCCGGTGGCTTGTTCGGCCTCCGCGTGTTGCGTTCAAAGTAAAAGATCAATTTATGCCAGAAAAATATACGATTGGCCTGGACTATGGCACGAACTCCGTTCGCGCCCTCATCGTCAACGTCGCCAACGGGCGCGAAACCGGCACGGCCGTCTGGAATTACGAGCACGGAACGGCTGGCGTGCTTTTGTCCCGTGATCCCAGCCTCGCCCGGCAGCATCCCGCCGATTATGTCAAGGGCGCGGAAGTCACCATCCAGAAGGCGCTCGCCGATGCGAGGAAAAACACGCGCGGGTTCAAGCCGGAACAGATCGTTGGCATCGGTGTGGACACGACCGGCAGCACGCCGCTGCTGGTGGCCGCCAGCGGCCAGCCGCTGGCCTTCGACAAACAATTCGCCCGGAACCCGGCGGCCATGGCCTGGCTGTGGAAGGACCACACCGGCGTGGCGGAGGCGGCGGAAATCACGGAGCTGGCAAAAAAAATCCGCCCGCAATATCTCGCCAAATGCGGGGGTGTCTACTCCAGCGAATGGTTTTTCAGCAAAATCCTGCACTGCCTCCGCACGGCGCCCGAAGTGTTCAACGCCGCGCATTCGTGGATGGAATTGTCCGACTTCGTTCCCGCCGAACTGACCGGCACGCTCGCGCCCGACAAATTTATCGCCGGCGTTTGTGCCGCCGGCCACAAGGCGATGTGGAACGCCGCCTGGAACGGCTATCCCGACGCGCCATTTCTTTCGCGACTGGACCCGAAACTGGGCGCGCTGCGCCATCGCCTCTGTCCGCGGGTGCGCGCCGTGGATTCCGCCGTGGGCGGTTTGACGGCGGCGTGGGCAAAGAAGACCGGTTTGACGGCAGGAATACCCGTCGCCGTCGGCGCGTTCGACGCGCATCTGGGCGCCGTGGGCTGCGGCGTCGCGCCGGGCGCGCTGGTGAAAATCATCGGCACCAGCACGTGCGACATCGCGGTTTGTCCAAATACGGGAAAACTGGCGGACATTCCGGGTTTGTGCGGCATTGTGGACGGCAGCGTATTGCCGGGCTTTTACGGACTCGAAGCCGGCCAATCCGCTGTCGGCGACATTTTCAACTGGTGGGTTCATTACGTTCAACCCGGTGGCAGAAAGCCATTGTCGCACGCCGACCTGGACAAGGCGGCCGCCAAACTGCAGGCCGGCGAATCCGGCCTGCTCGCGCTGGACTGGAACAACGGCAATCGTACCATTCTGGTGGACCAACGCCTGACCGGCCTGCTCGTCGGCCAGACGCTTTACACCACGGCGGTGGAAATTTACCGCGCGCTCGTGGAAGCGACGGCATTTGGCGCGCTGACGATCATCAACCGCTTTGAGGAGTACGGCGTGAAGATTGACCAGGTCATCAACTGCGGCGGCATCGCGGAAAAGAGCCCGCTGACGATGCAGATTTATGCGGATGTGACCGGCCGCCCCATGAAAGTCTCGCGTTCGGCGCAGACCTGTGCGCTGGGGGCGGCGATTGCCGGGGCGGTGGTGGCGGGAACGCACGGGAATTTCGCCCTCGCGCAAAAGGCGATGACGGGGTTGAAGTCAAAAAGTTACCAGCCGGATCCCCAGGCGCACCTCGTTTACCGGGAGTTGTATGCACTCTACAAAACCCTGCATGACGCGTTTGGCACGCGTGAATGGAGCGGCAATCTGTACGACGTAATGAAGAAACTGATTGAAATCCGCAGTCGCGCTCGCCGATAATTGGCAAATGAACCGCGGCTTGAATCGGCAACCCCGACCGTTCATGTCATCAAATTACATGATATACCGCAGCAGGCTATTTGGGTATTGAACAGAAAGGTCATGATCAGCCAATTAAAGCGAGACGTTTGCCGGGCCAATCTGGCTTTGGTAAAAGAGGGGTTGGTGATTCAGACCTGGGGCAATGCCAGCGCCATTGAACGCGCCCGAGGATTAGTCGTCATCAAGCCGTCCGGCGTGCCTTATGAGGGAATGACGCCAAAGGACATGGTCGTCGTGTCGCTGGAAACCGGCGAAGTGGTCGAGGGCAATCTCAAGCCAAGTTCGGATACGCCGACGCACCTGGTGCTTTACCGCGCCTTTCCGGAAATCGGCGGCGTGGTTCATACGCACAGTCTTTATGCAACGGCGTGGGCACAGGCACGGAGGAAAATCCCGGCTTACGGCACCACCCAGGCGGATTATTGGTTTGGCGAGGTTCCGTGCACGCGCGCCTTGACGCCGCGCGAAATCAAAAGCGATTACGAATCGAACACCGGCCAGGTCATCGTCGAGACGTTCAACCGGCTGGATCCGCTGCAGCATCCGGCGGTGCTGGTCGCCAGTCATGGACCGTTTACCTGGGGCAAGGACGTGGACGATGCGGTCCACAATGCCGTGGTTTTGGAATTTGTCGCCCGGCTGGCGGGCGAAACGTTGAGGATTAATCCGAGGACAAAACCGATGCCATCCGCGCTGTTGGACAAACATTTTCTTCGCAAACACGGAAAACACGCGTATTACGGACAAACATGATTGAGCAACTATTATGAAAAAAATCCTGCTATCAACCGCTGTGATGGTGGCCGGGCTGGGCGTGATCTGCCTGACCGGTTGCACCTCAGTTTCAAAATCAGGTTCCACTTCCATGGGAACCGTCACGGAAGTTCCTTTTGGCACCATGCCGGATGGCACGCCGGTGCAAATCTATACCCTCCGTAATTCCAAAGGCGCCGAGGCCCGCATCATGACGTACGGCGGCATTGTGGAAAAGCTCACCATGCCCGACAAAAACGGCAGCTTCGCCGACGTCGTTAATGGCTTCGATACGCTGGACGGCTACACCCGGCCCGGCTATGTCAGCGCCTGCCCGTATTTCGGCGCGCTCATCGGCCGCTACGGCAACCGCATCGGCGGCGCGAAGTTCAGGCTCGAAGGCCAAACTTACACGCTGCCGGCGAATGACCACGGCAATACGCTGCACGGCGGCACGAAAGGATTCGACAAGGTCGTCTGGACGGTGGTCAAGGCCGATGTCGGCCCGGAAGGCCCGCGGCTGGTGTTGAATTATTTGAGCAAGGACGGCGAGCAGGGTTTTCCCGGCAACCTGAACGTCACGGCGACCTACACGCTGATGGACGACAATGCGTTGAAGCTGGTGTTCACCGCGACGACTGACAAACCAACGGTGGTGAACCTGACCCACCACTCTTATTTTAACCTGGCCGGGCAGGGGAACGGCGACATCCTCGGCCATTTGGTTTACATCAACGCCAATCAGACGACCCCGGTGGATAGCACGTTGATCCCGACCGGCGCGTTTGCCGATGTCGCCGGCACGCCGTTTGATTTCCGCACACCGACGGCCATTGGCGCCCGCATCAATGACCCGGACACGATTCTCCAATACGGCCCCGGCTATGACCACAACTGGGTCATCAACAAGCCGCTCGGCCAGTTCGGTTTGATGGCGCGCGTGATGGACCCCGGCAGTGGTCGCGTGATGGAAGTCTGGAGCGACCAGCCGGGCCTGCAATTCTACGCCGGCAATTTCCTCGACGGCACCCTGACCGGCAAGGACGGCAAGGTTTATCAGCGCCGCTCCGCCTTCTGCATGGAGCCGCAACATTATCCCGACTCGCCGAATCATTCGAACTTTCCCTCGACCGAGTTGAAGCCGGGTGAGACGTACCACAATACCATTGAATACAAATTCAGCGTCGAATAAGTATCGCATAAACGATTAATTCTATGAATGAAATAACCAATAGCGTGTTGACGGCAACCAACAGCATGGACATGGCAACGAATGCCCTCGCCACGGCGTCCGTGGCCGGAGGCATGAACGGCACGGTCTTCAACGGCCTGGATCTGGCGGTGATCATCTTGTTTGCGCTCGGCATGATCGGGACCGTCTGGTATTCGATGCGGAAGAAGAACGAGTCCGGCAAAGACTACTTCCTGTCCGGGCGCGACGCCAACTGGCTGCAAATCGGCTCCTCCATCTTCTCATCGAACATCGGTTCCGAACATCTCGTCGGCTTGGCCGGCGCCGGCTTTCTTACCGGCATGGCCATGGCCCACTGGGAAATGCACGCCTACTGGATCATCATTCTGGGTTGGGCGTTCGTGCCGATTTACGACCGCATGAAAATCTTTACCATGCCGGAATTCCTCGAACTCCGTTTCAGCCGCGGTTCGCGAAATGTCCTCAGCCTCCTCACCATGGCCAGCCTGGTGTTGACCAAAATCGCCGCCACGATTTATGCCGGTGACGTCGTCATCCGCACGCTGTTGAACGTGGATCATATCAGTGTCTTCGGACACCAGATCGACGTCTTCTGGGCGATTGCTTTGGGACTGGCCGCCACGACCGGCCTTTACACGATTTTCGGCGGCATGCGCGTGATCATGTACACCTCCGTGCTCCAGGCCCCGGTGCTGATCCTGGGTTCCGTCTGCATCCTTTACACGGGACTTCATGTTCTGGGCCACGGCAGCCTCATTGACGGCTGGCATGCCACCCTCGTCACGGTCGGCAGTAATGTGCATTTGATTCGTTCGGTGCATGACCCGGTCTGGGCGTGGACGGCCGTTTTGCCGGCCTCCGCCATTATCGGTTTCTGGTATTGGTGCACCGACCAATACATCGTCCAACGTGTGCTCGCCGGCAAGAACCAGCAGGAGTCCCGGCGCGGCACGATTCTCGCCGGTTTCTTCAAACTAACGCCGGTGTTCATTTTCCTGGTGCCGGGCATGATCGCCTTCGCGCTCACCAAGACGCCCGGTGTCGGTTTCAGCACCAACGGTGACGCCGCCTACACTTCGCTCGTGGCGCAAATCCTCCCCCACGGCCTGCGTGGCATGGTGGCCTGCGGCATGATCGTTGCCTTGATGGCCTCGCTGGGTTCCAAATTCAACGCCTCGGCCACGCTGTTCACGATGGATTTCTATCGGGAATGGTTTCCCAATGCCTCCGGCCGGACTGAAGTGTTCGTCGGCCGGCTGGCAACCGCGGCCATCGTTTTCCTCGGCATCTGCTGGGTGCTGGTCATCAAAAGCCTGCATTCCAATCTTTATGTCTATCTTCAGAGCGTGCAGGGATACCTCTCTCCGGCCATCGCCGTGCTGTTCGTCATGGGCGTGTTCTGGAAACGGGCCAACGCCACGGCCGCCTTGTGGTCCTTCTCCATCGGGGTGGTGGGCGGCTTCGCCCGTCTGGCCGTGGACATTTATATGCGAAGTTATGAAACCATCGTGGGTGATGCGAAAAACAATCTCTACCACGGCGTGATTACCTTGGATCAATACAAGACGATTATCGCGCCCATTCAGCAAAAATATGGGCTGATTTATGATTTATGGACCATCAACTGGCTGTATTACTGCCAGATATTGTTCGTGGTTACCGCCGCATTGATGATCATCATCAGCCTGATGACCAAGCCGCCGGATCCCAAGACCATCAAATACACCTGGTACGGCGCCACGCCGGAAGAAAAGGCCGCCACCAAGGCCAGTTGGAACGCCATGGACGTGGTGCTGAGCCTGATCGTCATCGGCTGCGTCGTCCTGTTCTATATCAAGTTCTGGTAAGCCGGTTTGCCATCGAGGCTGCGGCGTTACGGCCGCAGCCTCTTCAATTTGTGCGTCGCGAAAATTTCATCACTCTCCCTCTGGCAGGGTTGTTGATTTTCAGCGCAAACTGTCTCCCTGGACAAATCATCGCTCCGGACACAAACCTCACCGCGCGCGAGGAACAAATCATCGCCGTCTCAAAACCCGCCGCCGCGCCTCAATTCAATAACGCGATGGTTACCGGCGTCCGCCCCGGTACGCCGTTCCTTTATTCACTGGCAGTAACCGGCGCCCGTCCGGTCACCTATTCCGCAAAAAAACTGCCCGCGGGACTCACGCTGGACCCCCAAACCGGCATCATCACCGGTGCGCTGAAGAACCAAGGAGCGTTCACCTTCACCGCGTCCGCCAAAAATTCTGCCGGCCAAGCGTCGGCAAAAATTAAAATTGTGTGCGGCGACACTCTCGCGCTCACGCCGCCGATGGGCTGGAACAGTTACGACGCTTTTGGCGACAACGTCGTCGAGTCCGAAGTCCTGGCGAACGCGCGCTACCTGGCGGAGAAGTTGCAGCCGGCCGGCTGGGACACGGTCGTTGTGGATTACTGCTGGTCCGACCCCGGCGCGCACGATAACAACCGCAATGCGCGCGCCAATGCGCCGCTCGCGATGGACACATATGGCCGCCTGCTGCCCGCGCCGAACCGTTTTCCCTCCGCCGTGGACGGCGCCGGCTTCAAGCCGCTCGCCGATGCGGTCCATGCGCTCGGTTTGAAGTTCGGCATCCACGTCATGCGGGGGATTCCGCGGAATTCCGTCAAGGCCGGCCTGCCCATCGAAGGTTCGAGCTTTACCGCCGCCGATGCCGCCAACACCAACGACAAGTGCGTCTGGTGCCCCGACATGTTTGGCGTCAAAAACAACTCTGCCGGCCAGGCGTGGTATGATTCCTGTGCCGGCCTGTGGGCCGGGTGGGGTGTGGATTACATCAAGGTGGACGATCTTTCCCAGCCGTATCACGCGCCGGAAATTGAAATGATCCATCACGCCATCAGCCAATGCGGACGCAGCATCGTTTTCAGTACGTCGCCCGGCCCCACGCCCGTCAGCCGTGCGGCACACATCATGGCCAATGCAAACTTGTGGCGTGTCTCCGGCGATTTCTGGGACGACTGGAGATCGCTCAATCACGAGTTCGCGCTCGGCGAACGCTGGCGCGATTTTGTCGGCCCGGGACACTGGCCGGACGCCGACATGTTGCCGGTCGGACATCTCTCGGTCAGGCATCGCTCCGTCGGCCCCGACCGGTTCACCCGGTTGACGCGTGATGAGCAACTCACGCACATTTCGCTCTGGTGCCTGTTGCCCTCGCCGTTGATGCTGGGCATGAACCTGCCGGAAAACGACGATTGGACGACCGCCATTATCTCCAATCCCGAAGTCCTTGCGGTGGACCAGGATTCGCTCGGCAAACCGGCGCAACAAGTAGTCAATGCCAAGGTACCCGCGCAAACGTGGATGAGGCCATTGACCGACGGCTCGGTGGCCGTCGGATTTTTTAATCGCACCGGACAGCCGCTGAAAATCGATGTGCTCTGGCGGGATCTCGGGCTTCGTTCCACACCCAAAGTCCGTGATTTATGGCTGCGAAAGGATTTGGGGAGGGAAAAGAACTTTTCCGCCGAATTGCCCCCACATGGCTGCATGCTGCTTCGCGTCAAGTGACCTCGCTCCACTCAAACCGCCGGACATTCAGGCCGCCGGTTTGCCGGTAAAAGGTTCTTCCGGCCGAACGTCATGGCTTCACGCCAATTCCCAACCGGGCGCGATTTCCTGGTCGGGTGGCGTGGGTTTGGTGCCAGCCAGCAATTTGCGTTCGGCCAGGACGCCAATCATTCCTGCGTTGTCGGTGCAAAGATTCTGGTCTGCCAGGCGCAGCGTAAAACCTTTGTTCTTACATTCGCCCGTCAGTTCACGCCGCAAGGTGCGATTGCAAGTCACGCCACCGGATGCCGTTACGCAGCGTACGCCCTTGCGCTTTGCCGCGCGCAGGGTCTTCGTTACGAGTACCTCGACGATCGCCGCCTGAATGCTGGCACACAGGTTGCGCACGGATTGCGCGTCGTTCAATAATTCCGGGTGGTCGTGGAGAAAATAACGCACGGACGTTTTCAAGCCGCTAAAACTGAAGTCATCGCCGGTGTCGTTGAGCAGGGGGCGCGGGAAATCGAAAGCCTTCGGATTTCCCGTCTCCGCCAGCCGGTCTATTTCCGGACCGGCGGGGTAGGGGAGTCCCATCAGCTTGCCGGTCTTGTCAAAACATTCACCGGCTGCGTCGTCCGTTGTCGAGCCGAGTACGGAATGTTTCAACTCCGATTCCACCAGCACCAGCATCGTATGCCCGCCGCTGACGATAAGCGACACGTTGGGTTGGAAGAGGGAGAAGTCAGCCGTCGGCGGATCGCCGGATATCCACGGTGAATACAAATGTGCTTCGTGATGATGGATGCCGAGGAATGGTTTCTCCCGGGCAAACGCGATGGCTTGTGCGGCCTTGAATCCAACCAACAGCGCCGTGGGTAGTCCAGGCCCCTGCGTGGCGGCGACGGCGTCAAGCTGGTCGGGCTGTACCCGCGCTGCTTGCAGCGCCGCCTGGGTTACCGGAACCAGATTCCGCAAATGTTCGCGCGCGGCGAGTTCGGGTACCACCCCGCCATACTCGGCGTGCAATTTGATTTGCGAGGAGATGATGCTGGAAAGAATTGTTCCACCGCGCACCACGGAGGCGCTGGTTTCGTCGCACGAGGTTTCTATGGCGAGCAAGGTCATTTTTTATCGTAGCGGCAGGTCGGCAGACCGCCGCCTGCCTGCGGAAAACCGAATTGTCCGGCCTTCTGCCGAAAGCCGCCACGTTTCTTTTACCGGGATCTCATTTTATTTCGCCGCGACTTTTTCCGGGCTTGCCAGGTGGCTGTAAAGCAAAATGCCCTTCAACAAATCGTCGGCACGTTCAAGTTGCACGTCCTGGATTTTGTCGACCCGGGCACGGTCTTCCGGGCTCAGCGAGTACAGCCCGCCGAGCGAACGCTTGAAGATCAATGCGGCCTCTTCCTCATCCGTCATGGGCACAACCACGTCCGGCGTGATGCCGTGTTCATGAATGACCCGGTGGCTGGGGGTGTAATATTTGGCCGTCGTCAACTTGAGCGCCGAGCCGTCGTCCAGCGGGAAAATGCTCTGCACGGAACCCTTGCCGAACGTTTTCTCGCCCAGAATGACCGCGCGATGCAAATCCTGCAAACAGCCGGTGACAATTTCCGACGCGCTCGCGCTGCCGAGATTGACCAGCACCACCATGGGCATGCCTTTTAATTCATCCCCGTGGCCTTCCGCGCGCCGCGTCGAATTTTGTTCCGGATCGCGCCCTTCAGTGGTGACGACGAGTTGTCCCCGCGGCAGGAATTTGCTGCAAACGCCGACTGCCTCGTCCAGCAGGCCACCGGGATTGCCGCGCAAATCGAGGATCAACGCCTGCATTCCCTCCGCTTTCAACGTTTTCAACGCGTCTCCCAGTTCATCACTGGTATTGTCGCCAAACTGGGTGATGCGAATGTAGCCGATCCGGTCCGGCCCGAGCGGGAAATCCTTTTTGCCGTTGATGTCCTTTACCATGTCCACGTTGATGATGGCGCGGGTCAGCGTGAAATCCTTGGTCATGCCGGACGAGGGGCGTTGGATGGTCACGGTGACCTGCGTATCCGGTTTGCCGCGCAGCAGCTTCACCGCGTCCGGCAGCGCCATCTTTTCTGCGCTGCGGCCGTTGATTTTGACGATGCGGTCGCCGGCCAGAATGCCCGCGCGGAATCCCGGTGTGTCATCCATCGGCGTGACCACGGTCACATAATCGTCCTTCATCGAGACCACCAGCCCCAGCCCGCCAAACTCGCCTTCCGTGTCACTCTGCAATTCCTGGTACTCCTCCGGGTCCATGAACTCGCTGTGCGGATCGAGCGAATCAATCATCCCCTTGAGCGCGTCCGAAACCAGGTCGTGATACGTCAGGTTGGTGCCATCCACGTATTCCGTACGCACCTTTTCCAGCACATTGGCAAAAAGCTCCAGATTTGGATAGACCGAATCCTTGTGTTCCGCGGCCTGGGCCGAGCTCAAATAAACGTGCGTGCCGATGGCCAGATTCAGCAACAACACCCCAATGACCGTTCCATAAATCAAACGTCGTTTCATAAACGGAGGAAAACTAACACAAACGGTGGAAATTTCGAATCAAGTTTTGTTTCGCAGCAACATTTCAACGAATGGCAAGTCGCCCGGCACCGTGACCTTGGGGTTCGGGGCGATGCTGGACACCAGCCGGACCGGCTGGCTGATCAACTCGCAGGCCGCCGTGTCGTCCGTGAAAATCAGGCGTCGGCGGCGCACTTCCGCCAGCGCCCGGCGGATGACTTCAACCCGGAACGATTGGGGCGTCTGCACTGCCCACAATTTCGAGCGGTCCAGCGTGCGTTGAATCAATCGGCCATCGGCGGATTCCTTGACGGTGTCGGTCACCGGCTGCGCCGCCACCGCCGCGCCGGTTTCGTCCGCCGCCTGGACGGTGGTCGCAATCAATTCGTCGCTGGTGCAAGGCCGGGCCGCGTCGTGAATCGCCACAATCTCCGCTGTGACGGGCAGGGCTTCCAGGCCGTTCCAGACCGAATCCTGCCGTTCGACCCCGCCCACGACGACGCGAAACGGTTTTTTCAGATTAAACTTGGCTGCCAGTTCCGTGAACGCCTTTTGCATCCCCTCGCGCACGACGACAATGATTTCGCTGATGCACTGCGCATCGTTGAACTTTTGCCACGTATGGGCGACAACCGGCCGGCCGGCCACTTCGAGAAACAGTTTATCCACCCCGGCGCCCATGCGGACGCCTTTGCCGGCGGCAACCAGGATCGCGGCATTCATTTGTCAGGAAGTCTAAAGTCTCAAGGCCAAAGTCCAAGGCCAAAAATACGAAGATCTCACTTTCAGCCCGCAGCGAAGGTGATGGTGTTGTTGGGCGGCGTAGTTGATTTGTTAAACTGTTCCCCGATTCCAAACCTTAAGAAAGCAGCCTGTGCCGTATGATCAGGGAGATTATGTAAGCGACACCCCGAAACCAGTCAGCCACTTGATACATGAACAGGAAAAATCCTGTATAAAACAAAGCGGGATATTTATCCATGAATTGAAAAGTTATTTTGGCAACCACAGCCTTGATATCTTTTTGGTTCGCCAGGAGAGCTACGCCAACACCAATAGCTGCCCCGGCCAATATGTCGGTCGGGTAATGAATGCCCAGATAAACCCTCGGCACCAGGACCAATAAGGTGCTGTCCAGCAAGGCAATCCAACCGCAAAGACGGGAAATAAAGAAGAGACAGGTGGTCAGCGTAGCGAGCAGTATGGCGTGATCACTCGGAAAGGAACTCCAATTCACCCAGTCGAAATTGTCCTTTGGAAAATGCAATCCGTTTGTCGGGTCAACCAGCGGCCTTACTCTGAATGGAAGGACCAGGGCGATTAGCCGGATGAGGATCAGTGAAACCACACAAGCCAACATCCCGGATATCACGATGGCTCGGGGCTCTTTGTTTTTATTGTTGTTCTCTCCGTTCTTAAACCACGACCACCAGTACATCGCGCAATCGGCCCAATTGTCAGGAGGGTGTTTGCTCCCGATAACGATTGCACGGCTCGACCAAAGGAAGGGTGAAGACCTTCAAATTGGTTGAGCTCATTCGTATGGTGAAATCAAATGCGTTCATAACCGTACTGACAGAACACCAGCAGACAGGTGAAGGGGACGGCGCTCCTAGACGCCTGGCGCTCCAAATCCTGCAATGTGGGGCACGACCGGTTCATGCGGCTGCAACCTGGACTCTCAAATCTCATTGTGCAATTTAAATTCAGCATTCAGCATTCCTCCTTCAGCATTTCCTGCATAGCTCCGGCGCGGGTCAGGTGGCATCTGATCTCTCATTTTCCATCGAAGCCCATCAAAGGCGTAAGTGATCTGGAAACAACATGGTGATATGCCAGGTCGCTCAGGCCAGATTTGGGTTCAGCGATGATAAGGTGTTGTGAGTAATACAAGTAGAGAATTCTATTATTGGCATAGGCTAAGCTGCCTCCGGTTTACAGAACCGTTATGAACCCGCAGCTAAATCATGTGGACACTGCGAACCAAGGCAGCGAAAGCCTGCAATATCAGCTAAGTGCATTGTGCATTGGGACGAGGACCGAGAAGACCGAACAGTTGATCCATGATATTGAACAGCTGATGCGCGACAACGTACAGAGCCCGGTGGGAATGGGGCAAGCGCTCGAAGAAAACCTTCGGTCTTACTTGGAGCATCTGGAGCACTGGGAGCATTGGGGTCTGAACGAGTAGGCCAGATTTGCTAAAACAGAACGCTTGGATTGTGACATGGCGTATGTCGCCTGACGGGCCGAAGTTGAGTCACCTCCGCTCCGCTGCGGCTCGCCGATCCACTCTTATTAAACCATATTGACAACCCTTGTAGGGGCTCCAGTGCGTTGTTAGAGGAAATCGCCATCGGCTTAGGCAATCCGGACGGCAATGTCAAATTCCAAAGGGATTTCCGCAAAATCAACCCGCCAGACATCCCGGCGGGAGGAGGATTTTAACCGCAGAGGCACGGAGGCGCGGAGAGATTAAATCTTGTGGTAGGGACGCGCTGCCGCGTGTCCCGGCTGACCGGCAGGTCAGCCCTACCTTAGGCGTATAAGTTCTATTTTTCAACTTGGCGTCCTGGCGTCTTAGCGGTTGGTTCCGCATCTGACGTTTTTGCCGTGACGAATCGGACTTTGGACCTTGGACTTTCGACTTTGGACTAACCCGCAGCTTGCCAGTCGAGCACTTTCAATTGCACCGAGCGGTTGCCGTTGAATTGGTTGATTTGCGGCACGAAGGCGAGATCAAATTTGCCGACCGGCAACGATTCATCGCCGCCATTCCAGCAAACTGCTTCCAGCACCGTGCCGCCGGCAGCACCGTAGCCGCCAGGCGGCGAAGGCGTGTCCGTCACCCACATTTTGACGTGTTGCTTGTCCGCGCCGATGCGCTGGAGCGGCCGGGCGTGGACGAGGTTGCGCGCGCAGAATTGCACCCCGGGATTGCCCTGTCCCGTTGGCTTCAAACGGGACAGTTCGTTAAGCATTTCCAACGTCATTTCATCCAGTCCCACCTCGGCATCGAGGCGGAGCAGTGGTTGCAAATCCTCCGGTTTCAATGCGCGACGGGCCAATTCGTTCAGCCGTTCCCGCAAAACGTTAATTTTATCCGGCCGGATGCTGAGTCCCGCTGCCATCGCGTGTCCGCCGTGGCGCACCAGCAAATCGTCGCATTCGCGCAGCGCGGCCGCGAGATCGAAACCGGCGATGCTGCGGCCCGACCCGCGCCATTCCTCACCTTCACCGCCGATGATGACGGTGGGCCGGTAAAATTCCTGCAACACCCGCGACGCCACGATACCGACTACGCCGATGTGCCAGCGCAATTGGCCCTCCACGATGGCAAAATCGGTTTGTGGGTTGAATTTGCTGCGCACGGTGCCGGCGACTTCCTCCACGATGCCGTGTTCGATTTTCTGGCGTTCACGATTTTGCGCGTCGAGCCTCTGAGCGAGCGGCATGGCCTCGGCCAGCGTCGGGGCGAGCAACAGTTGCAGGGATTCCTCGGCGGTTTCAAGCCGGCCGGCGGCGTTCAGACGCGGCGCGAGTTGAAACCCGACGTCGTAAACGCCCAGGACCGGCGGCGATTGCGCGACTTTTTTCAAGGCGACCAGTCCGGGCCGTTGCGTCGTGTTCAACCGTTGCAGACCGACGGCGGCCAGAATCCGATTTTCACCGGTGAGCGGAACGAGGTCGGCAATCGTGCCCAGCGCGACCAGGTCGAGCCAGGGTCGCAAATCAAATTTCGCCGCGCCCGGAAGATTGATTTCGCGTCCGCGCTTGATGAGTGCATGGGCAAGTTTGAAGGCAAGACCGACGGAACAAAGTTCGGTGAATGTTTGGAAGGCAACGCCTGGTGGCTGCCCTGAATGTTTGGGCACTGACGAAGCAGTGCCCTCCAGTTGCGGATTCACCAGGGCGACGGCTTCCGGCGCCGGCAACGAAACCTGGTGGTGGTCGAGGACTATGACATCGACGCCACGGCCGCGAAGCGAGTGGATGGTTTCCACGGCGGTTGAGCCGCAATCCACCGCCAGTAAAAGCGTGACCGGGAACTTTTTGAGGCAGTTTTCAACGCCGTCGGCGCTCAGGCCGTAGCCTTCGTCCATGCGATTCGGCAGGTAAAAATCCACCTTCCAGCCAAGTGCGTGCAATACTCCGAGGAGCAGGGCGGTGGAAGTCACCCCGTCCACATCGTAATCGCCGAAAATCACGAGCGGCTCATTTTGCTCCCGGGCGCGCAGCAATCGTTCCACGGCCGCGGCCATGGCCGGCAATAAAAACGGATCCGCCAGGTGCTGGAGACGTGGATGGAGGAAGTTCTCGATGGCGGGCGGTTCACTGAAGCCACGATTGAGCAGGCACTGCGCAAGCAGCGGTGGTATTTTGAGCTGTCCCGCCAGTTGGCCGGCCAGCAGCGGTTGCGGCGGCGCGAGCGTCCAGCGGGATTTCATCGCGCGGCCTTCTTCTCACGCCGGGCGGTGACGGCTGACAGCGTGATGGCGACCAGCAGAATCACGGCCACAACCAGCAGCGAAATGCCGGTGGGGGTTTTGATTTGAAACCACTGCGGCGACGGACCGTGTGGTTCGAGCAGCATTTTGGCGCCGATAAAAACCAGCACGGCCGACAACCCAATTTTCAAGTAGCGGAAATAACCGAGCGCGCCGGCCAGCAGGAAGTAAAGCGAACGCAAACCAAGAATGGCGAAGACGTTTGAGGTAAAAACGATGAATGCCTTGCGAGTCACCGAAAAAACCGCCGGAACGGAATCCACGGCGAAAATCAAATCGGTCGTTTCCACCAGCAGCAGTACCAGCGCCAGCGGAGTCAGCGCCAGGCGGCCATCCAAGCGCGCGAAAAATTTCCCGCCGATAAAATCGGGGGTGACGGGAAATAGTTTGCGCGCGAAGCGCAGCGCGAGATTTTTTTCCGGTTGTATCATGGCCTTGCGGGCGAAAAGCATTTTAATCCCGGCAAACAGGAGAAATGCGCCAAACAGGTAAAGCACCCAGGCGAACTCATGAATGAGCGCCACACCGGCGGCAATCATCACACCGCGCATGACGAGCGCGCCGAGGATGCCCAGGAAAAGCAACCGGTGCTGAAGCTCAGACGGTACGCGAAACCAGGCAAAGATGAGCGCAATGACCAGGACATTGTCGAGCGACAGTGAGAGCTCGATGACATAACCGGCGGTGAACTGGACCGCGTCTTCGTGACCGCGCCAATACGCCATCGCGCCGGCGAACAACATGGCCAGTAAAAACCAAAACGCCGTCCAGGCGAGCGCTTCCTTGAATTTGACCACATGCGCCCGGCGATGGAACAGGCCCAGATCGAGCGCGAGAAAAATCAGGACACAGAGAATGAAGCCCGCCCAATGCCAGGGGGTGATTGCAACGCGGTCCATTTACGAATTACGATTTACGATTTACGCGCCGACTGCAAATGGATTCGTCAGTTACAAACCGCAAATCGAGACCTCTGAAAAAGTCCTCATTGACCGTAGCGGCGTCTCGGAAGAGCGCCGCAAACTTCAGGAAATCAATGATGCGGCTTTCTGCCGAAAGCCGCTACGCCTGTTTTGTAGAGCCCTCGAATGGCAAATTCTTACACCTTCGCCGGCACCGTGTTCTGCTGCATCGTCACCTGGGAGGCGCCGATAGTGGGGCGTTCGCCTTTGTGCCACCAGAGCACGAACGCACTGGCGATGTAAATGCTTGAATAGGTGCCGGTGATGATGCCGACCAGGAAGGTGAAGGCGAAATCGTTGATGACGCCGCCACCCCAGATGAACAAACAGAGCGTGGCAATCAGCACTGTGCCGCTGGTAATGATGGTGCGACTTAACGTCTGGTTCAGCGCCTGGTTGATTACGTCCTTGAACGAGCCGCGCACGCCCAGCTTCAGATTTTCACGGATACGATCGAAGATAACGACCTTGTCGTTGAGCGAGAAGCCGATGATGGTCAGCAAGGCGGCGACCACGGTGGCGTTGAACTGGCGCCCGGAAACGGCATTGGCAATGCAGTAACAGCCGATGGCCAGCAGCACATCGTGCAGCACCCCGACAATGGCGCCGACGGCGAAGGAAAATTCGTAGCGGAACGCGACGTACAACAAGATGCCGAACATGGACAAGAGACAGGCAATGACAGCCGATTGCCGGATTTGCGCTCCCACAATCGCGCCGACCTGCTGGCGCATCTTGACGGCAAACTGCGCTTGCGGGAACTGTTTGGCGAGCGCTTGTTCGACCTTCTGTTCGGAGCCGTTGGAGGTCGTCACGCGCAGCGTTTCATTGCCGCCGGTTACGTCCTTTTGGTATTGGATTTGTGCGTCCTTCTCTCCGATGTCCGTCAGCGCCGTGCGGATTTGGTCCACCCCGACTTTCTGCTGGAAACTGAACGTGGTGCTGTCGCCGCCCAGAAAATCCACGCCGAACAGTTGGTTGCCGCGGCCGAAAATGCCGTAACCCAGCGACAGGATGACAAAGGCCCACGTGATAATGAACAAGGGCGTGGCGGCCTTCATGAAATTCACCTGAGTGCTCCGGATGATGTGGAGCATCGGCAATGATTTCAGCCAGTTGCGGTCGAGCAGGAAGTTGAAGATGAGGCGCGTCACGACGAGCGCGGTGAACAGGCTGGCGGCCACGCCGATGGTCAGCGTGACGCCGAAACCCTTGATTTCGCCCGTGCCCTTGAAAATCAGGATGACGGATGAAATCAGCGTGGTGACGTGCGAGTCAAAAATGGTGCCGAAGGCGCGGGCGTACCCGGCGGCAATCGCGCCGCGCAGGGATTTGCCTTTGGCGAGTTCCTCGCGCAGACGCTCGTAAATCAGCACGTTGGCGTCCACGGCCATGCCGATGGTGAGCACCATGCCGGCGATGCCGGGCAGCGTCCACGTGGTGCCGATGGAACACATCACGCCAAATAAAATGATGATGTTGGTGACCAGCGCGATGTTTGCAGTCAAACCGGCAATCCAGTAATAACAGAGCATGAAGGCGGAAACCAGAACGACGGCGGCGATGGACGCGCGGACGCCGCTCTGAATGGAATCCTTGCCCAGCGTCGGATCCACATCGTAGGAGGAATCAATCTTGAGCGGGGCGCGCAACGGATTCTGAAGGACGTTCGCCAGCGACTGTGCTTCCTCCGGGGTAAAACGGCCGGTAATCTGGCCGTTGCCGGCTTCAATGGCGCCCTGAATGGTCGGCGCGGACTGAAGCTCGCCGTCCAGCACGATGGCCAGCTGGCGTCCAATATTGTTGCGGGTGACGTCGGCGAACTTTTTCGCGCCATTATCGTTGAGCGTAAAATCAATCTGTGGTTCGCCCATATTGCCACGCACCACCATCGAGCTCTTTACGATGTCACCGGCCAGACCGTTCTCCGGCCGTTTTTTCACCACGTACTGTTCAATTCGCGGCGGCAGGTTATTGGGCTGCGGTTCGATATGTTTAAGCAGTTCATAGCCGGGCGGAATCGGCAGGTGATTGTCGATAATTTGCTGGCTGTCCTCCTTTACCATCCGGAACTCCAAATACGCGGCATTGGTGATTTGTGACCGGGCGCTGTCCTTGTCGGCCTCCGACAAGCCGGGCAACTGACTCAAAATGCGGTCGCTGCCGGCCGCTTGAATGACCGGCTCGGCCACGCCGAAGGCATCCACGCGCTTGCGCAGGACTTCCACCGCCTGGGACAGCGCCCCGGAGACATCCGGAACGTTGGTGACGATTTCAACCTGGCCCGCAGAGTTCGTCCGGTTTTCCGTGGTCTCCAGCTTGGTGATGTCCATTTCGACGAGAAATGACGTACCGCCCTGGAGATCGAGGCCGAGTTTGATTTTGCCCGAGGCGTCACGTTGAAGCTGGTTCAGGATGAACGTGTTCGGGTAAAGATGATCTTTCGCGGGGATGAACGAGAAATAAGATTCGATATCATTGGTGCCGATGGCTTCCTGCAGGTTGGCGAATTCGCGGTTGGGCCGTGCCTTCTGCAGCGGCTCGAGTCGCGCCAAAATGCCGGCGAAGGCCGGGTCCCGGTGCACCGCGCGGGCTTCGAATTCCTTGACCAGATCGCGGCTGGTCGGCGGGTACGTTTCGAAAAGCGCCCAGCAGACGATGAAGATGACCAGGATGAATTTCCAGAAATCGTTGTTTTTCATGAACAGCCTAGGAATCGGTCGTGCTGCTGGATTCGAGAATTTCCGCCACGGACCCCTTGGTGACTTCCATTTTGGCATCCGCGGAACGCAGGGAAACCGTCTTATCCTTCACCGTGATGACCTGACCGATGATGCCGCTGGAGGTGACAATTTTGTCGCCGGACTTGAGGGCCTGCAGCATTTTTTCCTGCCGCTTGCGCTGTTGCGATTGCGGGCGGAACAGAAGGAAATACATCATGACCACCATCAGGATGATGAAGATGAGTGGGTTGCCAAACAGCTGCTGCAAACCGGTTGGCGGTGCCTGGCCCGCGGGTGGTGCGGCTTGCGCCAGAATTTCAGTCAAATGATTCATGTGCATATTCCGAAAGTGGTCGCTCACTGTATGCAAGCGCGCACCATTGGGCAAGCGTAATTGGTTGGAATCCGACACAGGGGGCGTGTGTCAGGATGCGCCCGAGCCAGGTACGAGCCGTGCCGAATCCGCGGGGTTATTGGCCGTAAGCCAGAGCGTTGTCGAATGCGGCAAACCATTTCTCGTCCCCCGGCTCAGAGGGCGACTTCCAGAGATGCAGGTCCACCCATTTGCCCTGGTAGGCAAAGAAGTAGTTTACTTGAAGCTGGTTCTGTGCGGTGTAGGAGACTTTGATAAAGTTGTCCCTTCTTTGGACCTTCACCGACTCCGCGTCAATCAATGAAGTGTTACCCATGTTCAACCAGTAGAAATTGTACGCCGGGTCATTGCCGGGAATATTGTTGACCGGCCGGTCAACGAAAAGGGCAAGGTTGAATCCGTTTGGTCCCGGCAGGCCGCGCAGGACAAATTGATTGGTGTTGTTCTCGGCCGCCCATTTGCTGAATCCCAGGTCCAGAATGGTCAGTTTCCAGTTTTGATTGGGTATGACTAATGCCAGATATTTCAGGGAGTCGCTGGAGGGGACATCGGCCCGGTCGGCGGCCTGCTCATTTTGCTCCGCTTGTTGCGCCGCCAGTTGCTGCGATTGTTCGGCTTGTATATGCCCGGTGTAGGCAAAGTAGGCCGCATTAGCTGCGCCCTGTTTTTCCTCCTTCTTGAGAAGACCGGCCGCCATGGGCCGATATTTTTTGCTGATGTCCGATGGCAGGTCTTCATATTTGACTTTCATGGCCGTGGTTCCGCGTTGCAGGACCAGCCCGTCACTGAGAATTTGCGCCACAGCCGGGTTGGCCAAAACATCGCCGAACTTGTTGGTGAGGGATAGAGGCAACCGGTCTCCGACACCGGGGACCGCCGGAGCAGAGAAGACTGGTTTTGCGGCCAGAAGCGAAATCAACGTGGCAGCCAAAAACGCGGCAGTTCGTCTCATAAACTCCGGTTCTGACAGCCGGTTTCGTGCCGGAAACGCATCTTGATCTATTGCGGCTCCATGGTGGGTTCATCGGCTCGAATGCTTTCTGGCAACCCGCCGCTGAGGCAAGGCTGCTTCCACGTGATGTGTTCTGTGACCAACCCCGGCCGGCGTCCATGTGGAATACCTTTAGGGTGCAATAAGCCTTCTCCTGGTTGACACCGGAGGGTGTCTGGGAGCACAAATCGGGCGCCGGCTTGATTCTCACTTTGCCAACTGCACAAGGGGAACGGGCCAAAACGTTCAGGCGGACAACTATGAAAATTATTGTTGGAATTCTGGCGGTGGTGTCGGTTGCCAGCGTGCTTTGGATTGTGCTCCTCACGCAAAATGTCGCTCAACTGGAGAAACAGTTGCAACCGGTTATTGCCCGGCAGGCCATGGAAAACCGTCAGCAGGCGCTCCGCGAAAGATTTACGAAGCGGATGTCGCAGGACCAGCAAAAATACACCCGGGACCAACTAAACGAGGCGGAACAGCTATATCAGGCTGCCAGCCGGAAATGGGGAACTCCCGAAGCGGTCCAGGGCCTTCAGTCAATGATTAAGAAATATCCCGATCTTGACCGGACCGGTTGCGCCGTGCTGTATCTTGCCGACATGTCCAAAGGCGATGAGCGCGCCGGATATCTGCAGGATTGCATTGATAAATACACCGATTGCTTTTATGGGGACGGCGTTCAGGTGGGAGCCTACGCGCGGTTTCTGCTGGCCGAGGATTACCGGAGCGCAGGTGAGAAGGAAAAGGCGGCAGCGCTTTTCAACGAAATCAAGGCCAACTACGCCGAAGCCATAGACCATGGCGGCAAGCTTTTAGTGGACCGCATCAAAGCTGATACTAATTGAGGAAACATGAAGCGCCACAGGCGCGGTATGTTTGTATCCGCGCGCGCTAGGACTGCGTTACGACTTCTTTCATTTCCGGCTCAACCCATTTGCCGTGTTCCTTGATGAGGTCTACCAACCGTTCCACGGCCTCGGTTTCGGGGATGTTGAATTTGATGGCCTGCTTGCCGACGTAGAGATTGATCTTGCCGGGCGCGCCGCCGACGTAACCGAAGTCCGCATCGGCCATTTCACCGGGTCCGTTCACGATGCAGCCCATGATGGCAATCTTTACACCCTTCAGATGCTCCGTCCGCACCTTGACGCGCGCCGTCACCGTCTGGAGGTTGAACAACGTCCGGCCGCACGACGGACACGCCACGTAATCGGTTTTGAACGAGCGGCAGCCCGCCGCCTGCAAAATATTGTAAGCCAGCCGGAGTGATTGGCCGCCACCGGATTCGGCGCGAATTAGAATCGCGTCACCGATGCCATCCGCCAGCAGCGAACCTATGACGACTGAGGCCCGGAGCAGGGCAATCCTTGGCTCCAATGGCGCCGGTTCGAAACGGATGCAATCCTTCAGCAAAATCGGATTGTTCCGTCCCAGCCGCTTCAACTTCGCTGCGAGCAGTCGGAAGGCAGTAATGGCCGGCAACTTTACACCGTCCTTCACCGTAACCAACTGTGTCTCGCAATTTATTTCAAAATCCTGGGTCGGATCAATCTCGGCGACATTCAAGTCTTCATAAACCGCTTCCGGTTTCACGTCATCTTTGGGCCGAATCTTCGGGGCGACTTTGTCCCACGTCGCCCGGGTGACAACGACACGGATGAGTTGTTCACCGCCACAGTTCACGCCGTCGGCCAGTTCAATTTCCGGCGTTTCACGGCGCTCGAAATGGAAAGGGTCGAACGGAAAGTCGGTCGGAGGGACGAGCTCTGCGAGTCCCAAACCTTTGTTTCCTGGAGAGTCAGGGACTCGTGTAACTCCTCCCTCCGAAATTGTAAGTTCAGGAATCTGCGCCAGCAAATCACGGCAAACTTCGATTTCCCGCGGCGAATCTTCGGTGAGCGAAACGCGGATGGTGTCGCCCAGGCCGTCGCAGAGCAGGGAACCGATGCCGATGGCGGATTTGATGCGGCCGTCCTCGCCTTCGCCCGCCTCGGTGACACCGAGGTGGATTGGATAATTCCAGTCCGGGCCTTCCTGCTCCAGCCGCGCCACGAGCAGCCGGTAACATTCAATCATTACCTTGGGGTTGGACGACTTCATCGAGAATTTGAAATTGTGGAAGTTGTGCTGGCGGCAAATGCGGGCAAACTCCAGCGCGCTCTCGACCATGCCCAGCGGCGTATCACCGTAGCGGTTCATGATGCGGTCGCTGAGCGAACCGTGGTTGGTGCCGATGCGCAGCGCGCGTTTCAGCCCGATGCACTCCCGCACCAGTGGTGTGAATTTCTCCTCGATGCGCTTCAACTCGGCGGCATACTGCGCGTCCGTATATTCCTTGGTCGCAAATTTCTTCGAGTCGGCGTAATTACCGGGATTCACGCGCACGACTTCGACCCATTTCACCGCTTCCATCGCGGCGTCCGGTTTGAAATGAATGTCGGCGACAATCGGCACGAGGCAATTTTGTTGGCGCAATTCGGCGGCGATCTTCTGCAAATTGGCCGCGTCTTTTACCGTGGGCGCTGTGATGCGGACGAGCTGGCAGCCGACGGCGACAAGCTCAAGCGTCTGCCGCACACATTCGGCGGTGTCCATCGTGTCGCAGGTGAGCATGGACTGCATGACGGCAGGATGCTGGCCGCCGATGATGACCCCACCGTGGTTCGGGTCGCCGATGACGACCTCACGCGTTTTGCGTCGCCGGTAAGAATACGGTGATTCGCAGTAGCGCATGGATTATTTAACCTGTCCCGGGTTGGACACAGCGGGTGCAGTCGATTGCTCGATTTTCGCGGTGTTGTCGAACATGGCGCGGAAGAACGACAGCCGTTTGATATCACCGAAGACCGTGATATAAAGCATAAAGGAAATCAGCATCACCGCAAAGGCGGTGGTGACGTATTCCACAAATTTCACATTCATCGGCCGGCGCCGGATTTTCTCAACGATCGCCATCAGGATATGTCCGCCATCCAGAACGGGAATAGGCAGGAGATTGATGATGGCAAGGTTGATGTTCAACAAAACCAGGAAATTGAGCGCCAGGCGGTAGTCGGTCTTCACTTCGACCGCGAGCATGGTGAGAATCCCGACCGGCCCGGCCAAATCCTTGGCGCCCACGCCGGTTTCGTGGGAATGGACGAGCGCGCTGATGACCATGTAAGTCTGTTCCAGCACGCCGCCGACATTTTCCCAGGGCAACGGCCCCGGCTTTTGAACGAGGTAAATCTGCGTCGAATCCGTGCCGAGCATGACACCGATCTGGCCGAACTTCGTCCCGGGATCAACGGCCGGGGTGACGCTCAACGCGACTTTTTTTTCACCGCGTTGAACGCGCATTTCTGTGGCCTGCCCGCCGCGTTTGCGAATCAAATCAATCAATTGTTCCCGGCTGGCCACCGGCACGCCGGCGAACGAAATGACAACGTCCTTCGGTTTGAGGCCCGCCCTTTCTGCCGGCGTACCGGAGAGGACCTGGATCACCTGCGGATGGTCGCGCGGATCCAAATTCAATAACTTGAGACCGAGCGCATTGTCCGCCGTCGCCTGAAGCTGATAGGTGTGTTCCTGGCCGGCATGTTCGATGACGACGGGCAATACGCTCGTGCGCGCCACCGCCGTGTTCATGGTGATCTCCTGCCAATCAATCACTTTCTTGTTGTTGACCGCCTTGATGACGTCTCCCTCCTGAATGCCCAGTTTGGCCTCCGCCGAACCCGGTTCGACGTAACCGATGATCGGAGGATTCACGGGCAGTGGCAGACCGACGAAATAAATGATGGTTGCCAGGGCGAAGGCGAAAACCACATTCATAAACGGCCCGGCGAAGGCCACGAGAATTCGATGCAACGGCGGCGCGGGCGGCACATCCTCGGTCGTCTTGCCTTCGAGCGCTTCGGCCGTGACCATTTGCGGCAACTTGACGAAACCGCCGGCGGGAATCCAACGAACGGAATAAACAATTCCGTCGCGCGTCCAGCTGCATATTTTAGGCCCCATGCCGATGGCAAATTCCTCCACCTTCATGCCCAGCTTCCGGGCGACCCAGAAGTGGCCGAACTCGTGGACAAAAATGGCCGCGCCAAACAGCGCCAGCACGGCGGCAGCAACGTAAATAAAGGTCAATATAGTCATGTAAAAAATGCCCCGGTGACGGGACAGGATGATTATAACAGCAAAAAGCCTGCCCGCAATCTAATCGTCCTCGTCCTCCTTCTCCTTCTCGATTTACGAGGACGAGGACGACATTATTTGGCCGCCTCCCGGCGCGCCCAGGCGTCCGCCTCCAAAATCTGGTCCAGGGCGGGATGCCGGACAACTTTGTGTGCGTCCATCGTGCGTTGGACAGTTTCGGTGATTTGCGGGAAATTGATTTTGTGGTTCACAAAGGCTTCGACGGCGATTTCATTCGCCGCGTTCAATACGGCCGGGAGGGTGCCGCCGGTTTCGCCGGCGCGGCGCGCCAGGTTCAGTGCCGGAAATTTCTCCGTGTCAGGTTCCTCAAACGTCAGGCTGCCGAGCCGGGCGAAATCCGTCTGTACCCGCCCGCTCGGCGCGCGGTCGGGATAGGTAAGCGCGTACTGGATCGGCAGGCACATGTCCGGCGTCGACAGCTGCGCGAGCATCGAACCGTCCACGAATTCGACCATGGAATGCACGATGCTTTGTGGATGCACCAGCACTCCGACGCGTTCGATGCCAGTGTCAAACAACCAACGCGCTTCAATCATCTCCAGTCCCTTGTTGAACAACGTGGCCGAATCAATCGTGATTTTCCGGCCCATCACCCACGACGGGTGTTTCAACGCGCGCTCGACGGTGATGTTTGGAAAATCCTCCCTGGGCGTCTTGCGGAACGGCCCGCCACTGGCGGTCAACCAGAGTTTGCGGATGGATTGGGGCGGTTTGCCGTCGAGACACTGGAAAATGGCCGAATGTTCGCTGTCCACGGCCAGCACGCGAACACCGTGTTTGCGCGCCTCGGCCATGACGATTTCGCCGGCCATGACCAGGATTTCCTTGGAAGCGATGGCGATGTCTTTGCCGGCGCGGATGGCCGCCAGCGCGGGTTCGAGTCCCGCCGTGCCGACAATCGCTATCAAAACAATGTCCGCGCCCGGCAGGGTGGCCAGTTTCAGCAAGCCGTCCGCTCCGCAATAAACCCGGGTTGAAGCTCCCAACGACTTGCTGAGTTCTTCGGCCTTTGCGGGATCGCAAATCGAAATCACTTCCGGGCGATGTTTGCGCGTCTGTTCCAGCAACAATTGAGCGTTGTTACCGGCAGCGAGCCCGAGCAGGCGGATCCTCCCCGGCAAATCCTCGGCCACCTTGATCGTGCTGGTGCCGATGGAACCGGTGCTGCCCAAAAGGACGACGTTCTTCATTTAATCAGGATATGGCGGAGATAGAGATACATGATCGGCGCGTTGAACAAAAGGCTGTCGAGCAAATCCAGAATGCCGCCGATGCCGGGGAAGAATCTGCCCGAATCCTTCACGCCCGCCTCACGCTTGAAAAGGGATTCAATCAAATCGCCGATGACCGCTGTTATACTCAGCACCACGCCAAGTATCACGGCGTGAAACCAGTTCATGCCCGCCATCCGGTTGCCGAAGAAATGCACAAAAACGAGGCTCGCCGTGGTCGAAAATGCGAGCGCACCGCCAAAGCCTTCCCATGTTTTGCCGGGGCTGATGCGCGGGATCATCTTGTGCCGGCCGACCAGTGAACCGACCACATACGCGCCGGTGTCACTGAACTTCGTCAACAGCACGAAATAGAGCAGGAAATATTTGCCCTCCGCGCCGGGGAAGAAATTGATTTTCTGGATGAAATTCAGCAGCCACGGCACGTACATCAGGCCCAAAAGCGTTGTCGCGATGGCGACCATGCCCGAGGCGCCGTTGCGCGAAACCAGTTGTCGCAAGCACAACCCCAACACGAAGAGGATGAGAAAGCCGGTTTCGAAGTCGTTCACGCGCGCGGGTGAGCCGGACGTGCCGATGTGGCCGGTCAGGTTTAAAAAAGTCCCGACCATGAGCAAGGCGCCGCCAACCAGGCCGCACCATTTAAAGCAGGCGAGGCCGCGCCTTTCGGCCAGCCCATAAAATTCCGCGAGGCCGGCCAGCGCGAGCAAGAAGATGATCAGCAGAAAAAGCCCGTCGGCAATCATCGCGTTGCTGGAAAACAGTCCCGCCAGAATCACCGTCCAGAGAATCACCGTGGTGATTAACCGGCGGAGAAACACTTGTGCCTTGGAAGGCGTTTGGGCTGCCGCAGCCGCGTCGGACATGCGGGCGGAGGGTAGCAAGCGCAATGGGAAATGCCAACCGGCAATTGAACCGTATCGGGAGCGTCGGCATCCTGTCGGCGAGTTCATGGTTTCGATTGCGGAAGGAGCGGCAGGATGCCGGGGCTCCCGGTACGGGCTGGCGGACTGTGGTTTGATGACGGGAATTACTTAAGAATTGCGCGACGTGTTTTTTTGTGCCAAAGCTATGGATGTCCGAACGGCAAGGCTGGGGTCGTAGCTCAGTTGGTAGAGCGTCTCGTTCGCAATGAGAAGGTCAGGGGTTCGACTCCCCTCGGCTCCACCAGTCTTCGCTCGGAGCAGCGCGGAGAGCGAAGACTGCCGCGCCGAAGTGAAACGAAGGCGGGCCGGAGCCAAAGGAGTAGGAGCAAAAATGCTCCGGGCTACGACCCGGCATGCCAGTCTTGCTTAAATGGTTGCTGTGCAATTTTCACTCAATTGTTTCAAATCGGTGGTTGAGTTTTTGTTTCTACATCACCTAATATCCTGACTCGGACCGCCGACAACCGGCGGTCGGACAAGGAGGATATGTTGCGATTGATACACCCGTTATTTGGCGACCTGATGTTTGATGGAGTTGGTTTGCTGGGTTGTGTGTTCGTGCTGGTTTTGATGTGGGACGCATGGAAGGACTGGAAGCGGGCCTGCGTCATGCGCGGCCGGCGGAGAAACCAGTTGCCCTATTCGACCGGACGCCGCAGGCCACCAAGAGGTTTCTTCAGAAAATACCGGACCAGGTTGGCCTTGCTGGTCATTGTTTCAGGCCTGACCGCGGTGTTGGTGGGCGGAAGACAGAATCCCCATGGCAACAAGACCTCCCCGACAACACCGGCGAGGACGCTGAATCCCGCCGCCGGCAATTTATCGAGCGACAACGATTCGAACCGGGTGGATAAGGCCATTTTAACCTATCAAACACTTCCCCCTCCACACGGGGCAGGAGGTTCAGCGGCCAATGGGATTTCAAATACGATCGCACCCCGCTTTGAAAACAGTTCGAAAGCAACCAACGGTATATTGAATCCCCCCTGATTGTTAAGGCAACAGCCTTGGAACGTTTCGAATGTGATAAGAGTGAAACGATTTACCATCGCTGGCCGACGGGTTCGTTTCCCGGCCGATAGAAGCACCGGCGCCGGCTGGTGCTCTCCCCGACAACGTGGTGTCACGCGAGTTCCGGCGGCGGCGGCACAGGAGCAGAGAGACGGCACCGATGGCCGCCAAACCCGATACTGAGGGTTCGGGTACGGGCGGGGGATCGAAAGCCAGTCCCTCGGGAACGCCGGTTACGGAGGCATAGGTGCTCCTGGCGCCCGCGGGCGTAAATGCATAAATGTTGCCACTGATGTCGGCTGCAAACAGGTTGCCCGCATTGTCAAAGGCGAGAGCATCAGGATCATTCAACCCGGAGGCGAAGGTGCTTCGGGTTCCACCCGGTGTAAATGCATAGATGTTGCCGCTGCTGCCATCCGCCTCAAACAGGTTGCCCGCGCTGTCAACGGCCAATGCGTAAAGGCTCCCCAACCCGGAAGCAAAGGTGCTCCTGGCGCCGCCCGGCGTAAATTCATAAATATTGCCGCTGCCCTGATCTCCCACAAACAGGTTGCCCGCGTTGTCAAAGGTCAGGGCATACGGATAATTCAACTCGGAGGCAAAGGTGCTTTGCCCTCCGCCGGGAGTGAATTCATAAATGTTGCCGCTACCGTAGTCCGTCTCGAACAGGTTGCCCGCGTGGTTGAAGGCCAGGGCACAGGGATAATTCAACCCGGAAGCAAAGGTGCTTTGCCTTCCGCCGGGAGTGAATTCATAAATGTCGCCGCTGTAGTAATCCGCCTCGAATAGATTGCCTGCGCCGTTGAAGACCGGTCCAAAAGGCTCACCCAACCCGGAGGCGAAGGTGTTCTGCGCTCCGCCCGGCGTGATTTCAATGATGGTGCTGGCGGGAGTGAACGGCACATTATACTGAAATACCGACACAAACAGGTTTTGCGCCGGCACACTGGCGGCGAACAGCATGACGGCTCCGACCGCGGTTGCCCTGCCAAAGGAAAGACACGCGGCTAAAAGAAAGGATTTGGACTTCGTTTTCATAAGAGGGTCCGGTGGGAACAACTGAGGCGATAAAACAAAAATACGGCAGGTTCTTTCGAGGTTTCTACAACCGCCACCGCTGAACGTTTCGTGAAAAACAACAGAAAAACATCATGACAAAAAAACAACCATGTCATGCCGGCGTTTTAGCAGGAAACAAGCCACGGCGCATTAGCATCCGATGTCTTTGTGATAATGCGTCCTCACCTGATTCATCACCGAAAGGGCTCGCGGCCAACGGCGGGTCCGCCGTTGGCTGAGGCTCACGCCCGATTTCGCGCTTGTCGTTTTTGTGCCGTGGCTCAATTTTGGATTGTCAGTCCATCGCACTGACATGATTCAGTTCACCGCATTTCTGACCTGAGCAGTGAGAGTCTTGAAGCGGCCTGTTACTTTTACGTTAGAGTCACAGCGGAATCCCTTTCCGGAGCTTGAGCATTCGGGTTGACATTGCCGGCCCGGCGTGGCTGAGTGCTGATCACGATTTCCAGCTGGCCCAAACTCCAGTCCGGATCGCAACGGAAGGATGATTATGAAAAGAACGGGAATTCTCCTGCGGGAGAAGCTTTCAGTTTCCAGATGCCTCCCTTTTGTCCTGGTCGCGATAACCTTCGTCGTGACGGGTTGCCCGCACAACCAGTACCTCGTTGAACTCAAACCGCAGGGTAACGTGGTTGAACGTACGCTGGTCTTTTATTGCGAGGACGGGGTGAACACAAACACAGGCGTGCCCAATTACCAGCCCTTTGGCGCGGCCGAACTGGCGGCGATTACCGCTCTGTACCCACCGGGTGGCCTGACCAACAACGGCCTGCGATATGTTGCCCGCGGTAAATTCACCAACCAGTTCCCGCCTGATGTCGGTGGCGTGGGCGCCTATACTTGTTTAACCAACAGCCTGGGAGAGACAGGTTTCTACGTGGAGCGATTCCGGGGTAATGATGACCTGGCGGGCATGACCGAACGGCGTTTTCAGGCGGCCGATCAATTGGCCGACCTGTTCGTTGGCTGGAGCCGGAAGGAGTTGGGGCACGAACCCGGCTACGACAAGCTGCACCAATTTCTGGATGTGGATTTACGGCGCGATCTCAAAAATCTTGGTGCGTATTCGTGGGAAGGCGAGCTGACCGGCAGCTACACCACCAACGCCAGCGAGGAATTTATTGTTCGGTTTGGCCAGTACCTTGTCGAACGCGGCTATTTAACGATGGGAGACGTCCCCGCCGTATTCCGGGAGGTGTATGGGGATGACCCGCCGGCTTTGTTACACCGGATTCAACGGCTGGTAGCGCGTAAAATGGGTGTGCCGGACACCGAACCCGTGCCGGCCTCGCTCGCTTTTCTTGCCGACGAGACAACGATGGAAAAATCGTTTGATAAGTATCTCGCCGGTACCGAGCTTTACCGCGCGAAACTCAAGCAATGGGAGGAGGATAAGAAGCTGAATCCCGACCTTAAGCAACCCGAGCCGTCCGAGGTGTTGAACGATGCGATCGGGAATTTGCTTGAATTTGATCTGTTCGGCCAACCCGATCATCTTGCCGTCCGACTGTCGCTGCCGGCGCCGCCTCTTCACAGCAATGGCCGGTGGGACAAGGCGCACCAGCAGGTGATTTGGGAATCGGACATCGAGGGCAGAACGAATGCGACGCATTTTCCGTTTTTCTGTTACGCAAGTTGGGTCCAGGCTGACGGCAGGTTCCAAAAGAAGCATTTTGGCCGGGTAATTTTGGTCGGCGATGGGTTGACGCGCTATTGTCTGTGGCGCAGCAGTCAGAACCAACAGGCTGGGGACGAATGGGACGCCTTCCTGGCAGGCCTGCGACCCGGCCACGGATTGGCGGAAAAGATTGACGCCTTCCGGTTTCCGGGCGAACCGGCTCAAGCGGGCACAAATGTCCAGGAGAAGGTATCCAGTCCCTCCGCCTATCCGCGCGAACTCCTTAAGGCGGCGCTCAAATAATTCGTTGCCTGCCGCCCCACAGGCTGGAGCCGTTAGAATGGTTGAGTGCCCGGCGGTTGAGGGTCGGGTGCAAGCGGGCAGGTTCGCCGAGTTACGAACTCTGAGTCCAAGTTGTCTCGCCATGCGGGATTTGGAATGTCGGATAAGATTGAACACCAAACGCTAACAGGCGATTCAAGGTGCCTGCTCCGGTGGCGCAGCCGTCTCGGCTGCGGGTTTAGGCGGCGTCCTGCTGCGAGGACTCAAGGTCGAGGTGGCTTCGCGCGGCGAGACGCCGCCTAAACCCGCAGGCAAGGACGCCCGCGCTACGATTCCCGCCGGCGATGTCGGTGTAGTATCAAGATGCGCCCTTGGTCTCATTCCTCAACAAGTCGGGATTGACACTGCGGTTCAAGCGCGAAACCTCGCCTGTTATAAATACTTATGGACTGGCATGAAAGTAGTGGATAAGGTAATTATGTAACGCCTCAAAAGGCGTCCGTTCTAAACCCGACTTAAACTGTTCACTGAACCAAAACGCCCCACCATGGATTTGGTCGCTTCACCGGCTGAAATCACGACGAGCGCAACCGATACGCTACTGGCCATTGAGTGCGTGGTGGTTCTGGCCTGTCTGTGGCGGACGCCGACCGGTGATCGGTGGAGAATAGGGTTATGGTGTTGGGTATTGGGTTTGCTGGCGTTTGTATCCTTCCTTGGGTCCGCGGCACATGGACTGGAGATGCCGCATCCCTGGCGCGCTGCGCTCTGGAAACCGCTCTACTTGAGTCTGGGACTTCTGGTAGCCCTGTTCCTGGTCGGTGCTTTCTTTGACTGGCGTGGCCGTGTCGTTGCCGGCCGTCTCGTTCCGTGCAGCCTCGGGGTGGGAGCCATTTTTTTCGGGATGACCGAATTTCTCGACGGAGGGTTTATCATCTTCCTGGTGTACGAGGCGGTGGCGATGGCCGGCGCGCTGGCCATCTACTCCTTCCTCGCGGCGACACATCGGTTGAAAGGAGCGGGAATCGTGGCCTTGGCCATCTTTCTTAATCTGGCGGCGGCGGCGGTTCAGGCCAGCAGCCTGTCGTTCACGATCTGGGTTCCCTTTGACCATAATGGCGCGTTTCACCTGGTCCAGATGCTGGCGATAGCCGTGTTAGGGCTCGGATTATACCTGGGCCTGAAGCCCGGTGCGCAACGCGTGATCAGCGAACCAAGCGGTGACGCAAATTGAGAATCAGCGCAAAGCAAGCCGACAGAGAAAGGCAAATCAATGAAAAGAACAGCGGATATGCTCGTTTTGACAAGCGTGGTCGTGCTGCTGGGGGCGCTGGGGTGCTCGGCGTTGCATAAATCGGACACGGCCAGGCTCCAGGGCACGTGGCAAGGTGACGAGGTCGGAGCCGACATGAAGGGTAAGTGCAGTTTGATCGTTTCCGGAGCGCATTGGGAGTTCCGTGGCGGGGATACCAACGAATGGTACAAGGGAGATTTCTCCCTTCGGGAAGACGCAAACCCGAAACAGATCGTTCTCTCCATCAGCGAATGTTCGGCCCCTCAATTTATTGGCAAGACGAGTTACGGGTTATACCGGTTCGAGAATGGCACGGTCACTTTGGCGGTGAATAAGCCCGGCAGTTCCAATGCGCCCTTAAACTTCGAGGCCCCTGGCACTCGTCAGTTTGTGCTTAAGCAGCAGTGAGGAATCCTTTTGCGAGCGAGCCATGACCCGGCTCCTGGCTCTGAGCTCGGCGCGCCGATTTACTTTTCCATCTCAAACACTTCGTAGCTGTGCGGCAGGAGATGCACGTTGAAGGATTCGCGGTTTTCACCTGTAGCCTGACGGCGTCCAAAATCTTGCAGTTCCTCCGGCGCCTGGCCGACAATCTCTCCGCCGGTGACCAGGTTCCGCAGTTTGGTGTAATCACCGGGCACGGAAATCTTCACGTCGGTTTCCGCAGGCAAAAAGGATTCCACGATAAACGTATGGTTGTCATACGCAAACAGTGCGACCTGGCTGGTGCCGTCCAAACGAACGGGGAAGCCGCGCATCAAATAGGTCTTGAGCGCGCCGGTGACGGCAGGCGGCAGCCGGTATAAATCGGCAAAGTTGTCGGGAATGGTCAAAACATAAAGCACGCCTTTGGAATAGCGGTCCATCAGCAGCAGCGGACAGGCGCCACCATTGCCCATCGCGCGCACCAGCGGCCACGCGTCGTTCGTCAGGAATTCAATCACCGGCAGCAGGACGGCTGCGTTCGGATCATTGCCGAGGTCGGCACCGTTGCCGGCGCCGAATCCGCCGTAAAACTCGTGCGCCAGCAATTTGCGGTCGGTGTAGCGCAATTCCACAATGTCGTTAATACCCCGGTCCTGCAGCGCGCGGAGCAGGCCGGAGGTGATGACGACGGATTTGCTGGCGACCAGTTGCTGTTTGATTTTGGCGACGATGTCGGGATCGAACTTGGCCGATTCAGTCAGCAGCACCAGGTCCGCGTTGGTGGGGAAGTACGGATACAGCTCAATCGGAATGCCAATCATGCCCAGGTAATTGTGCAGAAAATCTTCGCCGGTGGATTGATACGGTTTGTAGCTGGCGATGCCAATCGGCTTGCCCAACTGGCCTAGAAATGGGTCCAATTGTTTCAGACTGTAACTCGCGACGGAGGCAATGGTGGGATTTGTCAGACCGGCCGGAGGATTGGTTTCAAAATCCGCCAGCATCCGGGTGTAGTCGAAACTCGTGTGCAGGTTTTGCCAGGCTTCACGGTCACCCGGCACGACCGGCCGGCTCATGGCCGACCATTCGAACAGCATGATTTGCGGGGCCTTGGCAAAGAAGGTGTCCCAAAGCTGCTCGGCGTAGCGGTCAAGGTACCGGATGCTATAAGTGTCCACCCAACCGCCGCCGTTGCGGCCCGGCGCGATGTTGTCAAAGTAGCGGATGATTTCGTAGCTCTCATACTGCTGCAAATGCTGGTCGGTGATGATGGGGTCGCGCGTCTCGGTGCCGGTATAGATGCCGTCGAACAATTTTGGCTCCTGGTCGAGGTCATACCCGAGTCCCTGAAAATGCTCGTA
>JANWKE010000162.1 GCA_025451535.1 Verrucomicrobiia bacterium
CCACCCCGCGGCCAGGGTTTCGCCCCGGGGGTGGGGGGGGGGGCGGGGCGGTATGTGGGGGTTCGCGGCGCCTGGCCGGGGCCCCCCTCCCTGCCCCGCCCCCTAATGGGCGGCGCTCGGCCGTGACGCCGCTACGCCACAAATCCCGCCGCGCCGCCCGCCCATCCGCTTTCGCAAAACCGTGCCGACGTGCTGGATTGGCCTGGAATTAATTGAAGGCAAAAACCGGCAGGTGCGCCGCATGACCGCCGCCATCGGGCATCCGGCGCTGCGGCTGATTCGGGTACGCATCGGCGGATTGAAACTTGGCACGCTGGCTGCAGGCGAATGGAGGGTTCTCACGGCCGAAGAACGCCAATTCCTGGTGAATTGACGGTGTAATAATTCAGGTTGCCGGGTTTTGGCTGGTTGTGCTCGTTATGCTTTTTTTCCTTGCGAATATTGTCGTATTAGCACTCGCCACCGTCGCTTCCTGGTGGTTGAGCGGCTATGACGCAAAGCTGACGGGTGAGAATGAAAGGAAAGATTTTATCCGCCGGGCGATCCGTTGTGGCATCACCCTGTTCCTTGTGGAATTGACCTTTTGGAGTTTGTGGCGATACTGGCGATACGGTGATCAGGCGAGCGGAATGGCGTATCTGATATTTGCCCTGCCGCTGGTCCTGCTCTGGTGCGGTTGCCTCGGCGAATTATGCTCGCACGCGTTTCACGGGCTGATTGATCCCGAAGACCGCCGGCGGTTCGATCCCCATAAAAGCCGTCGTGATTTGGATATGCTCGCCAGCCTGGTCAGGAATGGTCGGAAGGAAGAGGCCATTCAATTGTGCCGAATGCTCCAGGAATCCGGCGACGTCAGCGTAGCCACCCTGGATACCATGTTGGAACGCCTCGGCGTCAAGCCGGACGACGCTCCAATGCCCAAACCATTGGCTGAAGCTTACCAACTGCGTTCGCGGGGAAAGTTGAGTGAGGCTGAAGCCATGCTCAATTCACTGCTGATGGCAAACCCGGCCAATGTGGATGCGGCGCTCATGCTGATGCGGCTCTATGCGCAGGACCTGCATCGCAGCGACAAAGCCAGCGAAGTGCTTCGGTCTCTCGAACAGCAACCCCACATCGCACGCGCCCATATCGAATTTGCCCGCCGGTCCATTGATGAATGGAGCCACCCGAGCGTGAAACAAATCGTCGCCGAAGCTCAACCCGAATCGCTTGATGCGCTGCTCGCCAAAGGCTATTTCGGCACAGCCATCGAAATGCTGGAACAAAAAGCCAGGGAACAACCGTCGGATTTTGATTCATCGCTGAAGCTGGCCGAGACGCACGCCCGGTACTGCGGCAATATCAAACGGGCCGAAAAAATCATTCAACAGATCGAAGCCAATCCCGCCTTCAGCCCGGAACAAATCAAACTTGCTGAAACCAAGCTCAAAGAATGGCGGGAAGCCAGGTTGCATCGAAGCTGATTGAATGGGTCATCAATTGAAGGTGTGGAATTTCGTTAGCCAAAAATTCCGCAATCCAGGCCGGATGAACGCGGATTCTTGAAATCATTCTGGGATAGGCGAACGGGGAAAAGCGGCCCTCTGGCGCTTTGGAACGAGGCAACCATCCTGACGTAGCGGCGTCTCGGCAGAGCGCCGCAAACTGTGCCGGAATTCAGATGGCGGCTTTCTCCCGAAAGCCGCTACGCCAAAGGCGCATTCCGAATGACCGGGGCAACGTGATCGGCATCGTGTCGGCCAAGCTGGATGCTTCGGCGGCGCTGGCGTCGAGCGGGGCGTTGCCGGAGAATGTCAATTACGCGGTCAAGAGCAGTTTGCTTTTAAGCTTCCTCGAATCAGTGCCGGCCGTTTCCGCCAAACTCAAAGCGCCGAACACGAAGGATGAGAAGTTTGAGGACGTGGTTAAGTCGGCACAGGGTGCCGCAGTACTCGTTGTCGTTTATTGATGTAGCAGCGGATGTGAGGAGTCTCCAACTGAAATGAGTCTCGTTACCTCGCCTCCTACTTTTTGGGAATCCGTGTCCATCCGTGTTCATCCGTGGTTAAGTTGATTTGCGTTCATTGACGCTCGCGATAAACGGCGGTAACTTTTCACCATGATTGATGTTGCTGACAATCCCACGCTGGCTCTGGACGACCTGCAAGTTCGCCCGGCGATGGCGCCTTCGCGGTTCGAACCGCTGGCGAAGGAGATTTTTGCGCTCAAAAAGCAACTGAACGCCGTCATTCTTGCGCACAATTATCAGGTCCCCGAAATCCAGGAGGTGGCGGACTTCGTCGGCGATTCGCTCGGGCTGTCGCAACAGGCGGCCAAAACCAGCGCCGACGTAATCGTATTCTGCGGCGTGCATTTCATGGCCGAGACAGCGAAGATTCTGAATCCGAACAAGATCGTCGTGCTGCCGGACAAGGACGCCGGTTGTTCGCTCGAGGAAAGTTGTCCGGCGGTCAAGCTGGCCGGGTTGCAGAAGACCAACCCCAATTTCTGGACCATCGCCTACATCAATTGCAGCGCGGCGGTCAAGGCGCTGACGGATGTGATTTGCACCAGTGGCAACGCGGTGAAGATCGTCCAGGCCGCGCCGAAGGACAAAGATATTCTGTTCGTCCCGGATGAAAACCTCGGCCAATGGGTGATGGAACAGACCGGCCGGCCGATGACCTTGTGGCAGGGCAACTGTTATGCGCACGTCGAGTTCCGGCGTGATCAGGTCCTGCAATTGCGCGAGAAATTTCCCGACGCCAAGGTCGTGGTGCATCCGGAAAGTTTGCGCGAAGTGCGCGACCTCGCCGATGCCGTGCGCTCGACCGAAGGGATGATTACCTTCTGCAAAACCGACCCGGCCAAAAAATTCATCGTGGTGACGGAGTCGGGCATCATCCACCGCATGCAGAAGGAATGTCCGGGCAAGGAATTCCTGTGCGCGCCGTCGTTTGACGTGAAGCGGTTGCCGTCAGACCATTGCCGGTGCAGCGAGTGCAAGTACATGAAGATGAACACGCTGGAAAAGGTCCGCGATTGTATGAAACGCCTCGCGCCGCGCATTGAATTACCGGCGGAAATCCTGAAACGCGCCCGGTTGCCGATTGAGCGGATGCTGGAAATTTCAGCAAGACCGATATAAAACCGGATAATTCTTCTTCTGTAGCGGCACTCTGCGAGCGCCGCCAATTTTTCTTTTTTTAGTAAATGTGCGACGGTCGCAGACCGCCGCTACAAGAGTTCACGGAATCCAGCCGGCCATCTGCGCGGCGCGCACCAGCAGATAAGCCGCGCCACCGGTTATCGGCAGCGTCAATATCCATGCCCAGACGATGCGTTCGACGACCTCCAGCTTGAGATGATTCAAACCTTTCGCGCAACCGACGCCCATGATGGAGGTGCTGACGGCGTGGGTGGTGGAAACCGGCATCCCGAAATGCGCGGCGGTGATCAGCACGGTGGCGGCGGTCGTTTCCGCGGCGAAACCGTGCACGGGGTGCAATCGGACCATTTTGTGACCGAGCGTTTTGATGATACGCCAGCCGCCCACGGCGGTGCCGGCGCACATCGTCAGCGCGCAAAGGGCCTTTATCCACGCGGCAATGGTCAGCGGCTGGTTTGCCCCCGGCGGAGCGGTGCGGAGGAACGATAGCCAGCCGGGCAGATGATCGAACAATCCGCCGCTGGTGCCGGCCACCAGCGCCAGCGCGATGATGCCCATGGTCTTTTGCGCGTCATTCATGCCGTGACTGATGCCCATGAAACTCGAACTGCCCAGCTGCAGGATGCCGAAGGTCCGGTTGACCGTGGTGGGACGCCAATTGCGCAACAGGAAATAGAGCATGCCCATGACGAGGAAGCCGCCCACCAATCCGCAAATCGGCGACGAAATCATGGGGACGACGACTTTCCAGAGCAGACCTTTGCCCAACCACCAATGTTCATGGCTGGGAATGGACCAGACCATGACATTCCAATTGTTATGCGCGGCGGCGAGACACGCGCCACACAAGCCGCCGACGAGTGCGTGCGATGAACTGGCCGGCATGCCAAACCACCACGTCAGCAGGTTCCAGAAAATCGCGGCGAGCAGGGCGCAGATCAAAACCTCGGACGTGGCGACTTTCGGGTCCACGAGCCCGGAAGCGATGGTGGTCGCAACGGCCGTGCCCAGGAAGGCGCCAATCAAATTGGTGACGGCGGCCAGCATGACCGCCTGCCGCGGCGACAGCACCTTGGTGGCAACAACCGTCGCGATGGAATTGGCCGTGTCATGAAAACCGTTGATGTAGGTAAACACCAGTGCCGCGATGATGACAAAGAGGATGAGGAGCATCGCGCGGGTCAGGAATTTTTCAACACGATGTGCATGACCACGTTGCCGGCGTCGCGGCAACGGTCAATGGTTTTTTCCATCAATTCATAAAGATCGCGGATGACCATGGCCCTGGTCGCGTCGTGGCGTCCACTGTAAAGGTCTTCCAGCAAATTCAACATCAGGCGGTCCGCCTCGCCTTCGAGATATTGGAGTTTGGTGTTTAATTCGTGGATGATCTCCAGGTGCTTCACATCGCGAAGCTGTTTGACCATGGCCAACACCACGTCGGTGGACTGTTCGAGGATTTGAATCTGGCGGGTAAAATCCACGCCTTGAATGTGCTGGCGGCCAAGGTTGATGCGTTCGGCGAGTTTTTCGACCGTCTTGGGAATTTTGCGCAGCGACAGCGCCAGGGCCTCGATGTCTTCGCGTTCCAGGCCGGTGACGAAGGTCTTCACCAGCTCGGTGGTAATTTGCTCGCCGATCTTCTTCTCCTTGCGCCGTGAAAGGGCGAGGTCGTCGAGATTTTTGGCGGGAGCGGATGCCTGGAGCATTTCGATGACGAGGCGGACACTGGCGTGGGCTTCCTGGGCCGCGTCTTCCAGTAACTGATAAAAACGGTCGGCCTTGCCGAAGAGCATTTGGAGCGAAAACATGGTGGGAAACAGGGTCGTGGAAGCGCGTCAAAAGTCCATTCAATTTTATCATCAACGCTAATCGCCAACGGTAATCTGGCGGGTTGAGCTGGCAAAATTGATTCGCTCCCGAAGCACCACCATTGTAAGGTGCGCGGGATTATGGGTGTGGCCGACATCAGGCGGGAATATTCGCGGGGCAGCTTGCGGCGCGCGGGTTTGGAGACCAATCCGGTGGCGCAATTTCAACGATGGTTCGCGCAGGCGGCAGGTGAATCGTCCGGCAGCCGCTGGCGCAAAATCGGCATCGCGCTTTTCAAACTGTGGCACGCGATCCTCGGTCACGCCCCGGCGGACCCGACTGCCATGGTGCTGGCTACAGTGGACCGGGCCGGCCGGCCTTCCACCCGCACCGTCCTGCTCAAGGGTGTGGATGAACGCGGCTTCGTCTTTTACACAAACCATGAGAGCCGGAAGAGCCGTGAACTTGCGGAAAATCCCAACGCGGCCTTGACGTTTTATTGGGCGGATTTGGAACGACAGATTTGTGTCGGCGGCGTGGTGACCAGGTTGGCGCGCGAAGAAACGGAGGCGTATTTCAAAAACCGGCCGCACGGGAGCCAGCTCGCCGCCTGGGCATCAAATCAATTCGACGTGGTCGCCGACCGCGCCGCGCTGGAAAAAAAGTGGAATGAAATGGCCTCACGTTTTCCCGGCGAGGTTCCCTTGCCGTCCAACTGGGGCGGTTTCGTTTTGAAGCCCGACTGGGTTGAATTCTGGCAGGGCCGGCCCGGCCGGTTGCACGACCGGTTCCGCTTCACGCGGCAGCCTGAGGGTTCGTGGAAGCTGGAGCGGATTGCGCCGTAAACTGTAGCGGCGGTCTGCGACCGCGGGTGCGACGCTCATAGAGCGCCGCTACAATGCTGAAATTAAAATTTGACCGCCAGCGCACTGACCAGTTTCACATCGTTGTCCTTGAATCCCGGCGCGGGCCGGTTGGCGTAATTGTCCTGCACATACGTTTGCAGGCTGAAGTGCTTGCTGAGCGGGGTATCCACACCCACTTCGGCATTGACGAGAAAGGCGCGTGGGTCGGTGAACGGCGGCAGAAATTCCACATTTTGCCAGAGGCGGGCGTGCCCGTCGAACTTGTGCTCAAAACGCTCGCCCAGGCGCAAGGTCGGGTAAGTGTGGTACTCGTCGTCCAGTTTTTCATACAAAATGGCCGGGCCAATCTCACCTGCCAGCGACGTTTCCTTGTCTTTGATGAAGTAATAGCCGGCGCCGGGGCTGAATGTGAAGCGGTAGGCCACATCGGCAATGCCATCGTGCAAGGCGTCGGCGCGTGCATAGCCGTACCAACGCTCACTGTACAGGTGATTATATTGGACGAAGCCGTGCAGGGATTCACTGTTCTTGACGGAACTCACCTCGCCGTAAACGGCATCCATGCCCAGATTCCACTCGTCGAACGGCGTTTTTTTATGGGTCTGGAAATTGCCGGTGGCCAGCGCACTGTTAACGTTACCTGCGGTCGCAGTGGCCCCGAGGGTGATACTGCTCTCCCAGACTGGCTTGTTGGTGGAAACATTGGTTGAGAGCACAGCACCGGGGATGGCCTGGCTGTTGCTGGTCTCCATCGCCAGGAGTTCCAAGGCGTTGTTGCTGGCCAACGCCGGGTTATTGGCGGGTGCCGCACCAGTTGGGTTGAGGTCGCTGGCACGGCTGCACGGGGTCAGACCGACCAGCACCAATACAATCAAAATATGTTTTTTCATTGTTCTTCTTGCCGACAATTTGAGTCGAACGAGGAACCGATCGGCAGAAGAAATTACTTCCTACAACCTCCGAAACCATTCGGACGCAATTGATTGTATCTTAAAACCGCAGGCTGGCAAGCAATGTTTTAAAAATTATTTTTCCGGGCCGGCTTCGACCGCTACGTCTTCCTTGTCCTCGCCGATAACCGGGGCGATGGCTTGCAGTTTGTCGCCGGCATCGAGACCGACCAGTTTCACGCCCTGCGTGTTGCGACCGGCTTCGCGGATGTCCTTTACAAACGTCCGCACCATCTGGCCTTTGAACGTGATGAGCATGATTTCGTCGGCATCCCGCACGGTCAACGCGCCTACCACCCCGCCGGTCTTCTCGGTGGTCTTCATGGTGATAATGCCTTTGCCGCCGCGGGATTGGACGCGGTACTCCTCGAAGTCCGTGCGCTTGCCGATGCCGTTCTCGCCCGCCACCAGCAGTTTGGCGTCCGGTACGACGATAGCCAGGGCCACCGTATCGTCGCCCTTCGACAAATTGATGCCGCGCACGCCTGCGGCCGGCCCGCCCAAGGGGCGGGCGTTCTCTTCATTGTATCGGATGAGGAATCCCGCGCGGGTAATCAGCACCCCCACGGTCTGGCCGGGGGTGCGGGTGAAGTCAATAAGCGGG
>JANWKE010000163.1 GCA_025451535.1 Verrucomicrobiia bacterium
GGATTCTCACCTACGGCACCAATGCCCGCGGCATTTTCATTCAAAGCATCGGCGGCGGCGGCGGGAGCGGCGCAGGTTCCGGCGGATTGGTTTCGATTGGCGGCGACGGTTCAAGCGCCGGCAACGGCGGGATCGTCACCCTGACCAACAGCGGAATGATTTCAACCACGGGAAGCCTTTCCACGGCCATCCAGGTGCAGAGCATTGGCGGTGGCGGCGGCAGCGGAGCCGGTTCGGGTGGGCTCATTTCGCTTGGCGGCCGGGGTTCTTCCGGAGGAAACGGAGCCGCGGTCATCGTGGCGAATTCCGGTAACATCCACACCGCTGGCGATGATGCGCGGGGAATCTACCTTCAAAGTATTGGCGGCGGCGGTGGTGACGGCGCCGGCTCCGGCGGACTGGTGTCTATTGGTGGAAGCGGCAGCCTCGGCGGCAACGGCGGCAGCGTCACGCTCACGAACTCAGGGTCGGTGACCACCCTCGGCGATAATGCCGATGCCATCTTCGCCGAAAGCATCGGTCGTGGAGGCGGGAGTGGGGCCGGTTCCGGCGGCCTGCTCATCTCGATTGGCGGCAGTGGCAGCGGCGGCGGGGATGGCGATAGTGTGACCATTGCCAATAGCGGTTCCCTCTACACGGCGGGGACAAACTCTTGTGGAATTTTTGGCCAAAGCGTCGGCGGCGGCGGTGGTCAGGGGGCCGGCTCCGGAGCCTACAGCTTTTCCATGGGCGGCGAAGGCGGCGACAGCGGCAAAGGTGGCTCCGTCAGCATCGTGAACAGCGGAAGCGTTACAACCATGAGCAATTTCTCCTACAGTATTTTTGCGCAAAGCGTGGGCGGCGGTGGCGGCAGCGGGCGAGGCTCCGGAGCGTGGAGCTTTTCCATGGGCGGCAACGGCGCAGGCGGTGGTGATGGCGGCCTGGTCCAGGTCATAAACACCGGCGCGCTCACGACATTTGGCACCAATGCCAGTGGCATTTTTGCTGAAAGCGTCGGCGGCGGTGGCGGGAACGGGGCCGGTTCCGGGGCGTTCACCGTTTCGTTGGGCGGCGACGGCGGAAACTCCGGGAATGGCGGGGTCGTTACGGTCACCAATGCAGGCGCCATCACAACTTATGGCGACAATTCACCGACAATTTTTGCACAGAGCGTGGGCGGCGGCGGCGGCAACGCAAATACCGTCGGGGCGGCGATTTTCTCGCTGGGCGGCGATGGGAACAGCGGCGGCAATGGCAGCAACGTAACGGTCACCACCCGTCAGCAATTAGAGGCTTTCGGCCAGAATTCCAGCGGCATCTTTGCGCAGAGCGTGGGCGGCAAAGGCGGAAACGGCGCCAACGTGGTCAATGTCTCGGTTGCCGCCAACATCGGGGTCAGCGTCGGCATCGGCGGCGGTGGCGGGCAAGGTGGCGATGGCGGCCTGGTCACAATCAACAGTGACAGCGACATTATCACCAGTGGCACTAATGGGATGGGCATCGTCGCCCAGAGTGTCGGGGGTGGCGGCGGCAACGGTGGAAATACTTTCGTTTTGTCCGCAGCGGCGAATGTCATTGACGAAATTCCTTTCGCGGCAAATGTGGCCGTCAGTGTGGGTGGTTCCGGAGGCGCAGGTGGCAACGGCGGAATCGTTGCGGTGCAAAGTTCCGGTGTCATTATCACTTCCAATTCCCTTTCTGCCGGCATCCTGGCTCAGAGCGTGGGTGGTGGCGGCGGCAATGGTGGGAACAGCACCGCCGTCAGCCTCACCTATAATTGCGATGTCACCGCAAACGTCGCCGTGGGAGGCAAAGGCGGCGTTGCGGGCAACGGGGCGGCAGTTGGCGTCACCAACAACGGTGGGATTCGGACGGAGGGCAATTATTCCTCCGGCATCTTTGCGCAAAGCGTGGGTGGCGGCGGCGGACAGGGTGGCGACAGTACAACCATCAGCGGAGACCTGAGCGTGCTGACAAGCGCGGAAGACATCAGTCCCAGCTATTCGTTCACGATGTCCATGGGCGGCAACGGCGGTGGCGGTGGAACCGGTGGAACAGTCAATGTCAACAGCTTCAACAACATAGTCACAAAAGGCGCGTTCTCCTATGGCATCCAGGCCCAAAGCATCGGCGGTGGCGGTGGGAGCGGTGGAAATGCCTCCACCTATCAAATTGAACTCAGTAACACGCCGGAATCGCTCGCGCCGGCTCTCAGCCTGTTAAGTTTCAGTTCCACTTTCATTCTGGGCGGCAACGGTGGCGCTGGCGGCGACGCCGGGGGCGTGACAGTCAACAACGTAAGCAACGTCTGGACCGAAGGCGTATTTGGCGTCGGCATTCTGGCCCAAAGCGTGGGTGGTGGCGGCGGGGCCGGCGGAAACGTGCTGACCTTTGATTTCAGCAATGACGGTTTGCCTGAGAGCTCATCACCTTTTGAGGATGTGCTCACGAATCTCACCCAATTTACCCAGACCATGGTGGTTTCAAACGGCATGGGCGGGGCCGGCGGCAACGGCGGGAATGTGACGGTCACCAATCGCGGTGACATCGTGACGCATGGCGCATTTGCGCACGGTATCCTGGCGCAAAGCGTCGGCGGAGGCGGCGGGTTTTCCGGAATCAGCGACGAGCTGGATTTAAGTTCGCTGCTCTTTGGTCCGGGCACTCAAGCTCAAGGCGACGCGACTCAAAGCCCCGGCTCCGGTGTGAGTTTCGCCGGCAGCGTCGGCGGGAACGGTTCCGGCGGGACGGTCACCGTCGTGCAATCCGGCAACATCGTCACTTACGGCAACGATGCACACGGCATTTACGCCCAGAGCGCAGGGGGCCTGCTCTCGGGCCAGGCCGTCAGCGTTACTGTGGATGGCAATATCTTCGCCCAGGGAACCAACTCTGACGGCATCCGCGCCCAGAGTGTCGGAGCTGCCGGCGGAGGCGATATTTCCGTGAACATACTCAGCGGTACGGTGCAGGGCGGCTGGGGTTCAAGCGTCGGGGTCCGCCTGCTGGGCGGGGCCGGCAACACGCTCACCAACTACGGCGCGATCACGACGTTGAACGGCATGGACGGCACCGCCATCATTGGCACTGGCGGCAATGAAACCGTCAACAATTACGGCGTCATCATCGGCTCGGTTGACCTGGGCGGCGGCAACAACCAGTTCAACAATTTTTCAAACAGTTGGTTTAACGCGGGCGGAACGATCAATCTCGGCCAGGGCAATCTCTTTCGAAATTCGGGCGTGCTGTGTCCCGGCGGCAATGAAAGGATTCAGACAACGGCACTTACGGGCAATTTTACCCAAACCGCTGATGGGAGTCTCGGAATCAAACTGGCAGCGCTCCCCGACCAACTCGCCATCAACGGCGCGGCGGCCATCGACGGAACGCTCGTCGTCTCCCTGTTTAATGGTTTTGTGCCAACGAAAGGCGAGCAGTTTACAATCTTGACCGCAACGGACGGTGTGACCGGCCAGTTCACAACCCTGGACGATCAGTTGAAGAGCACCTATGCGCTTGAACTCGGCGCTCTTTATGAGGGCAACAAAGTTGACCTGATTACTCTGCAAGGCAGCTTTATGCCGTTTGCCCTCACGCATAACCAGCGGGCGGTGGCCGGAACCCTTGACTCCTTCTCCGGATACCTGAGCACGAACCAATTGCAAGGCGACCCGCGCGAGACGAATTTGATCGCAATCCTTGATGCCGTTCCCGGACCGCAGCTTCCGGCGAACTTCGACCTGATCGCGCCGGAGGAATTGGGCGCCCTGTTCGACATGGAATTCGGCAGTGTGGACACGATCGTCGGCAGTGTGCAAAGCCGTATGAACGATCTGCGCAATGGCTACGCGTTGGCGAGTGGCAGCGTGTCGCTGTTCGAACCGGGCGGACCCGTGATGCAATTGGCTTCCGCGGATCGGAGCCTGCCCTTGATGGAAAAATCCATGCCGAATGACGACTGGAGTGCGTTTGCCGGTGGCTACGGCCAGTTCATCAATGTCAGCAGCTCGGCCGATGCTCCCGGCTACCGTCTCCAGAACTCCGGCGTCACTTTGGACTTCGATAAACGGGTGGACACCGGCCTCGCGGGCGGGTTCACGCTGGATTACGCCGGCGGAGAAGCCAGCCTGGCGAATGGCGGCAGCGCGAACATGGAAGGTGGCCGGGGCGGCATTTACGGGACCTGGTTCAGCACCAACGCCTACCTGGAAGCCCAGGTGGGTGCCGGCGGCGGTCGTTACGACAGCAAACGCGCCGCGCTGGGTGGCTTTGCGAGCGGGGATACCAAAGGTTACGAAATTGATACCATGTTTGGCGGCGGCTATGACCTGCAACACACCGGTTTCACCAATTTCACTATTGGCATGCTGGCCGAGCTGCACTACGTCTATGTTGATATTGAGGGATTCACGGAAACCGGTTCTTCATCACCACTGCAGGTCATGGAAAACGACAGTCACTCCCTGTGGAGCTTGATCGGATGGCGTTTGGCATACGAATGGCACGTCGCCAGGGAAACCTTGCGGCCCGAGGTACGCATTGGCTGGCGGCACGAATTCCTGGACACGGCCCGGACGATCAAGTCGCAGATGGCCAGTGGTGCCGGAACCGTTTTCCAGGTGGAAAGTCCTTCCCTGGGCCGGGACAGCCTTTCCCTGGTCACCGGTTTGAGCACGCGCTGCTCGCAGCACCTTTCAATCTTCGCCTATTACGACGGTGAACTGGCGCGCGACAATGCCGCCAGCCATACGGTGAATGGAGGCATTAGCTGGGACTTTTGATTTGGACCATCCGGAGAACCATGAACCATGGGGGGAACGATTGACTTTCCCGGCGGGTTTTAGTCTTTGGCGCGGACGGCGGTGATGGCCAGCCAAAGCCATCCAACCAGAAAACTGAGCCCGCCCAGCGGCGTGATGGCGCCCAGCCAGTGCGCGTCGGTCACCGCCAGCAGATAAAGCGAGCCGGAGAAAACCACGATGCCCGCCAGAAAACACCACCACGGCCCGGCGGCCAGCGGTTTCCGCCCCGTCAGCACAAACAACATGACAGCGTGAATGAAATGGTAAAAGACCGCTGTTTCCCAAATCGCCGCCGTTCCGTTTTGCTCCAGGATTTTCTTCAACCCGTGCGCGCCGAACGCACCGAGCGCCACGGCCAGAAAGCCAGCGATGGCGGCGACCCGGGTGGCGATGGTGTTGGTCAGCACAGAAACAAAAGTGCCAGAAGCATCCCGCTGGCAAAATTCAATAATTTGTGTTTATTCGCGCCCGTTCATGCTTAATTTCTTCTGTGAAAATCATCACCGACGAACGCTGCGCCGGTTACTCCAGTTATGGTCATCCCGAAAGTCCCCGGCGTGTCACGGCCACGATGGCCAGCCTCAAGCAACAGACGGAGCTGTCGCTTGCCTGGGTGGTGCCGGGCCAAGTGAGGGATGGACAAATTTTGCGCGCGCATTCGCCGGAACATCTTGCGCGTCTGAAAATTCCAGAGGATTTCGACGCGGACACGCCGTTTTACGAAAACATCACCGACTATGCCCGCGCGTCCGCTGCCGCGGCGCTCGATGCCTTGCAAGCCGCGCGCAACGGTGAAACTGTTTTCAGTCTCATGCGTCCACCCGGCCACCACGCCTTGCACGATCAGGCGATGGGTTTTTGTTATTTGAACAACGTTGCCATTGCCGCGCTGGATGCCGCGGCCACGGGAGCGAAACGCGTTGCGGTTTTCGATTTCGACGTGCATCACGGCAATGGCACCGAAGCCATTCTCCTGGATCAGCCCGGTGTCGCGTTCTTCTCCACCCACCTGTATCCCTTTTATCCCGGCACCGGCGGCGTCAACGTCGGCAAAAACTGTTTCAATTACCCGGTTGCGCCGGCTTCACCGCACGAAACCTACCGCGCCGCCCTGGCCCGTGCGCTGGAGGACATGAAACATTTCCGGCCGGAGCTGGTCGCCGTGTCCGCCGGGTTTGATGCCTATGTGCGTGATCCGCTCGGCGGTGGCACCCTGGAGCCGGAGGATTTTCACTGGCTCGGCCAATCACTGCGCGGGCTTGGCGTGCCGATGTTCAGCGTGCTGGAAGGCGGTTACAGCCGCGATTTACCCGAACTCATCTTTGCCTATCTCATGGGGATTGAAGGCAAATAAATTTCCCGGTGGCGGCTTTCAAGGCGGTGCCCCAAAGTGCAGGTTTCCCAATCAAAAGGCGTTGACCCGAGCAGAGGCGAAAGTCTAATTTCCAAAGCATGAACCTCAAACAAATTTCCCTTGGTTTTTTTCTGGTCCTCTTTTGCGCGATCCCGCCGGCGCTGATGGCGGATGGTGCCACGCCGCCCTCCGTCAAGCCGGTGACCCCGAACGCCTCGCCGGAAGCGGTCCAATTGCTGCAGTATCTGTACAGCATTTCCGGCAACCACACGCTGACCGGCCAGCATGCCGTGCCGCTGCTGCGTTCCGCGCGCCTGGTCGAGGCGCAGCGCGCCGGCGGAAATTATCCGGCGGTTTTCGGGATGGATTTTGGTTTCGATTCGCCCGGCACCTGGGATGGCATCAACTTCCGCCAGCAGATTGTGGACGAGGCGATTCAAAAATATCATGAGGGTTACATTATTGTGCTCATGTGGCACGCGGTGCGGCCGATTGAAGACGAGCCGGTCAAATTCAAGGATTCCATCCAGGGCAAGCTGACCGAGGAGCAGTGGCACGATTTGATCACGCCGGGCACGGAGATCAACGAACGCTGGAAATCGCAGGTGGATGTCATTGCCTGGTTTCTCCAGCAATTGCGGGACGCGCACGTGCCGGTGCTCTGGCGCCCGTACCATGAAATGAACGGCGGCTGGTTCTGGTGGGGCCAGAAGCGCGGCCCGGACGGCTACCAAAAATTATACCGGATGCTGTTCGACCGGCTGGTGAATTTCCACAAGCTGAATAATTTAATCTGGGTCTATGGCGCCAATGAAGTGACACCGCCGAATGTGGATCCCTACGATACCTGTTACCCGGGAGACGATGTCGTCGACGTTCTGGGCACCGACATTTACCACACGGGTTTTGCCCCGAATCAGTATGACCAGCTTCTGGCGCTGGCCAAGGCCAAGCCCATTGCGCTGGCGGAAGTCGGCGCCGCGCCGTCACCGGAAATTTTGAAGGAACAGCCACGGTGGACGTGGTTCATGGTCTGGGACGATCCGACGGAAGGCGGCTCCACGGCGCGGGGGATACGCGCCACCTACAACTGCGACCAGGCCATTACGTTGAACAAACTGCCGTGGGTGGAAGCCGGGCACCCGGCCGACCACTCGTTTACACAGCCATAGTGGAGCCGGAATCAATCGGCAGCAGGACGCGCACGGTGCCATGCTGGCCGGCCTGCGGGGGAACGATTTCCAGTTTGCCGTGGTGCGTTTCGATGATTTTGCGGCTTACGGTGAGGCCCAGGCCGAGGCCGACGTTGCGCGTGGTGAAAAAGGGCGAGGGTACTTTCTGCGCAGTTTCCGAGGTGAAACCCGTTCCGTTGTCCTGGACTTCAATTTCCAGTTCGCGTCCGCCCGTGTTGTTGGGATTGGTGTGCAACTTCACACCGATCCTGGGTTCCTTGGGATTGGCTTGCAAGGCGTTAAGCATGATTTCGGCCAGGGCATGTTTCAAGGCGGCGCGGTCGCCGGTGATGACGATGGGTTTGCCGCCATTCTCGTATTGCAACTGGGCCTTGTCCGCCGGTTGGTGCTTGCGCGCCTCCTGGTAGGCATCTTCGATGAGTTGCTCGACGGGGAACGCCTGCGGTTCCGGTTCGTTCTCCCGCGCCAGAAATCGCATCTGGTTGAGCAAGCGCGAAACCCGCTTGACCCCGTCGGCCAGGGCGAAGTCGAGCGATTTGCGGAACTCCGCGTCTCGGAATTTTTCCCCGAGCAACTGTTGATGGGTGGAGAGCGGCACCATCGCATTGCCGATTTCGTGCGCGAGCCGGTCGGCCATGGCCTTGATGAGGCGGAGATTGGCGGCCTCGACCTCCAAATGGCGCAACTGTTCGGTTTGAGTGAGGTCCTCCGCCGTCAGCAGGGCGGAAACCGGCACGGAGGAATTCCCGCGCTGAAACGGGACGACATTGACGCTGTAAACGGTGCCCGGCGAACTCTCCGGCTCGTAACGGAACGGTCCCATCGCTGCGCCGGTGTGCAGGACCTGATAAATCTTCGCACCCAACACCTGCGGCAAATCGCTGAATTCCAGTTCGCCGGTCCGCCGGTTTTTGTGGCCGAAATGGCGGCGGGCCGCCTTGTTGGCGTGGAGCACCCGCAGGTCGCGCCCGACGACGACACACGCGCTGCTGAGTTCCCGCAGCACATCCGTCATCATCTCGTGATTGCCGGCCAGCTGGTCGTGCAGCCAGATGTTGCGCAGGGCCAGGCCAACCTGTTCGAGCAGATGGAAAATGAGTTCCAGTTCGGTGTTGACCAGCGGTTCGCCGGTGACACGGCCGTCGAAGACGGCGACGCCCACAACTGTTTCGCGGTCGAGCACGGGCACGGCGACCTGGGTGCCGAGCAATTCAAATTCCTTCTGTGCCTCGGGGTCGGCGCGGACTTCGTCGCTGTCGCGACGGAGGATTCGGCCCAGCCGGACCAGTTGTCCGCCGATCCCGGCCTCGAGCGACAGTTCAAAATGTTCGAGCAATCCCGACGGGAGACCGATGGCGGCGGTGGCGCGCAGACCGTGGTTCTGACCCGGGGACACCGTTTCGCTGAGCGGCAGGACGGGGCGGTTCAAAAAAATGGCGGCGCGATTGACGCTGAAAATTTCGCGCAAGAACAGCAGGAATTGTTTGAGCATGGCCTCGGCATTCAGGGAATGCGTGAGGATGGACGAAAAATCGCGCAGGACATTCAGCGTCTGCGACGCATTGGCAACGCGGCCGGAAAGCGATTCGGTGGGGCGTGAGACGGCAGCCGGTGGCAGCAAGGGCGTAAGGGCCGTCGGTTGAGTGGCGCGCGCTTGCGGATACTTGGGCACCGACCAGAGGCGCTCCAGCAGTGAATTGAGCAGCCGGGCGCGGATAGGTTTGGTCAGGACATGGGTGACACCGTGCAGGAAAGCCTCTTCCTCCCATTCGGACTGGTTGTCGGCGGAGTAGGCAATGATGGGACATTTGCTGTCGCGCCGGCGAAGCCGTTCGATGACCCAAACTCCCTGGACCCCGATGAGATCAACATCCAGAACGCAGGCCCGGACCAGCCCATGGGTTAACAGCGGTTCGGCTTCCTCCACTCCGATGCGATGAACAATACGATACTCCTCCGGGTTCAGACTTGCCTGAATCACTTCGGCGAAGTCTGGATGAGGAGACAACACCAAAATGGTTTTCATTGTACTCTGAGCCAGTGACGGCGACGCTCAATTCCAGTCACTCCGGTAATCATCTACAAATTGAGCCAAAAGGTCAATCTAATCTTGCGGCAGAAATTTGGAAAAACTTTGGCTAAAAGGCTGAAAATCAGGCTGAAGTGAGCAGTTTTTCCCACAAATTCTCGTTGAGCAGCGCCTTCCGGAGAAAATCCGTATCGCTGGAGGAAATGGTCACCGGTTCCCCCTGGAGCGGCAGGTGGAGGGTGAAGGTCGTGCCCTGACCGGGCTTGGTCCTGGCTTCAATCTTGCCGCCGTGATGATGCACGATGAAGAAGCACGCCATGAGGTGGATGCCGTATTCGGACGGCGTCTGGTCGCGCACGACAAACGGATCAAAGACCGCCCGTAGCGCTTCCTCCGGCAGGCCCGGGCCGTTGTCGTTGATTTGCACAACGATTTCCGGCGAAGGACCATCCTGCAATTCTGCCGCCAGGGTGATCCGGCTGCCGGCGGGCAGCATCGCCAGTTCTTCCTTCAGCAACAGTTCAAACAGCCGGGTGAATTTCGGCCTGTCCACCCGCAACAGAGGCAGCGTATCCGGAATGCGGTTTTCAACCTCGATCCGCCGGGCGGCCAGCGGTTCCTTGTACAATTTCACCGCGTCGCCGACGATTTGATACAACGAAACCTGGTCGGTGAAGGGCGCCGACGGATTGGACGACGCCGTCCAAAGGTCTTTGAGCAAGGCGTTGATTTTCTCGATTTGCGACTGCACGTTTTGGTGGTAGTCCTTCCAGAAGTCGGGATTACGCAGACCCTGCAAATCCGTCTTTTCCTCGCTCATTTTCACCGGCGCGAGATCGAGAAAGGTTTTCACCGCCACCAGCGAATTGCGGATGTGATGGCTCAGTCCGGCGGCCAGCAGGCCCAGGCTGACAATGCGGTCGGCGATCAGCATGTTATGCAGGACAGACATTTTCTCGCGGAGCAACTGGTCGCGTTCGGACTGCACGATGAAAAATTCCAGCCCGCGCTTCAGGGTTTGTTCCAGTTGCGGCGGGTCCCACGGTTTGGAAACGTACTTGTAAATCGCGCCGCTGTTGACCGCGGCGATCGCGGCGTCCATGTCGGCGTAGGCGGTGACCAGCACCCGGATGACGCGCGGACGGAATTGCCGGGCGCGCTCCAGCAGCCACACGCCCTTTTCGCCGGGCATCCGCTGGTCGGTCATCAGCAGGCCGATTTCATCAGCGTGGTCCTCCAGCAATTTGAGGCCTCCCTGCGCGGTCGTCGCCGTCATGGTGCGGAATTGCTCCCCGAAGGCGCGCGTGAAGTTGGTTAATGACTTCTCTTCGTCGTCCACGTAAAGAATCGCAAATTTTTTATAGTCGTACAGGTTCTCCATGTTCAATTTCCGGTTCGGCGGTCGGTTTGGTCTTGGCGGGGAAATCCAGGATAAATTCGCAAAAATGGCCAACCTCGGTGTTCACCAATATGCGTCCGTCAAATCCTTTCACAATGCGGTGGCAAATGCTCAGGCCCAACCCCATCCCCTCCCCCACGTCCTTGGTGGTAAAAAACGGGTCAAAAATCTTGTCCAGATGCTTGCGTTCGATGCCCGGGCCGTTGTCGCGAACGATGACGAGGCTCCGGTCGTCCTCCAGCCGGCCCTGGATCGAAATCATCGGCGTTTCGTTCTCGAATTTTTTTTGTCGCATCGCGTCGAGTGAATTCTGCAATAAATTCACCAGAACATGAATCAATTTGTTGCGGTTGGCCAGCACCGTCTGTCCCGGGACGACTTTCAGTTCGACCCGCACCTTGTCCTTCCACTCGCCGGCCAGAAATCGCAGTGACGTGTTGACGGCCTCGGTCACGTCGACCGGCTCGGACGGTCCGGACTCCGGGTGCGTGAACATGCGCAGATCCGACACGATATTGCGCACGCGTTTCATGCCTTCCTCAATGTCGCCCAGGATCTCCTCGTATTCATGGCGGGCTTCCGGCGTGAGTTGTTTGCATTTGTTGCGCAGGGCGAAAAGGCCGGTCGTCGCGAAATTCAGCGGGTTGTTGATTTCGTGGATGATGCCCGCGCTCATGCGGCCGAGGGAAGCGAGCTTCTCGGATTGCACCAGTTGTGACTCGGTATCCTTGAGTTGCTCGATGGTATTGGACAGCGCGCGGTTTTGCGTGGAAAGATGGCGCTGGAAATCGTGGGATTCGACAAGGTTTCGGATGCGCGCGTGAAGTTCGGTGGACGAGAAGGGCTTGGCCAGAAAATCATTGGCCCCCAGTTCCAGGGCATTGAACTTGGTTTCCTCATCCGCTCGCGCCGTCAGCAAAATGATGGGAACGACTGCCGTCTCCTCATGTTTGCGCAATTCCCGGCACACCGCCAGACCATCCATCTCCGGCATCATCATGTCCAGCAAAATGATGTCCGGCAGGAATTGGTTCGCCTTTTCCATGGCCTGGATGCCGTCCGCCGCCTCCAGCACATCGTAATCCGCGTCGAGTTGCGTTCGTAAAAAACGCCGCATATCCGGTTCGTCATCGGCCACGAGCACCACGGGCCGCTGGCCGCGTTTGCCCAATTCCACGGGCTTGGCTGCCCCGCGCAGGGACACCATGGCCGGAAAAAGTTCCGCGCGACGGTATAGATTGGCCAGCCATTCCTCCTTGGCAACCACACCGGTTTCCGCCGGGGTGCCGGTCGGGGATTTGGCCACCGGCTCCGCCTTTTGATACGGCAGGCGCACGGTAAAGCTCGTGCCTTTCCCTTCCTGGCTTTCCACCACCACGGTGCCGTGCATCATTTCGGTCAATTCCTTGACCAGCGCCAGCCCGATGCCGACGCCTTGATACCGGCGTTGCGCCGAACTGTCCGCCTGCCAGAAACGGTCGAACACAAACGGCAGGTTTTTTTCGGCGATGCCGATGCCGGTATCGTTGACAACGAAAACGAGTTCTTCGGCCTGCTTTTCCGCGCGCAATTCCACCCGCCCGCCGGCGGGCGTAAATTTCAACGCGTTGAACAAGAGATTGAGCACGACCTTTTCGACTTTGTCCGAGTCGGCGGCCACCACGCCCAGCCGCAGGTCGGTGTAGGTTTCCAGTTTGATTTGTTTGTCCTCCGCCACCTGCCGCGCCGCGCTGGCCAGGCCTTTGATGAAATCCGCAACTTCCACGGGCTCGTTTTTGATTTCCATCCGGCCGGCTTCCAGCCGGATGAGGTCGAGCAAATCATTGATGAGTTTGAGCAGCCGCATGCCGTTGGCATGCATCGTGAGCAGCAATTCATGGACGCCGTTATCCACCTGGCCGGCAAAGCGTTGGAGCAGTGTTTCCAGGGGCGAGAGCAACAGCGTGAGCGGGGTGCGCAGTTCATGGCTGATGTTGGCGAAGAACCGGCTCTTGAGGCGGTCGAGCTCGACGAGCTTGCGATTCGTTTCCTCGAGTTCCCGATGGCTCTTGTCCAACTCATAGCGGAGGGTGAATTCGCGAAAGCGCAGCTGATTAAAAAGCCGGTTTCCGCACACGACGATGATTCCCGTGAGGACAAGGAAATAAAGGTTGTTGAAGACGGCCCCGAATCTTTCCTCGCCCAAACCTCTAAACACATACGCCGTCAAATACATGAAAATGACGCTGCTGACGGCGAGCAGTGTCTCCAACATGCTCCAATGTCCTACGGCGCTGACGGCGAGCAGGATCAAGTTTAATCCCGCGTAGTAGGGTGAGGCGGACCCTGTTACGTATACCATCCAGGTGATGAAAAACGCGGGGAGAATTACAATGGGCAATCCCACCAGCGGATAATGTTTGCGTGCGATGGCAGTTGAGTGGAGCGCCCAGACCACGGCAATCAACAGCGAACACACGAGTCGTAATTCCAGGAATTCAACCAAGTAATCGCGGTAGACAAAATAATCCAGGACGATGCCCAGCGGCATCAAGGCGAATACCAGGGCGCAAGCAAGCCTGCCGGTACTGATGCGAACTTCCCGTTCGTTGGCAGAAAATGCCTTCCAGAATTCAGGCCCTTTCAAACTGTGATGATTAGCCGTCATTCGGTTTGCGTGCCTCCAGGAATATGTTGATGCCCGTTTTATCACTCCTCATCCGGATGTCTTCCCGGGCGATTATGCCTGAGCAGATTTGTTCAAATTGCGCCACGTTGCGATAGATCAAATGCCAGTCCAGAATCAGTTCCAGGCTGCCCCGGTTGGGAGCCAGGGGTGTGACATTGGTAACCACCAACAGTCCGCCCGGCGCCAGCCAGTCGTAAAAAATTTGTACTATTTGCTTGCACGCGGAATCGGTCAAATAATCGAACAGTCCGGCGCAGTAGATGAAATCATACGCGCATTTTTCATTGCCTTGCTTCGTGGCCTGTTTGTACCCCTCTTTGATCAATTGATGAACGTTCCTTTTTTGGAACCGGACCGGGGTTCGCCAGCCAAGCCGTTCCTTGATGCGGGCGATCGCCTTTTGAGTATGGGCCAACGTTTCATTGTCGAAATCCGCCAGCGTGAACTCAAGCTGGTCGCATAAAGGGGAATCCTCGAGGAATTGCTGCACTTCGATGGCCGGGCCACAGGCGAAATTGAAAATACGGGCGCGTCTGCCTTCACGTGCCACCCGCAGCGTTTCCAGCTCAATGCATTTGGTGAGATACGTCAGCCGGTTGCGGTGGGCGGTGGCTGAACCTTGTTCGATCAGCCAGACATTAAAAATTTTGGCGAAAAGCGAAGCCCCTTCCTGCGGGTTTCTGGCCATCATGTTGACCATCTCATAATCCCCGGGATAGCCCAGGGGTTTTTCATACGCGCGCCGGGCAAAGGGAGCGCAGAGCACAATGGGATGCAAATGCCTTTGAATGTAATGGCGATGGGCCGGGCGCCTCTCTTCCTCCAGCTTTTGGCCGATGGTTTCAAACCTTTCGAACAAGCCGTTGAGCAAGGGAATGATCTCCGGGATTAATTTTTCGATGACCGCCTGCTCCAATTGCCTCTGCCCCCCCTCCGGCAGGGAATGAATCGCCAGCTCCACCTGTTCCAGCCAAAGCCGCAAGTCGGTAAGGAACATTTCTATATCGGTGACCGCTTCCTTGAATTCCGGGAGGACCCGGTAGAGTTTTTGCCAGTCTCCCACAAAGCGACCGAACTCTTCGACCAGCCGATGGTCGCACGTTGCCACCAGGTCGGCGCTCACGTCCAGCCAGCGCTTTTCATCAAGCGTAACCTCAAACACCTTTTTTGACCCCGCATCGACCAGGTTGCTGACCACAGCGCGTCCGGAATAAACCGTTCGGGTTTGTAGAATGATGGCGAATTCATCGATGGCTTCGGAGAGCCGTGGAATGAAGTCGGGATGGTACAACTCAAAGGTGACATGATGGCGCGTAATTCGCACGGGCACACCACTCAACCCCAACCCGTCACGGGTTTCAAAAGTCACCCGGCTGCCTCGATCTCCGGCTGAAGGCGCGGCGGGCGCAGGTCGCGGGACCCGTCTTTTGGCCGGGGGCAACAGGCCACCGGCCCCGCTGCCATTGCCATTGCCTTCGAGAATCTTGCTCATTCTGTATGCAGAATGAATCATTTTTCGCGCCAAAACAATGGGATTATTGCCATCCGCCGGGCCCTGTGGACATCCGATACGGGGGAGAGAATAGTCCCAGGGTGACGAAACGGACCATCTGTTCGCCCGCCGGGAAGCGTTTCGACGAACTGGCTGCTGGCAGGCGGTTGCCATGGTGCGCCGGGAAGCCCCGCTGCCAGAATTTCGGCGTCCGGAATCGGTGCCAAGGCCGTCAAAAACGCAGGGTGGTTTGAACAATGAAAACCCAGGCGTCGGGAATGTCGGCGCTCACGCGTCCGCCGGGATGGAACACCCGCTGCAGGCTGGGCTGAATCGTCCACCAGGCGGTCATTTGCGCCTTGTAACTCACTTCAATCACACCCTCGTAGTCGGCAAGTTTTGCAAATGGCGGCGAACCGCCAAGTCCAACGACCGTCGCATTGACGTCGCGCTGCGCCCGGCGAATGTCATCGCTTATTTGAAGATAGGATAGCCCGAGGCCAAGGGTGTCCCAGTCACGTTTTGGGAACAGGCCTTTATAAACGAACCCGCCGTCAACCCCCAATTGCGCGAGGTTCCGGCCCGCCGGCGCCCCGGCGACCCGGAAGAATCCCGCCAGGCCCTGTTGCGCCGGATCCGCTTTGCCTTGCTCCCGGTAAAGTTGCTGTTCGGCCAACAGGTAGAGGCCGTAGTTATATTCATGCAGACCGACGGGCGACCCCGGGAAAACTGCGGCTGTCAAACCATCATACACGTCGTCAAAATCGCCCGTATGAAACCACGCGCCGAGTTTGTAGCTGCCGCCGGGGCCGGTGTCGTCTTTTTGCTGGTTTAAGCGGTAGCCGATTTCAAAATAAGAGAGCGCGCCTTCGTTCTGGCTCAGGTTGAAGCGGGTGCCCGAAGAGCTTTGGTCGGGGTCGCCACTGTAAACCGCCGCCTGTGCGTAAAATTGCGGCGCAGGGTCCCAGCGCAACACCGCACCGGGAGCGGCGTTCGGCGTGGAGGGCAAACCATGATTACGCGGTGGAAAGCCCGGAATGTCATAAACGTCAAACGCCATCGTGGGATAAAAAAACGTCTGGTTCAGAAAATTGATCGACGCGAGGGAATTATAGTATTCCGGCACGATGAAATCGTCATCCACGACCAGGTCGCCGAATTTGAATGACCAATGGTCGTCGAAAAATTTCTGTTGATACCAAAGCTCCCAGAGACGAAGGCTGTTGGGAAAATCAAGCAGGTTGACCTTGTTCAGGTCGCCGACATAGTCGTCGGAGAACGGCTTGGCGCCATTCAACCAGAGCGAGCCGACGTGGAAGGTGCCGCCGTGATAACCCACCAGCTTGTCCGAATCCAGGTCCAGCGTCATCAACAACGCGCCTTGATACAACGAGCCGGTTTTCAGGCCCCCGTCCAGATTGTTCGGCACGGAGCCGGCATAAAAGAATTCGAAATCGATGCCGTGATTGGAGAGATTGGTGCGCACGCCCCCCCAGTCGCCCAGGAGGTAATCCTGTTCACAAAATCGCATGAAGCTGGATTCCGGCGGTGGCGCCGGGTTGTCCGCGCGCACGGCGGATGCCATCGCCAGCAAAATCGCTCCGCCAAGGGCCCCCAGTGTTTCCGGTTTCATAAGGTTGGTTTCGTGGAATGGTTTTTTCGGGTCTTCCAGAAAGTGAGCATGCCCCAAAGCAGGTGTCCCAGCGCATCGAAATAGCCCCGCGTGATGTCGGCGGACAGAAAGGCCAGATAAATGTCATTGCTGGGCCAGAAGCTTCGGGAGCCGAAGTAGAGGAATTTTTCGCTGCCGCGGTATTTGGATTTGTGAAAAGCCAGGCCGTTGAAATTGTAAAGGTTGTTGCCGTATTTGGCGGTCAGTTCAAAAAATTTTCTGGCGCCCCAGTCGTCGTTGAATTTTCCCGCGCTGACTTTATCAAAAGGCGCCAGACATAAATTCAATGTCTGCTTCCCTTCGATTTTGAATTTTTCCATGGCCTCCATGTGGATGGCCGTAATGAGCCGGCCAAAACGCTGCTCGTCACTGCGCGCAATGTTCGCCGCGTAGCCGAAAATATTCCCGTTGCGATACATGGGGTCGTAAAAAGCAAATCCGACGGCGCGGCCGGCACGGTCGTAAGCGACAAATTTGCGGACATCCGGCTCGGCCTCGAAAACGGGCCGGCGCGCGTAAAGCCAGATTTCACGATCGTTTACTTTTTTGGTTCCGATCCATGTGTTCGAGATCGCGTCCAACTGCGCGCGGTTCACCGTCTCGATGTCTTCTTCCCGAATCTTGACGCCTTCGCGCCGGGCTTCGTTCCGGGAACGCTTGATCATGTCCAGTTCCTTCCAATTGCCGCCGGTATTGTAGGTCTGAACCGGCAACTCCACTTCGTAGCCGAGGCAATTGACCTTGAAGTGCATCCCGTGCAACACGGCCGCGCATGTTTCGGAAACGCAGGCGAACACGGCGCGGGGATGCGTCGCCAGAAAGCGGCCGACAATTTCCGGATAATCCTCCGGCGCGCAGACCGGATCGGAAAAGGTGATTTGCCTGGGCTGGCGCGCGAATACCGGGTGCTGCGCAGTCACATAGGCGATATAACCGCGGTCATCCACGAAGTATTCCAGGCCGGCCTGGAGGGTGGGATAGGCCAGCGCCTCGCGCCCGTGCTGTCGCAAAAAAGGCGCCAGCACCTCCCATTTATCATTTTGGCCGAACGACTTGGCTTCCGCCCCTTCGATGATTCTGGGAGTTTTGGTGGACCATGGTTGTGACAATTGGCTGGAAGGAGTTAGCATTCTCGTGCCAGGCGTTTCATCGCCCAATCCGCGGTCAGCGCAAATACCTGTTCTTTGTTTCGGTCCAAATGGCCGACATGGCCGTTGCCGGGAATGATATGCAGTTCCTTTTCACAGGTCAGGGCGTTGAGCAGCAAACGTCCGCTTTCCGGCGGGTCCAGTTTGTCATCTTCGCCCCACAAGACCAGGGTTGGCGCCTTGATCCGGGATACGCGTTTCAAGGTGTCCACGAAAAAGGCCTCGCCGCCGCCCGGGAACGGGAAATTCATGAATGCCGCCAGCGCGCGCGGGTCCGCTAAAAGTTCCCGCTGAACATTGGGGTCGGAGGCCAGATGGAATTCACCGGACATTTTCGCCAGAGGTACACGCCATTCGCGCCCCATGCAAACCTTTTTGATTCGGCCCAGCAGCACGAGGAATTTCAGAAAGCAGGTAAGGGGCAGCGCCAGTGAATTGCGCACCGTGGCGTCGAGCGCCACCAGCACGTTGAGCCGGAAATCCAAAACGGCCGCTTCCAGGATCGCCGTTCCACCGGAAGACAAGCCGAATGCGCCAATGCGGTTCTTGTCAATTTCCGGGCGCGTGGCCAGAAAATCGATCGCCGACCGGATGTCGGAGACCCATTCGTTCATCCGGACGCAAAAACGTTCGCCCCCGCTCTCACCGTGACCGTGCATGTCCATGACCAGGCTGGCCACGCCGCGGCCCGCGAGCACATTGCACATTTCAAAATAGTTTTCCTTAAATTCACCGGCGCCGTGGCAGATAATCAGCACGGGCGCTGGGCCGGCGGACGTGGGCGTAAACAGCGCGCCGGAGATGACGTCTCCCAGGGAACGAAAATTGATTGGTTTTGCTTCGATCATATATAGGAGAAGAAGCGCCTATGGTGCCAATTACGAATTCTGGATGATAAAAACAAACCGTCGATCCGCCGTCCCTGTCTTTTGGCAAATCGACGCTGACAGTCCAAAACTGGGACAACGTTGCCCCCGCTCCCGCCAGTTCCGGGGTTTCGACTGGATCCCCGATAACCCTAATAACCTCCGTTGACGATGTCCGGCCAATACATGAGTTTCGATGAATTTGCCTTAAGTTCCATTCATTCAAATTTCAGCGGTCGGCTGGCATCGTCGTTGCTTTGTTAAATTCCGTAGCCATGGGAAAAATCGAGTTAAAAATGGCAATTCGTTCAGAAGGGACTCCGAAAGGCGTGCCGGGAAATGCCAATCCGCCGCAATGAGAAAGTTTGGGATATGATGAAAACAATCGGCCTTGCCTGCAGCGCAACCGGGCAGTCTTCCTCCACCGGTGGCGCTGCCGTTGATAAAGCCAATTCCCTGGCCGGGCACAATGGGCATTTCAAATCAAATTTCGCCTCCGTCGGGGCGGACAAAATTCACTATGTCACCGCGGGCGCCGGCGATCACAGCATCGTTTTCGTCCATTGTTGGGCCGGCAATCTTGGCTTCTGGCGGGAACAGGTCCCTGCGCTGGCCAACCGGGCGCGGCTGCTGCTCATTGACCTGCCCGGCCACGGTCAAAGCACCGGAAGGGACACCGGACACAGCATGGACGGTTTCGCGAATGCCGTTCTGTCCGTGATGCAAGCCGCCGGAGTGGATAAAGCGACGCTCGTCGGTCACAGCATGGGCGGCCCGGTCATCTACCGCGTTTACGAACAGGCCCCGGAGAAAGTTTCCGCGCTGCTGGTGGTGGACGCCTTCCTGCGCCGGCCGAAAGTGCCGCCTGCCCAGGCCGAAGAATTCATCACCCCCTTCCGTACGCCGCATTATCGTGAGTTCACCCGTCAGTTTTTCGGCGCCATGTTTCCCGCTCCCGGCACCGAAGCCTTGCGCGAATGGGTCTTGTCCCAGATGGTCACCACGCCGCAGGACGTCATGCTCGGCGCGATGGAGGGAATGTTCAGTCCGGCTCAGCCCGATTGGACTTTGAAAAAGGTGGACGTGCCCCTGCTGGCCATCAACTCCAAGGGCCAGATGTGGGACGCCGACGGCGAAAAATTCATCCAGTCGCTGTCGCCGCAAACCGAGTATCACGCCATGGCCGGCGTGGGTCACTGGCTCATGCTGGAGCGCCCTGCGGAGTTCAACGCCGTCCTCACGGGCATGCTCCGGAAATTCAATCTGATTGACAGGTAAGCCGGCCCGCTGCCTTTTGCCGCGACGCCATCACGGCCTTTGGATTAAAAGTGCATCCCGACCGTCACCAACACCGCATGGCTGATGAAATCATATTTGCCGTCGGCGGTCTGACTGTTATTCACTCCGGATAATGACGAGGGGGTGCTTCCGGAAACTGTGTGTGCCGGGCCGTAGCCGAATTGGTAGGTGACGTCGAAATCGAATCGCCTGCCTTTGCGACCGGCCCCGATGCTGAAAAAATGCCGGGTCAAGTCTGCCGCCAACGGGGTGTAATAGGCATCCGGCACTGAGGTTTCGTTATAAACATAACCGGCGCTGACATGCCAGCCGTTGTCAAAATACCGCGTCACGCCCAGTTCGTATATCCAGCTTGATTGCCAGTCGAAGGTCAAGGATGGGTCTTGTGTTCCCCCAGGTGGAGGACTGCCTTGTTGGTAGATCGTTGTTGTTTCAAAGCTGCCCCAATCCGTGTAATCAGCATCAAATTCCAGGTTCCATTTTGGCGTGGGGCGATAAGAAACACCAACAACCGCCGTCAACGGAAACGTAAAATCCGCGTGGGCCGGGAGGGTGGTAAAAGGTATTCCCGCCGACAACTGTTCGAATTCGGTCTGGCCATCCATAGTAAATGGTGTTGCGCTACGGAAGGTTGCGCCGAGGGAAATTTTTTCATGCGGTTGCCAGAGCACGCCCAAATTATAGCCTACGCTCCAGCCGTCACCTTTGAAGCGATAGAAGTTAGCAGGTTGTGGAGAAGTCCGAAGCCCTGATTCCATATCGATGTTTCCGTAATCCACCATGACACCTCCGCCGATGGACAAGTTTGGCGCCAGCTTAAACGCAACAACGGGGTTAACTCTGAAATACTTGAGTGATCCCTCAGTGGCAAGAGTTCGAAACCCGGTATCCTGCGGCCAATCGATGTTTCCGCCATACGGCGCATATACTCCCAGTCCCACACTGACCGGACTATTTTCAAACGAATGCGTGAGAAAAAGCTGCGGGATGAAATTGTAGTGCTTGCCGATGTTGTAGGTTGCCCCGGCATTCGGCGCCGTGTCGGGTGGTCGGAAGGTCGGATCGAGATAAATGCTGTAAAGTCCGCTTCGAAGCTGGCTGCCCTCAAGCTGGGTGATGCCGGCAGGATTGTAATAAATGGCAGATGCGTTGTCTGCCGTGGCAGCGAACGCCTCACCGCGAGCTGTCGCAAAGCCGTCCTGGCTTGCCAGCCGAAAACCGTTCGCTGAAGCGTCCGAGACCGAAAGACTCATCAGGATGATCGCAAGAAGCCTTGATGTGTTGTGTCGGTTCATTTTACCGGTTATTGGTTCAACAACTGGACGGACACCTAAAGGGCGCGTGGGTGATGCCCTTGACCAAACAGGTTATCTGCCGTTTTACGTCACGCCAGCAAATTCCCGGAACCAGCCTCGTTAATAGCACTCCCGTCTTTACATTGGTCTGGCTTGGGGCAGACTCGGGAAAATGTGAAAAGCTTCATTCGATTCACATGGTGTCTGTTGTTGTTCGGAATTGTCGTTCTTCCCACCCGAGCTTCGTTCTCGTCACTCTACATTTTTGGAGATGGCGTTTCCACTACCACAAATAATCTGGTAGCTGGCCAATCACCTTATTATGGCCTACGCCGTTCCAATGGCCGGGTTTGGGTTGAAGTGCTGGCGCAGCAATTGAATCTGACCAATAATTTCTGGTATTCCAACAACATCGCAAACCATCTGTCGTACACCAACCTGTCAGCTTCCAGTACCAACTGGTCTTACTCTAGTAACAATTGGTCCTATTATGGAGACGACAGCACGAATCAAAACATGAATCTGGTGGCGAATGTCAATGCCTTCATCGCGCCGCCAGATGCCTCAAACGCCCTGTTCATCGTTTGGGTCAATGACGCCAATTTTGTTGATTATATGGGCTCCATTTACCCTTCGACGAATATAGTCACATGGACCAATGCCATCAACCAGTCGCTATCCAACCAATGGCAGGCTGTCACAAATTTGTATTTTGCCAAAGGGGCTCGCATTCTGGTTATGCCGAACGCCGTTGATATTACCGAGATTCCACAGTACAATGCTAACCCTGCAGCTGTTAAAAGTTTCGTCCGCCAAAGAATCATTGATTTCAATGTCGAGTTCACCGCCATGTTGAGCAATGCCATGGACACATGCCCCGGCTTACGAATTTATGAGCCGGACTTTTTTGCGAAGCTCGATGACGTTTTGACCAACGCCGCTGCCTACGGAGTTACCAATGTACTTTCCGGTGGACACACTACTGACGCGGTGGAAAACCTGACGAACCCATCCCTGAATGGTCCGGGCGCAAATTACATCTTTTGGGATGCGACTGACCCGACGGCAAAGGTCCATGCGATCATGGCGGGTGTCGCCAGGCAGCTCATCGCTCCGGTGGAAATCGACGAAATCACATCACAGAATGGCACCAATCAGTTGGAACTGGCCAACGTGCCGGTCGGCTTGAATGGCATTGTGCTGGGCAGTTCGAATCTGGCACTGACGAATTGGACAACGGTGATGAGTTTCAACAGCACCAACACCGTCCAACCGGTTTTCGTCCCGATGTCCGGCCCCGTGCAATTTTACCGGCTGAATTTTCCGTTCACCTGGACCTGGCCGTAAGCGGGGAATGCTGAACGCAGAATGAAGAATGCAGAAACAGGAATTCTGGTCATTCCGCCTTCTGCATTCTGACTTCTGCATTCTCCGGCAGTTTCCCCAGCATCTCGTAACCCCAGCGCAGCATGCGTTCGGTGGTTTCCCAGCCGATGCACGAGTCGGTGAGCGACACGCCGTAACGCAGGTCCTTCAGGTTTTTCGGGATGGGCTGGTTCCCTTCGTGCAGGTGGCTTTCGACCATCAGGCCGATGAGCGCGCGCGTGCCTTCGACGCGTTGCTGGATGACGCTGCGCCACACGTCCTCCTGTTTCGCGAATTGTTTGCCGGAGTTCGCGTGGCTGCAATCCACCATCAGTACCGGCGGCAGCTTTTCCGCCTTCAATATCTCTTCCGCCGCGCGGATGCTGGCTGCGTCGTAATTGGTCTGGCTCCGTCCCCCGCGCAGGACGATGTGAGCGTGCGGATTGCCGGTCGTGCGCACAATGCTCGTCACACCATCCTCGCTGATGCCCAGAAAACTGTGCGGGTGCCGGGTCGCCCCCATCGCGTCAATCGCCGATTGCAGGCTGCCGTCGGTATTGTTCTTCAAACCGATGGGCATGGACAGGCCGCTGGCCATCTCGCGGTGCGTCTGCGATTCCGTCGTGCGCGCGCCAATCGCCGCCCACGTCACCAGGTCCGCCGTGTATTGCGGCACGATCGGGTCGAGAAATTCCGTCGCCGTCGGCAGACCCAGGCCGGTGATTTCCAGCAACAGTTTCCGCGCGATTTTCAGACCGGTTTCAATGTCCTGCGACCCATCCAGGTGCGGATCATTGATCAATCCTTTCCAGCCGATGGTGGTGCGCGGTTTCTCAAAATAGACGCGCATGACGATTTCCAGGCGGCCGGCCAGTTCCTGGCGCAACGCATTGAGCCGCGTCGCGTACTCCAGCGCGCCCTTTTCGTCGTGGATGGAGCATGGCCCGATGACGACCAGCAGGCGCGGGTCTTCCTGCCGCAGGATGCGGATGATCCGCTCGCGGCTGCGCGCCACCGTGGCGTTCGCGGCGTCGGGCGTCGGCAACTGCGCCTTTAATTCCCGCGGCGTCAGCAGCCGGACGATTTCTTTAACGTGTAAATCCTGCGTCCGATACATGCGAACGAGTATACCACGTTTTCAGGTGGCGGAAAGCTGAAAGCAGGGTTGTGGATCAGTCTGCCTTTCCGGTGGGGCGAGCGTCCGGTATATTCTCACCACATAGGTAACACTTTGTTCTCAGGAGATGGGTGACAGATTTCCAAGGCATATGCCTTGGAAGGCTAGAGACCAACAGGAACAGCGCTACGAGCTGATTCGATCAATGATGAGACGGGAACAAACGGTAAAGGAGCTGAGTTGCCGTTTTAAGGTTTCCCGCAAGACGGCGTATAAATGGCTTGGGCGGTATCGAGCGGGACGATTAAGGGGATTGGCGGACCGGTCCCGTCGGCCTGGGCGTTTGGCCGGACGGACCAGCGGGTTATGGTTGAGCCGGTTGCGGCAGTTGCGCCGACGGCGGCCGACATGGGGGGCGCGCAAGCTGCGACATGTTCTTGGGGAACGATATGGTACGGCAGGCTTGCCGGCGGTAGTAACGTGGAGCCGGTGGCTGAAGCGATGGGGTCTGGTGGCTCGCCGGCGCCGATATCGGAGGGGGCCGGTGGTATTAGGCCAGGGATTGAGACCGGCGGTGCGGAACAATGAAGTTTGGACGGTAGACTTTAAGGGGTGGTACCGGACGGGCGACGGGCAGCGAGTCGATCCGCTAACAGTACGGGATTTATACAGCCGCTACGGTTTGGGGATTCGATTACTAACCAGCCAGAGTGTCAGGGAGGTGCAGCGAGCCTTTTGCAAAATCTTCAGGCAATTCGGGCTGCCCGAGCGGATCCGCAGTGATAATGGAACGCCCTTTGGTGGCGGTGGACCGACGGGACTGACACGGTTGAGCGCCTGGTGGGTGAAGCTGGGGATCGCAGTGGAGTTTATCCGACCGGGGTGTCCCTATGAAAACGGAGCCCATGAACAGTTTCATCGTGTGTACCAAGCCGAAGTGGTGCCACAGCCGGCCCGAGGACGGCGTGGGCAGCAACAGCGGAGTGATCGTTGGTTGCGATTTTATAATGAGGAGCGGCCGCATGAAGGGTTAGGGATGAAAGTACCCAAGGTAATTTATGATCCGAGCCAGCGGCGGTTGCCGCCGCAGCTAAAGCCATGGACGTATGCCCAAGGGTGGAATCGGCGGTGGGTCAAGGGTAGTGGAGAGATTTGTTGGCATGGGCAAAGGCGCTTCATTGGAGAGGCATTCGCGAATGACTACGTTGGATTGAAGCCGAGGGGGACAGGTCGCTGGGAGGTCTATTTTGGGCCAAAATTGATTGGCGAGTTGCTGGAAAATGACTCAGCTAACATCCGTCTGGCCCGTTACCGGAGATCGGCGCCAGCCCGATGAGTGGCCTCATTACGGCTCGCTACGCTCGCCTTCATGAGGCCACTCATATGTCAAAAGTGTCACCCATGTGGTGATAACGTTTGTCACCTATGTGGTGAGAACATTCCGTCCTCGCGAGTCGGACTTTGCGTAAAGCAAGCGGCGGCTGGTCAGTAGCCTCGCCCCTCCATCACAATTCCCCGAAAACAACTGCGATTGGACACGGCGCGGTTTTTGTGTATTTTGCGTGCGAAGGGGTCGAAGCCCGATGATGAACGAGCCAACCATGGATACCGCGCAGAAGGCGCTTCAAATCAACCTGGATACCGCGAAGTACGGCGCATTTGCCGAGATCGGCGGCGGACAGGAGGTCGCCTGCAGTTTCTTCCGGGTCGGCGGCGCGGCCGGCACGGTGGCCAAGACGATTTCGGCCTATGACATGGCGGTGAGCGACGCGATTTATGGTCCCACGGACCGATACGTCAGCCGCAAGCGGCTGCAGGCGATGCTGGGCTACGAGTTCGACCTGCTGCTGCAACGGCTCAACCAGTCACGCGGCGACAAATCCACCTTCTTTGTTTTCGCCAACACGGTGGCCACGCACAGCTTCTCCCATCAAACCGACGGCCAGGGCTGGCTCGGCATCAGATTCCAGACCCGGCCGCGCGACGAGCCCTCCGAAATCATCATCCACGTGCGGATGCTGGACCGGGAGAATGTCCGCGAGCAGGAGGCGCTCGGCATCATCGGCGTGAATTTGATTCACGGCGCGTTTTATCATCATGCCGAACCGCAGCAATTGATTGGCCGGCTCATGGACAACCTGTCGCGTGACCGGATGGAGGTGGACATGATCAAATTTTCCGGGCCGTGCTTTGCGGACGTGGACAACCGGCTGATGGCCTTGCAGCTCGTGGAGCAGGAACTCACCGACACGGCCATGTTCACCGCCGACGGCGAAACGGTGGTGGCGGGCGAGGTGCTTTACAAAAAACCGGTGCTGGTCGAGCGCGGCAGTTTTCGTCCGCTCACCAATCCCATGCTCGACCTGCTCGAGCGCGCGCAGGAGCAGTTTCTCCAGGAGGAATCGCTCAAGGGCGAAGCGCCGGTGGTCATCACGGAAATGACGCTGCGCCAGTTGCAGGTGGATGACGTGATTGATCACCGCGATTTTCTGGACCGGGTGGACACCCTGAGCGCCCTGGGCAAGACGGTCCTCATCTCCAGTTTCTTCCGGTATCACCGCCTGGTCATGTACCTTTCCAAATACACGCAAAAAACCATCGGCCTGCCGCTGGGCCTCGTGCGGTTGCGCGACGTGATGGACGAGAGTTTTTATACCGACCTCGAAGGCGGCCTGATGGAATCGCTTGGCCAGTTGTTCAAGAACGGCGCGAAGGTGTACGTCTATCCGTCCCTGGACCGCAAGACCGGCAAACTGACCACCGTGGAAAACATGGAAGTCGCGCCGCACCTGCGCCATCTCTACGCGCATCTGGTGGAAAACCGGTTTGTGGAAAATATCCGCAATTACAACCCGGAGTATCTCACCATCTATTCCCGCGACGTACTTGAAAAAATCAAAGCCGGCGACGCCTCCTGGGAAAAGCTCGTCCCGCCGCCGATTGCCCAGGTCATCAAGACCAAGCGCCTGTTCGGCTGGACTGAAAAAGCCGCGGCGGTGACGGCTTGAAAATAACGGGAGGAATGGCGTGTCGCTGTCCTTGAAATTGAATCAGACCACGACGCCCCGTTTCGGTAACACCCTCATCGTGTAACGCCCAGCTCGGGTTTGTAGTCTGGCCCGCGCATTGAATGCCTGCGATAACATCCCGGTTTCGAGCATTTCCGGCTTCGTTCCGGCAGCCAGCACCCGTCCACTTTTCAAAATCAGCACGTGTGAAAATACCGGCATGATTTCCTCGACGTGATGCGTAACCAACACGAGCGTCGGCGCATTTTTGGTTTTGCCGAGCCGCTGGAGGAATTGCAGGAAATGTTCGCGCGCGGCAGGGTCCAATCCGGCGCACGGTTCATCGAGAATCAAGACCTTCGGTTTAGCCATCAACGCCCGGCCAATCAATACCCGCTGGCGTTCGCCCTGCGACAGCACCCGCCACGGCCGCTCCGCCAGGTGGGCACACTCGATTTGCCGGAGGATTTGCCGCGCGCGATTTTTGTCAGCGCGCGACAAAGTTCCCCAGAAATCAATCATCGCGTATTTGCCGCTGGCGACGGTTTCCAGTGCCGGTTCATCGTCGGCCATCATTTGCCGGACGGCGGAACTGACCAGGCCGATTTGTTTGCGCAACTCGCGCCAGTCCGAACGGCCATAAGTCCTGTCCAGCAACAAAATTTCCCCCGCCGTCGGTGTCAGGTAGCCGGTCAGCGCACTCAACAGGGAGGTTTTGCCTGAGCCGTTGGCGCCCAGAATCACCCAATGTTGTCCGCGTTCCACCCGCCAGCTCACCCCATCGAGAATGGTGGTGCCGCTCCGTTCCACGCGCAGGTTGCTGACGGCCAGAATGGTTTTTGAATTTCTCAAATCAAAGCTCCCGGATTTCCGCCCACAGCGGCTGCAAATCGTCGTCGGCCAGCGCCATTTTCCGGATGGCGTCCTTGCCGCCCGCCTTCATCGCCCGCCGCAGCCATTGTCGCGCGTTATCCAGCTGTTGCATCTGGCAGGCGTAACACGAAAGATTGTAGGCAATGACCGGTTCGCGGGGAAATTTTTCCGCTGCGGGCAACAGCGCCTCCCAGGCTTGCGGCAAACCGCCGGCCGGAACGCGACGCAAGGCATAGGCGCGATGCAACCAGCCGGCGCAATCGTCGGGTGCACCCGCCAGTTCGGCCCGCGCGATTTCCAATGCCTCGGCCCAGTGTTTTTCCCGCGCGCAAAGTGTCCAGCGCGCCTCCAGTACGGCCGGATGTTGTTGTCGCGCGGGTGAAATGAGATCCAGTTCCGTCCGTGCCTCGGCGGCGCAATCCAGCCCCAGCCACCCGACGGCGGCGTCGAGGTGGTGCGAATCCGGCGGTCCCAGTCGTTGCACAAGGGATAGGAAGCCTGCGGGACGTGGCCTGTGTCAAGCCGTTGGCAATTTGCACGGGAACGGTTACAGTAACGCCATGAAAAATTTGATTTCCACCTTGCTCGTTTTAATTTGCGCCATGACGGTGCGCACGGCCATCCAGACCAGGACCGTTGAATATAAACAGGGCGACACCACGCTCGAAGGCTTCGTCGCCTGGGATGACGCCATGAAGGGTGCGCGGCCCGGTGTGCTGGTCGTGCACCAGTGGATGGGGCTGACCGATTATGAAAAGCACCGCGCCGAAATGCTCGCCCAACTCGGCTACGTCGCCTTCTGCGCCGACATCTATGGCAAAGGCGTCCGCCCCCAAAACACGCAGGAAGCCGGCGCCCTGGTGGGCAAATACAAGGGAGGCGACCGCCAGCTATTGCGCGCTCGCGTCAACGCCGGTTTGGACGCGTTGCGGCATCAGCCGCTGGTGGATCCCAAACGCATCGCCGCCATCGGTTATTGTTTCGGCGGCACCACCGTGCTGGAACTGGCGCGCAGCGGCGCGGAGTTGAACGGGGTCGTCAGTTTTCATGGCGGACTGGATGCCCCCCATCCGGATGACGGGAAAGACATCAAGTGCAAGGTGCTGGTGTTGCACGGCGCGGATGACCCCTTTTCCTCGCCGCAGGACATTGCCGCGCTGGAAAATGAAATGCGCCAGGGCGGAGTGGACTGGCAGCTCGTTAAATTCGGCGGGGCGGTCCATGCCTTCACCCAGCCGATGGCCGGCAACGACAATTCCAAAGGCGCCGCCTACAACGAACGCGCCGACAAACGCTCCTGGGAATATATGAAGCTGTTCTTTGCCGGGATTTTTAAATAATCAGATCGGAGGGGCGAGTTACACGAGCCCCTGAACTGCGAAACTTTATTAAAAATGAGACTCGTGTAACTCGTCCCTCCGAAAATTAAAATGCGCATCACCGGCGGCAAAGCGGTCCGACGTCTTCTGAAGGTTCCCCGGGGATTCGACGTCCGGCCCACGCCCGACCTTGTCAAGCAGGCCGTCTTCAACTCACTCGGCCCGCGGGTGGTGGGCGCGCGGGTGCTCGAATTGTTCGCCGGCTCCGGCGCCTTGAGCCTGGACTGCCTGAGCCGCGGCGCCACGTCGGCGCTATGCGTCGAGAAATCGTACAAACATGCGGAGTTCATCCGTGGCAATGCAGCGGCGGCCGGCTTTGAATCCAATCTCGAAGTCCGCACGCAGGACGTTTTTACAATGGTGCATCAACTGGCCGAATCCGGGCGGCAATTCGATTTGATTCTGGCTGACCCGCCTTACGGCGAGAAAAATGTCGGCCGTCGCTCCACTTCTTTTGCGCAGCAACTGCTCGACGATCCGCATCTGCCGAAGCTGCTGGCGCCCGGCGGGCGATTCATCCTCGGCCACACCAAACGCGACACGCTGGAAATTGTCAGGCCCTGGCGTGAAGTGAAAACGCTCAAGCACGGCGACAGCCTGATGCGGTTTCTGGACTTGGAGGGAAGCGCTTCGTCGCTTCCCTGATATCAGACACTGACGAAGCAGTGCTACGACGCTTCCCCCACCGCCTCACGAATCATTTTCAGAAACTTCTCAACGCCCTGGTCAAAGGCGGCGGAAATGGGCAGGAGCGCGACCTTTTTAATTTTCTTTTTGAACTGCTTCAGATTTGTCTCCGCGACGGCTTCATCCATTTTGTTCGCGACGACCAGGCGGGGCTTTTCGAGCAGGGTAGGATCGTAAAGCTCCAGTTCCTTGAGCAACTGTTTGTAATCGTCCCACGGCGCCCGGTTGTCCGTGCCCGCCATGTCCAGCAGCAGCACGAGAATTTTGCAGCGCTCGATGTGGCGCAGGAAGGCATGGCCCAACCCGACATTCTGATGCGCGCCTTCAATCACTCCGGGCACGTCGCAGACGGTGAGCCGGTGAAAATCCCCGTACTCCACGATGCCGATTTGCGGATGCAGCGTCGTGAACGGATACGGTGCGACTTTCGGGCGCGCCTTGGAAATGGCCGTGAGCAGCGTGGACTTGCCGGCGTTCGGATAACCGATCAGCCCGACTTCCGCGATGATACGGAGTTCCAGGAGAAAATCGCCTTCGCCGCCCGGTTCACCCGGTTGTGCGAAGCGTGGGGTCTGCCGCGCGGCAGTGGCGAAGTTGCGGTTGCCCAGGCCGCCCCGTCCGCCCTGGCACAAGACAAATTGTTGCCCGTGCTGCGTAAGGTCGGCAATCAGTTCACCTTTGTCGGCTGAAGCAGATTCGCCGACCACACTTTCCTTGCTCAAATCTATTTCCTGTGCCAAGGCGCCGCTGGCACTGCGGATCAATGGGCGTTTGCTGGCGCTGGTAGTGAGCCTGGGCTTCTCCTCTTCCTCCTCGAAATTTTTTCCCGGTTTCGTTGTCGCCGGCAGAATGCCGGCGCTCCCGGCCAGTTGCCAGACCAGCGTGCCGCAGGGAACCTTGACGATTAAATCCTTTCCAGCGTGGCCATCCATGCCCTTGCCCAGGCCGTGCTCACCTTCAGCCGCGACCAGCCGCGGCTGGTAATACTGGGCGATGAGATTATTGAGGTCGTGGTCGGCCTGTAAAATCACGCTGCCACCGCGCCCGCCGTTGCCGCCGCTCGGCCCGCCCTTGGGCACGAACGCCTCGCGGTGGAACGCGACACAGCCCTTGCCGCCGTGCCCCGCCCGCGCGTAAATTTTAATTTCGTCAACAAACATGCCGCTGTATTTACGATTGATGATTTACGATTTACGATTTAAAAAACGCACCAGATCATCAGTCATAAATCGTGAATCATAATAAAAAAGGCGAGGCGCCTGGCCTCGCCGGGAAATTCATTAATGCCGTTCAGTTCTTGGCGGCGGGCTCGGGCTTCACGTTCACCCGTCGGCCATTCTTGTCGAAAGCAATCTTGCCGTCCACGAGCGCGAACAGCGTCCAGTCGCGGCCGGTGCCAACATTCTGGCCTGCCTCAAACCGGGTGCCGCGCTGCCGGATGATGATGCTGCCGGCGGTGACGAATTCGCCGCCAAACGTTTTCACGCCGAGCCGCTTGCTGACGCTGTCACGACCGTTGCGGACGCTGCCTTGACCTTTTTTATGTGCCATAAAATTCTGTCTGGTTGCTGGTAGGGACGCCGCGCTGCGGCGTCCGGACAGCGCAGCGCGCTGTCCCTACCGGTTTTACACTTTAATTTCTTTGATCTTCACGACCGTGAGTTCCTGGCGATGGCCGATCGTTTTGTGATAACCTTTGCGGCGTTTCATCTTGAACGTGAGCGTTTTCTCGCCGCGCTTGTGTTCGACCACGTCGGCCACGACGCTCGCCCCGCTGACCGTGGGGGCGCCCACGCTCAGCTTGCCGTCGCGGTTGACCAGCAACACGCGGTCAAAAGTGACGGGCTTGCCGGCCTCGACGGCCAGCCGCTCGATTTCCACCGTGTCGCCTGCGGCCACACGATACTGTTTGCTTCCGGTTTCCAATACGGCGTACATAAAATTTCCCGCAAAAGGGGAGAGATAAAACCAGAAAGGCGCCGGCCTGTCAACGCTTGATTTCCGGGAAAATGGTTAAGACCGCATGAATCAGGGTCCCCGCCCGCTGATTTGTTGGGAATTAGAGGGGGTGGCCCTTGCGCCCTTTAAATGTCAGTTCCGCGATGCCGGACTTGTCGAGGTCGCCCAGGCCTTCCTTTATCATCCGGTCGTACTGTTTCTTCGTGGCGGCGGCAAGCGGGAGATTCAAGCCCTGTGCCTTGGCCAGCTTGAGCGCGATGCCAGAATCCTTGGCCGCGTGCGCGGCGGAGAAAAAGCACGCGTGGTCACGTTTTTGCATGTCTTCGCCGTCAGTCCGCAGCACGGACGAATTGGCGCCCGTCTGGGCGAACACCTCGCGCAACATCGTCAGGTCGAGGCCGAGCGCAGCGCCCAGACCCAACCCTTCCGCGAGCGCGGCGGTGTTGCAATTCATGACCATGTTCACGAGCGCCTTCACCTCGGCGGCCTTGCCGGCCGGGCCGATGTAACGGAGTGACGCGCCCAATTTTTCCAGGATCGGTTTGGCGCGCTCGAACGCCTCCGGTTTGCCGCCGCACATCAGGTAAAGCGAACCTTCCCGCGCCTGGGTGATGCTGGAGGCCATGCACGCTTCCAGCGATTGCGCGCCTTTGGCTTCGCATTTCTGTTCCACCCAGATGTGAATGCCGGGCGTGAGGGTGGCGCAATTGATGAACAACTTTCTTTTCGCCCGGCTCAGCAACCCGCTGCGATAAATGTTCTTCATGGCGCCGTCATCGGTGACGACGGTGAAAATCACGTCTGCCAGCGCGGTAACGGCCTTGAGGTCACTGGCCGCTGTGCTGCCCAGTTCCTGCGCGAGTGATTGCGCGGCGCCCGCGTTCACGTCAAATACGGCGGCGATGGGCCAGCCGCAGTCCTTGAGACGGCGTGCCATATTCGCGCCCATCCGCCCGACTCCGACAAATCCAATGTTTTCCGGCATAAAGTTCCTTTGCGATTCAGTTCCGGAAGGAAAGTACCAGAACCGCCCGGTTTTCAAAGTCCGGATGCAGACTCGGGATGCCGACGGAAACGGCCAAAAATGGAAAGAGATTTTTTGTCACCCGTTTGGCTTTTGGCGGGACATATCTGACAATATGATGACCAATAGAAACATGGCAGCAGCACAAGACACGGATGCGGAACTGGTTTCACGCACCCTGGCGGGCGATCGGGATGCTTTCAGCCGGATTGTTTCGCGATACCAGATATTGATTTGTTCGCTGGCTTACAGCCGCATCGGCCATCTTGGCCTGAGCGAGGACGTGGCGCAGGAAACGTTCATCACCGCCTGGAAACATCTCCGGCTCCTGCGCGAACCGGAGAAGCTGCGCGCCTGGCTGTGCGGCATTGTCCGCAACCGGATTCACAAGAACCTGCAGCGGGAAGGGCGCGAGCCGGTGCATGTCGCCGAGCCTTTGGAGCTGGTGGATGATTCGCCGGCGCGCGAGGCACTGCCTTCGGAACAGACTATCGGGCGCGAGGAAGAAGCGATTTTGTGGCGGTCGTTGGAACGAATCCCGGAGCTTTACCGCGAACCGCTCATCCTGTTTTATCGCGAGCATCAATCGATCGAAACCGTCGCCGCCAATTTGGATTTGACCGAGGACGCCGTGAAACAACGCCTGTCGCGCGGGAGAAAACTGTTGCAGGAGCAATTCCTCGCCTTTGTCGAAGGTGCGTTGGCGCAGACCAGCCCCGGCCCGAACTTCACGCTCTCCGTTCTCTCGGCGTTGCCGGCGCTCACGCTTTCCGCCAAGGTCGGCGCTCTCGGCGGCGCTGCGGCCAAAGGCGGCGCCGCCGCGAAAAGCGCCGGAGTCATGGGCCTGTTCAGCGCGATCCTCACCCCGCTGGCGGTGATTGCCGGGAATTATGCGAGCTACCGAATGAGTATGAACGAGGCTCATTCCGATTTGGAACGCAGCCATATCAAACGAATTTTTCGGAACGCGCTCCTGGTGGCCCTGGGCATTTCCGCGATTCTGGCAGTCCCGCTTTATCGCGCGTTCGACGGTCAGCTTAACACGACGACTTTTGCGAGCGTGGCGTTCAGTCAGACAATCGTCATTTACTTTCTCACCATGGCGGCCTTTGTATTCGGCACATTGCCCAAACGCCGCCGTTATCTCGCCAAAATTTTAGCCGATCAACACGGCGGAAATTTTCCTCCGCCCGCCTTCGAGTATCGCAGTCGGTGGTCGTTGTTCGGACTCCCACTCATTCATATCCGCACGGGCGACCGTTTCGACATCTTGCGCGGGCCGGTGAAAGGCTGGATCGCCGTCGGCAGCAGTCACGCCGTGGGTGTTCTCTTCGCTTCCGGCGGTCTCGCGATTGCGCCCTTGAGCTTCGGCGGCATGGCGGTTGGTCTGGTGCCGTTCGGCGCGGTTAGCATCGGCGTATTCTCCCTGGGTGCCATCAGCTTCGGTATTTGGGCGTTGGGCGGAGCCGCCATCGGCTGGCAGGTCTGCTGCGGCTGCGGTCTCGCCTGGAACGCCGCGGTCGGCGGAATAGTGGCCGCGCACGATTTTGCCATGGGCGGAATCGCCATCGCGCGGGAAACCAACAAC
>JANWKE010000164.1 GCA_025451535.1 Verrucomicrobiia bacterium
CTCGAAGTGCTCCGCATCATCAACGAGCCGACGGCCGCGTCGCTCGCCTACGGCCTCGACAAGAAAAAGGATGAGAAAATTGCTGTCTACGATTTGGGTGGCGGCACGTTCGACATTTCCGTGCTGGAAATCGGCGACGGCGTATTTGAAGTGAAGGCCACCAACGGCGACACGCACCTGGGTGGTGACGACTGGGACGGCCGGCTCATGGATTGGATCCTCGACGAATTCAAAAAAGACAGTGGCATGGACCTGCGCAAACAACCCGACGCGCTCCAACGCATCAAGGAAGAGGCCGAAAAGGCGAAAATCGCTTTGTCATCAGCGCAGCAATACGACATCAACCTGCCGTTCATCACGGCGGACGCCAGTGGGCCGAAGCACATCCAGAAATCGCTTACCCGCGCGAAGATGGAACAGCTTTGCGACGATTTGTTCGAGCGGACCATCAAGCCGGTTCAAGCCTGCTTGAAGGACGCCGACATTGAGGCCGCGAAAATTGACGAGCTGGTGCTTGTCGGCGGCATGACCCGCATGCCGCGCGTGGTTGAAACCGCGCGCAAGCTCGTCAACAAGCAGCCGCACCAGGGCGTGAACCCGGACGAAGTCGTCGCCGTGGGTGCCGGCATCCAGGGCGGCGTGCTCAAGGGCGAGGTCAAGGACGTGCTCCTGCTGGACGTGACGCCGTTGTCACTCGGCATCGAGACGCTGGGCGGCGTGTTCACGCGGCTCATCGAGCGCAACACGACCATTCCTACCCGCAAATCGGAAATTTTCTCCACCGCCTCGGACAACCAGCCGGGCGTGGAAGTCCACGTGCTCCAGGGTGAACGCCAGTTTGCCCGCGACAACAAGACCATTGGCAAATTTCATCTGACCGACATTCCGCCGGCCCCGCGAGGCGTGCCGCAGGTCGAGGTGACATTCGACATTGACGCCAACGGCATTTTGCACGTCGGCGCCAAGGACCTCGGCACGGGCAAGGAACAGAAAATCACCATCACCGCCAGCAGCGGCCTTTCGAAGGACGAAATCGAGAAGATGCGCAAGGACGCCGAGCTACATGCCGACGAGGACAAAACAAAGAAGGAAGAAATCGAAACGCGCAACGAAGCGGACAGCGCGGTGTATCGCTCCGAAAAGATGTTGAAAGACACCGGCGACAAGATTTCCGGTGACGACAAGGCGAAGATTGAAAAGGCCGTCGCGGAAGTAAAGGAAGCGTTGAAAGGCAGTGACGCGGCTGCGATTAAATCTGCTGCGGAGAAGCTGAACGAGGCGTGGCAGGCCGTAAGCGCCGAGCTTTACAAGGCCGCCGCCGCCAAGGCCCAGGCCGAAAAGGCGCAGGGCGCCGGCGCCTCTGGCGGCGAACCGAAAGGCGAAGCGAAGTCCGACGACAAGAAGAAGGACGAAGGCGTGATTGACGCCGAAGTCGTGGACGAGAAGAAATAAAGGCAGGGACGGCGCGCCGCGCCGATCCTGCCATAAATTTTCCCATCGCGGGTGCGGTGGGAGTTGATTACAATTAACAACTCAACCACAAACAAAAAACAAACTATGGCACTAAACGTTAAACCGATCGGCGACCGTATCCTGGTCGAGCCGGTCGAAGAAAAAGAGGTCAAGAAGGGCGGCATCATCATTCCCGATACCGCCAAGGAAAAGCCGCAGGAGGGCATCATTGTCGCCCTCGGCACCGGCAAAACCAACGACGACGGGAAGAAAATCCCGTTTGAAGTCAAAAAGGGCGACCGGGTTTTGGTCAGCAAATACGGCGGCACGGAAATCAAAATTGACAACAAGGAATACAAGATTTTGTCGTCGGACGACATCCTGGCCGTGCTCGACTAAAAAATGGCAGGGTCGCGCTGCTGCGCGACCGGACGACCAGCAGGTCGTCCCTACCAAAACCAATCAACCATTAACAAAGAACTGATAAAAGATTATGGCAGCAAAACAATTGATATTTGACGAGCAGGCGCGGCAGGCAATTTTGCGCGGCGTCCAGAAGCTCTCCAAGGCGGTCGTCGCCACGCTCGGCCCCAAAGGCCGCAATGTGGTCATCGACAAGAAATTCGGCTCCCCGACCATCACCAAGGACGGTGTGACGGTGGCCAAGGAAATCGAGCTGGAAGATCCCTATGAAAACATGGGCGCCCAGATGGTCCGCGAAGTCGCCAGCAAAACCAGCGACACCGCCGGTGACGGCACGACGACGGCCACGGTGCTCGCGGAATCCATTTACCGCGAAGGCCTGAAATTCGTCACGTCCGGCGGCAATCCCATCGGCATTCAACGCGGCATCAACAAGGCCGTCGAGGCCGCCGTGGGCCAGCTCGACAAAATCACCAAGAAGGTGAAGGACAAGGACGAAATCCGCCAAGTGGCCGCGGTTTCCGCGAACTGGGATTTCGAAATTGCCGACAAAATCGCCGAGGCGATGGACAAGGTCGGCAAGGACGGCACGATCACCGTCGAGGAAGCCAAGTCCATTGAGACGACGCTCGAAGTCGTCGAGGGCATGCAGTTCGACAAGGGTTATCTGTCGCCGTACTTCGTCACCAGCGCCGAGACGATGGAAGCGAAGCTCGAAGACGCTTACATCCTCAATTACGAAAAGAAAATCAGCAGCTTGAAGGACCTGTTGCCGTTGCTCGAAAAGGCCGCGCGCTCAGGCAAGCCGCTGCTCATCATCGCCGAAGAAGTCGAAGGCGAAGCGCTCGCGACGCTGGTCGTGAACAAACTGCGCGGCACGTTGAACGTCTGCGCCGTGAAGGCGCCGGGCTTCGGCGACCGCCGCAAGGCCATGCTGGAAGACATCGCCGTCCTCACCGGTGGCAAGTTCATCAGCGAAGACCTCGGTATCAAGCTGGAGAGCATTGAATTGGCCGACCTCGGCCGCGCCAAGAGCATCGTGGTGGACAAGGAAAATACCACCATCGTTGAAGGCGGCGGCAAGTCGTCGGACATCCAGGGCCGCGTGAATCAAATCCGCCGCCAGATCGAGGAGACGACGAGCGATTACGACCGCGAGAAATTGCAGGAACGCCTGGCGAAACTCGCCGGCGGCGTGGCCGTCATCAACGTCGGCGCCGCGACCGAGACCGAGATGAAGGAAAAGAAAGCCCGCGTGGAAGACGCGCTGCACGCGACCCGCGCGGCGGTCGAGGAAGGCATTGTGGCCGGCGGCGGTGTGGCGTTGCTGCGCTGCCTGAGCGCCATTGAAACCGTCAGGGGCGCGAGCGAAGACGAAAAGATCGGCGTGGACATCGTGAAACGCGCCATCGAATCGCCGCTCCGTTCGCTCGCGGACAACGCGGGCGTGGAAGGCTCCGTCATCGTGGAAGAAGTCAAGAAGCGCAAGGGCAATGAAGGTTACAACGTGGCCACCAACGAGTACGAAGACCTCGTGAAGGCCGGCATTGTGGACCCGAAGAAAGTCACGCGGACCGCGCTGCAAAACGCGGCGTCGATTGCCGGTTTGTTGCTCACGACCGAATGCCTGATCACGGAAATTCCGGAGAAGGAAAAGCCGGCCCCGATGCCCGGTGGCGGCGGCGGCGGAATGGGCGGAATGGATTATTAAGGTAGGGACGACCTGCTGGCCGTCCGGTCGCGCGGCAGCGCGACCCTACCGCAGAATCACGAACGAGGCTGGAAGCAATTCCAGCCTCGTTTTTTTGCGTTGTCAACCTGGCAAGCTGAGCGGTAAACCTTCATGGCGTTACTAAAATCCCGGGGCGGGGACGGCTCGTCCCCGGATTTTTCAGGACTTTGCGGGGACAAGCTGTCGCCACCCCAATGGGACCATGAAAACGGATCAACTCAAGCAACTCGTCAATGACAAGCGCCGATGGAGCAACGCGCTGTCACAGGATGATGAGAAACGGGGATTCAAAGGCTGGTACGCCTCCAAACATCTTCCGCATTTCGACGCTCCTGGCACCCGCCAGTTTATCACTTACCGACTGGCCGACGCCATGCCCGCCGCGCGCCGAAGCGAATGGAAAGCTTTTTTGGCGCTCGAAGATGATCTGGAAAAACAGCGCAAAATCGAGGGCTATCTCGACAAGGGACATGGTAAATGTCACCTGCGCGATCCGCGCATTGCGGACCTGGTACAGGGAAATCTCTGGCATCTCGACGGACTCAAATACCGCCTCCTGGCGTGGGTCATCATGCCCAATCATGTTCATGTCGTGATCGAGATGGGCAACGTGCCGCTAGGCGAAATCATGAAAAGCTGGAAAAGTTACACGTCCAAGGAAGCCCAAAAAAACCTCTGGGGTGGGGACGGCTCGTCCCCGCAAGCCGCTGATTTGGAATGCGGGGATGAGCCGTCCCCGCCCCGGACGTTTTGGGAGGAGGACTATTTTGACCGCTATCTGCGTGATGATGATCATTACCGCCGCGTCGTGCATTATATCGAAAACAACCCCAACAAGGCTGGGTTGGTTGAATCGCCGGCGGATTGGCCGTGGAGCAGTGCCAGGTATCGCGGTGAACCCGGCCCAGTCGTACCGGCGCTGACGCATCCGGTGCCGAAGCAGCAAGCGGAATCCGGGGTATGAAGGTTGGCGGGGACAAGCTGTCCCCACCCCAGGGTGGCGACAGCCTGTCGCCATCAATCTTTTCTCCTCATCCTTTGCCGAAACGGCAGGTTTAACCCTGAGAAATGTATGTAAAGAATGCTTGACATACTGTAAAGTATGCTTTACACTGCCACTATGACTGAAAAACCAAATCTTCCGGAGGAAATCATGTTCGGCCCGGCTTATTCCCTGCGGGCGAACCTGAAAGCAAACACCTGGGCCTTTGTGGCCATGCTGTTGTCATTGGGGGGTGATGTATTGCTTGCCCAACACGACGATTGGAGCGTCTTTCCAAAGGTGATCATTGCGATGGTGCCTCTGCTCATCAGCCTGCTTTGGGTGCGTGGCATGGACGAATTGCATCGCCGGATATCGTTGGAAGCGTGTCTCTTTGCGACGGTCGTGACCCTTTTTGTAGTGACCGCCTGGCATCTGCTGGATCAGGCGGGCTTTTTCCAACCCGGCATTTTACCCGGCCGGCTGCACCTGGTCTCGCATTTCCATACCGCCAGTTTCCCGATTTCGCTCGTTCTGGGGTTTTATTTTGTCGGTTACGCCATTTTTAAACGCCGCTACCAATAGGCGATTTATGAAACCGCACATTAAAAAATACTACCTGCGAATGACTGGCGGCTTCGTCACGTATGCGTTGGGGCTTTTCGCGCTGAATCACTTTTACAGAGAACACTCGCCATACAGATATTGGCTCGTTCTATTGCCGGTTCTGCCGCTGATTTATGTTTCCGCCGCCATCATCCGCTTCATTTCAGAAGTCGATGAGATGTGGAGGAAAATTTACATGGAAGCGTTTGCCTTTTCCGGCATCGCCACGGGGTTTACCTGTTTTACCTACCTGTTCTTCCGCGACATGGGCGCGCCGGAATTTCATGCCGAGTGGGCATATTACCTGATGTTCGCCTACTTTGGGATTGGCTTTATCTTTTCCTGGCGGAGGTATCGATGAAAAACCGTTTGCGCGAATTGCGCGCGGCGAGAGCATGGTCGCAATCGGATCTGGCGGACCAGCTCGGCGTCTCGCGCCAGACGGTGAACGCCATCGAGACGGAGAAATACGATCCGAGCCTGCCGCTGGCCTTCAAGGTAGCGCGCTTGTTTAAAACGTCCATCGAGGAGATCTTTGAAATGGACGGCGATTAATTGAGGTTGAACCGGAACAAAGGGGAACCGTTTGCTTCTCACTTTTGGCGCTTTTGCGATTCGGCATCCGAGATGCTATGATATCCGCAATAACATAAGCTTTAATGAAGATTTTCCCTCAAGGAGTGTCCGCCGCCTTCGTGATTCTGAGCCTGACAGTCGTCGCATGGGCAGGTCCAAACCATCCGGCTACCGAATATGTTGAAGGTGATGTTATCGTCACTTTCAAGCCGCCGGTCAATCTGGCCAGCGCCGAACAGAGATTGGCCGGCCATTCGCTGGGATGGCGGAAACTTTTTGCCGAATTTTCCCGGCAGCGCGGTAAAGAGACGGGGTTGGTGCACGCGAACGACCGGACAACGGCGCAACTGGTTGCCGAACTGAGCCGGGACCCGGCGGTGGAAACGGCCGAACCGAATTACCTGCGCTGGGTCACCGCCGCGCCGCCCAATGACACGTGTTTTACCAACCTGTGGGCACTGCAAAACACCGGCCAGACCATCAACGGCAGTTCGGGCACCATAGCGGGCACGGCAGGAGATGACATCCGTTTTATCGGAGCCTGGGCACTGGCCCAGCCACCCGGCACCAACCGGCCGGTGGTGGCCGTCATTGACAGCGGCGTGGATTACCGGCACCCGGATCTGGCCGGCAACGTGTGGACCAATACCGGTGAAATTCCCAACAATAGTGCGGATGACGATCACGATGGCTACACGGATGATTATTACGGTTATGATTTTGCGGACAACCTGCCCGACCCGATCGATTCCGGTTTTCACGGAACACACGTGGCCGGAACCATCGCCGCCGTCGGCAATAACGCGATGGGCGTGATTGGCGTGGATTATCAGGCCAGAATCATGTCACTGCGGGCATCGAACGATGGCAACTCGCTGCCTGATTCGGCCATCATTTCGGCCATTCAGTACGCGACCATGATGAAAGGCCGGGGGGTCAATGTCGTCGCCATTAATGAATCGTTCGGCGGTGGCGGCTCGAACAGCACCGAGCGCGCGGCCATGGTTTCCGCCGGCAACGCCGGCATCATCTTCTGTGTCGCCGCCGGAAACAGCACCAGCGACAATGATACCACCCTGACGTATCCCGCCGATTACCGGCTGGGTAATATGATTGTCGTGGCGGCCACGGACCAGAACGATGCTTTGGCGTCTTTTTCGAATTTCGGGACCAATACCGTGGATCTGGGTGCGCCCGGGGTGAACATTCTGTCATTGCTGCCCATTGCGCCGGGTGTCCCGCCGGAAGGCGTTGTTTTTTCCCAGGTCCAGCAGGGTCCCACAATTTATAGCGCCGACGACATGGCTTTTTCCGGCGTCACGACCGGTCTTACTGCCACCGTCTATAATTGCGGGCTGGGAAATCCCGCGGACTTTCCGGCCGCCGTCAGCAACAATATTGCGCTGATACAACGCGGCACGCTTACCTTTTCCAACAAGGTTCTTAACGCCATGGCGGCCGGCGCGCGGGCCGCTATCATTTACAACAATGCCGCCGGCAATTTCAACGGCACTCTGGGAGAGACCAACAACTGGATTCCCGCCGTCTCACTTTCCCAGGCCGACGGATTGGCGTTACAAACCAATGCCCCGGCCACCGTCGTGCACGGGCTTTATGAATATCTGGACGGCACTTCGATGGCGACGCCGCACGTGGCCGGCGCGGTCGCGTTCGCCGCAATGAATTTCCCGAGTGAAACCGTGACGCAGCGGGTTCAACGTGTTCTCACGAATGCAGACGTCATCCCGGGTTTGCAGGGCTTGGTGCACAACAGCCGGCGGCTTAATTTGCAGCGCATCGTGGATACCGACGCCAACGGCCTGCCGGATTGGTGGGAACTCCAGTACTTCGGCCGCCAGACCGGTACCGACCCCAATGCCGACCCCGACCACGACGGCATGAACAATCTCGCGGAATGGATTGCCGGAACAAACCCAACGAATGCTGCCTCCGTTCTGCGGCTGACATTGGTGTCGGCCACCAACGCCAATAACGTCGTGGTAAGCTGGCCGAGCGTAGCCGGAAAAAATTACTGGCTGGCACGTTCCACCAACCTGGCGGCGGGCTTCAACACCGTCGTCAGCACGAACATTGCCGCCACCGCGCCCACCAACACCCAGACCGACACGGCGATTCTGCCCGGCAACACCCGTTTCTACCGGGTCGGCGTGCAGCAATAAAACCCGACGGAACGGGAAATTGAGTGCGGCTGAAAGCTATTTAAACCGCGTCCCGGCCTGCCAGCGGAGTTTAATAAAGTTTAGATTGACTTTTGTTTTGTTTAGTTGTATAAAGTAAAAAGCAATTTGAATTTTATTAAATGAGCGATCCGGCAAAAAAAAACTGGATGGATTTTCTGGAGGATGAAGATTTGGCCTTCATCAAGCGGTTTATGCTCTTTTCCGGCTCGTTGAAGGATCTGGCCGACGCTTACAACGTTTCCTATCCAACTCTCCGGCTGCGCCTCGACCGGCTGATTGATAAAATCAAAATCCTCGACAACCAGAGGATTGACGATGATTTCGAGCGTCAGCTCCGCGCGCATTTCGCCGACGGTCGGCTGGATTCGCAGATATTCAAAAAGCTCCTGACCGCCTATCAAAATCAAAAAAAGGGCACAAAATGAAAAAGTTGCTACAAATGAGTTTGCTCTGGTGGCTGGTTCCGCTTGCCGCCGGTGGCGCGCAAAATCTGGTGCAGGTTTACGACTGGCAGCACTTGGCGCAACGGCGCGAATTGTTCAGCGGCGAGGTTGTGCCGATGGATGGGACCTGGGTTTTGAAAATAGAAAATACGAAAGACACCCCTTCCACCTTTCAGCTTTTAACCATCACCCATCCGCCGATTTCGAAGGAGGTTTTTGCGCTCTTCGGCCGGATGAGATATGAGAAGGTGGCAGGTGAAGGGGGGCCATGGCAGGTACAGATGCTTGTTGATTTTCCGCCGGTGCCCACGCAACCACAAGGAATGCGGTTTGGACGAACATTTGAGTTTTCTGGCACGTCAGACTGGACCGACATGATTTTATCTTTCCACCGCGCGACCGCAGGGGCCTGGTCAAATCCGCCGACCAGATTGGAAATTTCCCTTGCGCTTCCCGGGCACGGAACCGTTTACTTGCGGCCTCTGCAACTGGTTGAGTATGACGCAAAAGATGCCCCTGTGTTTGCTGGCGTGCCGGCATCAACCAGATGGTGGTCGGGACGGGTTGCCGGCTTAATCGGTGGTATCGCCGGCTCAATCATTGGCTGTTTTGGCGCTTTGATCGGATGCCTCGCAGGAATTGGAAAGGCGCGCCGATTTGTCCTGTCCCTGACGAAAATTTTAATCGGACTGGGAATCCTCCTGATGATAACCGGAGTCGTTGCGGTGGTGCTCCGGCAGCCGTATGCGGTTTGGTATCCGTTACTCCTGGCCGGAGTCGTTCTGGTTTTGGCTCTAGGGATAAATCTGCGTTCGATCAAAAGACGGTACGACGACCTGGAAATTCGCCGTATGAATTCCATGGATGCGACCGGAAGCTGACTTGACCGGGCCGGCAAGATGGCGGATGGTGTTTCCGCGGCTTTTGGGGGCGCACCGGTTTCGACCTGGGGAATGCGCCAGAGGCGGCATGCCGAGGACGATGCGTTGGCCTCGTTAATCATCGCATCAAACAAAACAGCTAACCAAGAATTAGCTCTCGCGGCCTAAAGTGCTGCGACGTTCGCCGGTGGACACCTGCTACGCCGGACGAACGCCATAGCAGGCATGGTTGACGGCGGAGACCGCGCGTTGTTGGCCGAGAAAATTCCATGCGGACTAGGCAGTGCGATTCGAGTCCGGACGCCATCGCACAGCAGAAAAAATTCTCCGGACTAAGCATGTAGTCGCGGCTGGTTTGTTTGCCAGGGACGCGGGTTCAACTCCCGCCGCCTCCACCAGTCTTCGCTCGGAGCAACGCGGAGGGCGAAGACTGCCGCGCCGTAGCGCAGCGAAGGCGGACCATAGTAGTGCCCATTTGCAAAATGGTCTCCGAGCTACGACCCGGCAAGCCAGACGGTTCGATCGGAATGGTCGCAGGAGGCCAGCCGAAATAACCGACGGCAGGCCAGACTTGCCCACTTCCCCGCGCGCGGCTTGCCCTGTCTTGATGCGGTGGCGCGACCGATATTTATTGCGCGAACTGCCCGTTTTGCGGCAAGGCTTGCACTTTCATCCCTTCCGTTTAGGCTCGGAGGAGTGAGCACCAGTCCGGCCGCCGATTCTTCCGCTCCGCCGCCGTCGAGCGAGGGTGCGCCCCGGCCGGTGTTTGTCACCACGCATTGGTCGGTCGTGCAGTCGGCCCAGGACAAAGATTCGCCCCGCTCGACCGAAGCGCTCGAGTCGCTCTGCCGCACCTATTGGTTTCCGCTTTACGCCTTTGTGCGCCGCCAGGGCCGCAGTCCGCATGATGCGCAGGACCTCACCCAGGAGTTTTTTGCCCGGTTGCTGCAAAAAGACGGACTGAAATCCGCCGCGCGCGAGAAGGGCAAGTTCCGCACCTTCCTGCTGGTGGTATTGAAACGCTTTCTGGCCAACGAATGGGACCGGCAACATGCGCAAAAACGCGGGGGCTTTGCACCCATCGTGTCCATCGACCAGGAACTGGCCGAGTCGCGTTTCACCGCCGAGCCAGCCCACCAGCTCCAGCCGGACGTGCTCTTCGACCGGCAATGGGCTGTGACCCTGATCGAGCGGGTCATGGCGCGGCTGCAGGAGGAGTATCTGATCTCCGGTCGGGCCAAATTGTTCGAGTATCTTCGCAGTTGTCTCGCCAAGGATGAATCGGCCCTGCCGTACGCGGAAATCGCCGCCCGGCTCAATCTCACCGAAGCGGCCGTCAAGATGGCCGTCCACCGCCTGCGTGCCCGCTATCGCGAAATCCTGCAGGCCGAAATCGCCCACACCGTCTCTTCGCCGGAGGAAATCGAGGAGGAAATCCGCCATTTGTTTTCCACCTTTGGACCGTAAAAGCACCCGGAGGGTCGGGTTACCTTTGGCCGGGTTTGCTTAAGTTACGGGTAGAACGAAACTATGAGCGAATTTCATTCCAACGCGAATCACCGCTGCCCCCGCTGCGGCGCCGAACTGCCCGCCACGGTGCCGCCGGACCTCTGCCCGAAATGCCTGCTCCAAACCGGCCTGCCCACCGAAGACGGCGTGCCGAAGACGGAAAAGGTCGCTCGGCCCGCGCCCGCGCACTCACGCGGCTTGCCCCAGCCGGGTGAATACCTGGGACATTACCGCATCGTCCGCCTGCTCGGCGAAGGCGGCATGGGTGCGGTGTTTGAAGCCGAGGACCTGGAAAGCGGCCGGCGTGTGGCGCTTAAGGTGTTGAGCCAGATGCTCGATTCACCCGAGGCGCGCGAACGGTTCTTCCGCGAAGGCCGGCTGGCCGCCTCCATCAATCACCCGAACAGTGTTTACGTTTTTGGCACCGAGGAAATCGGCGGCACCCCGTCCATCGCCATGGAACTGGTGGCCGGCGGCACGCTGCAGGACCGCGTGCGCGAGCGCGGTCCTCTGCCCGTGGCCGAAGCCGTGGACTGCGTGCTCCAGATCATCGCCGGCCTGGAAGCGGCCCAGCGCATCGGCATTTTGCACCGCGACATCAAGCCCTCCAACTGTTTCCGGGACACCGACGGCACGGTGAAGGTCGGCGACTTCGGGCTTTCGATTTCCACGGCGGTCCGCACCGAACCGGCACTGACGGCCACCGGCGCGTTCCTCGGCACCCCCGCTTTTTGTTCGCCCGAACAATTGCGCGGCGACGAACTCAACGTCCGCTCGGACACGTATTCCGTCGGCGCCACGTTGTTTTACCTGCTCACCGGTCGCACGCCGTTTGAGGCGAAGAACCCGGTGCAATTGTTGGCCACCGTACTCGAACAACGCGCGCCGTCGCCGAAAAAATTCCGACCGGCCATTCCGCAAGGCTTGGCCCGGGTCGTCCTGCGCTGTCTCGAAAAGCAGCCGGGCGAACGGTTCAAAAATTATACCGAGCTGAGCCAGGCCATCGCTCCCTACAATTCCGCCGCCCCCACGCCGGCGACCCTGGGTCTGCGTTTCCTGGCCGGCGTGATCGACCTGCTGGTCCTCAACGTCGTTTGGATGCCCATGATGTTCCTGACCGGTCGTAACCCGCTGGATTTCCCGAATCTGGCCGGCCAGACTCCAACCAGGCTGCTGCTCATGCTCCTCCCGTGCCTGGCCGGTATGATTCTCTACTATGCGTTGCTTGAAGGCCTCTGGGGCGCCGCAGCCGGCAAGGCCATCTGCCGCCTGCGCGTCGTTGGACCGGACCGGAACGTGCCGGGTTTCCGGCGCGCGCTGGTAAGGACCTTGATCTACCTCCTGGTGCCGATGCTGCCGTATTGGGTGACCTTTGGCATCAGTCCCCGGGCTTATATTGAAGGCTCACCGCTCATCCAGAGTCTCGTGGGATTCGCGTATTACCTCCTGCTGGCCCTGCTGTTTTGCACGGCCCGCCGGCGGAACGGTTTTGCCGCCGTGCAGGATCTGGTGGCGAAAACGCGGGTGATCTCCCGCATGGCAGTCGAATCAAGACAAGTGCTGGCCACGGCCGAGGCACCACTGCCCGCCGTCGAAGGCGGACGGTCGGTCGGGCCGTATCAGGTGCTGGAAATACTCGAGCAATCTCCCGGAACGGAATGGTTGCTCGGCTATGACCTCCGCCTGTTGCGCAAGGTCTGGATTCGGGTCGTCCTGCCCGGCACCCCGCCGGTTCCCGCCGCCTTGCGGAACATCGGCCGGGTGGGCCGCCTGCGCTGGCTCGCTGGCAAGCGCGCGCCGGATGAAAACTGGGACGCCTTCGAAGCCGTGAATGGCCAGCCGCTGCTGCAATTGGCCAAAGCCCGCCAGCCGTGGAGCCAGGTGCGGTTCTGGCTTTATGACCTGGCCAGGGAAATCGGCCTGGCGAGCAAGAACGCCACCCTGCCACCGGGGCTGGCTTTGGACCGCGTGTGGATCACCAGCGACGGCCGGGCCAAGCTGCTCGATTTCCCCGCGCCCGGCCTCGCCTCCGTCGCCCGCCCCGATGATTCAACGATTCAACCGGTTAACGCGGGTTCGTTCCTCGATGCTGTCGCTGCGGCCGCGTTGGGGGGCCGGGCGAAAACCGCCGCCGGGGCTGCGGGCGCGGTGACAGTCCCATTGCCGTTGCATGCGCGCCAGTTTTTGGGCGGCCTGCCGCAATTGCCCGACGCGGACGGCGTGGCCAACGCGTTGAAGCCGTTGCTGTCGCGCCTGGTCGAAGTCACACGCTGGCGCCGCACCGGCATCGTGGCCGGGTGCCTTGCCTTTCCGTTGCTGGCCAGTGCGACGATGCTGTTCGGCGTGACGATGATGGAACAATGGAGCCGGAAGAACCCCGATCTGGCCGCACTCCAGGAACTGCTCCAGACACGGACGACCTTGAATTCCCGGTGGCTGAAAGAAAAACCGCATCCGACCGATCACCAGTTTGCCATTTACATTGCCGGACATTATCGCGGCGTCATCACCAATGACGCGGCCTGGACGAGCGGGTTCACGCTGACGCAGATCAAGGGCGAATCCCGTCAGTTTGCCGAGCAGAGCATTGCCAAAAACCCGGCGCCGACGGAAACCGAGTTGAAGGACGCAGACGCCGCCGTGGAGAAATATGTTCACAAGACACCAAAGTTCGAGCCGGCGAGAAAACCGTGGTTCCCCTTCGCCGTTATGCTGGCGGCGCTCGCGATTTATGTCGCCATCCCTGCCCTGGTGGCCGCCTTGTTGTTCCGGGGCGGGCTGGTATTGCTGGCCGCGCGCGTGACTTTCGTTCGCAAAGACGGCCGGCGGGCTTCGCGCCTGCGGGTGTTCTGGCGCGCCCTAGTGGCGTGGAGTTTGTTGTTGCCAGCGATTGAAGGATATGTCGTGCTCGCCATGTGGCTCCCTCCGTTCGCCGCCGCGCTGATGGCTTCACTGATTGTTTGCACCCTGACGATACTATCCCTGGTCCTGCCCGGCCGCGGCCTGCCTGACCGCCTCTCCGGCATCTGGCCCGTGCCGCGCTGATCGAGCCGGTTGAGTGGACGGCCGCGAGAAATTGGCTGGCCAGTCAACGGGATCCCCTTCACCATCGGCACCCAAGTCATGCGCTTTTTTTTGCTGGATAAAATCACCCGCTGGGAAACGGGCGCCGCTGCGGAAGGCCTGAAAAACATTGCCTTGAGTGAAGATTTTTTTGACGATCATTTCCCGCGCCGACCGGTCATGCCCGGGGTGCTGATCCTGGAGGGCATGGCCCAGCTTTCCGGGTTGCTGCTGGAGGAAAGTCTTCACCAGCAGTACGGGAAAAATGCCAAGGCCATCCTGACCGTTCTGGAACGTACCAAGTTCCGGACCCTGGTCAAACCCGGAGACACACTGCTTTACCGGGCCGAAGTCAAATCGGTGAATGAGGCCGGCGGCAAGGTCAAAGCCACTGCGGCCCGCGGCAAAACGGTTGTGACTTCGACAGAGATGATTTTTGCCTTCAAGCAAGTGAAGGATCCGCTGCTGGACGAAAAGCGGCGGCGGTTGAAGGAGATGTGGATGAACGCGGGATAAGCCACGACGGGAACCATGCGTACGCGCATTGTCATTACCGGCATCGGCATGGTCACTCCGCTGGGCCAAAACCCGCCGGAGATTTTGCGTGCGATCGAATCCGGACGATCTGTAATTGCCCCTCCGACCCGCTTCGATGTGTCCCCTTTCGCCTGCCCGGTCTGTGCCGAGATCAAAGATTTCCAGCCACAACCCTATGTGGCCGAGGGCAAAATGATCCGCCTGATGAACCGGGAAGCCCAATTGGCTGTGGCCGCAGCGCATCTGGCACTGGGCGATGCGAGGGTGAAATCCGGCGAGGCCTATGCGCCGGATGAAATCGCACTTTTTGGCGCGATTGGACTCGCAGGCTTGCCACTGGCGGAAATCATTCCCCTGGTCAAGGCTTCCAGCGGGCCGGACGGCCGATTTGATCCCGGCCGTTTTGGTCAAGCGGGCTTGCGGGCGGTTAGTCCGATTCTTTCCTTCAAAATTCTCAGCAACATGCCGCTGTGCTTCGTGTCGATCTGCGAAAATATTCGGGGACCCAACGGCATCTACACTCCCTGGGAAGGACAGGGCGCGCAGGCCGTCGAAACGGCCATTCGGGCGCTGGAGAGCGGCGAGGCCGGTTGTGCCCTGGCAGGCGGCTGCGATGTGAAGACGCACGAACTTGCGTTTCTCAGCCTGGAACAACATGGGCTGTTTGCATCCTGGCAAGAAGACCACGTCGGAATGGCGCCGGGTGAAGGCGCCGTCTTTCTGGTGCTGGAAACCGCCGAGCGGGCGATCGCCCGGGGCGCACGTATCTACGCACAAGTGTCAGGTTTGAGTTTGCGCACGCACCCGTCGGGGGCGCGCCGGGCCGACACCTTTGATGAGGTGTTTAAAGGGTTGCATCTCCCGCCGGAACCGTTGAGCGCGCTGGTCGCCGCTGATAACGGCGATGTGTCATCCGGGAAAGATGAACAACAGGCGCTGTCATCCGGGAAAATCACCGCTCCCACCGTCATCCATCCCAAGAAACAGGCCGGGGACCTCTTTGCGGCGGCGGCGGGATTGCAAGTCGGTTTGGCAGCATTGCTGGCGGCGCGCCACGGGGGGCGCGTTCTGGCCAACTGTTTCGGCTACGGCAGCGAACAGGCGGCCTTGGTTTTGGAGGCGCCATGAAACACCGCGTTGTGATCACCGGCCAGGGGCTTTGCACATCGCTGGGGCGCAGCGTGGACGAATTCTGGCGGAACCTGCTGGCGGGACATTCCGGCATCAGCCGCATTTCTCTTTTCGACACCAGTTCGCTACCAGTCCGCATCGGTGGAGAGGTCAGGAACTTCACGCCGGGTGAAGTGTCGGGGGAATTTCCCGAAGCTGAAAACGAAAAGGATCGCAAAATCTGGCTGGGGTTGGACGCCGCTGCGGCAGCAATCACCGATTCCCAACTGCCCGGCGACACTCTTCAAAATGCGTCGCTCTTTGTGGGCGTCAGTCTGGAAACCTTCTTCCTTGAGGACGTGACCCACATTGCCCATGCGCCAAACGCGTCCCGGGACTTCACGCGACAAATCCTGGAGCAGGAACCGCGCCGCCGGCTGCAGACCCCATTGGATCGGTTGACACAAATTTTAGGAGACCACTATGGTTTGAGCCACGGACGATTTACGAACTGTTCGGCCTGCGCTGCCGGGGCCCAGGTCATCGGCGAGGCCTTCCGGCGGTTGCGGGACGGGACCCGCGCCGTGGCGCTTGCGGGCGCCACCGACAGCACGTTGAATCCGCTCGCCCTGGGAGGATTCAGCCTGCTCCAGATCCTTTCCACCGAAAACGATCAGCCGGAAAAAGCCTGCCGCCCGTTTGACGTCACCCGGCAGGGCACGGTGCTGGCGGAAGGCGCCGCGTTTGTCGTGATGGAGACGCTGGAGCATGCCCGGCAACGCGGGGCACGCATTTACGCCGAAGTTCTGGGGTATGGTTCTTCCCTGGACGCCTCTCGCGTTACGGATCCGGTACCGAACGGCCAGGGTGCAGCGGCCAGCATGGCCGGGGCGATCCGGGATGCCGGGTTGCAACCGGAGAACATCGCTTGCGTCAATGCCCACGGCACGGGAACGCCGAAGAATGACGTGGCGGAAACGCTGGCGATCAGGCAGGCGCTGGGCGCGCATGCCCGCGCCATACCGGTGACCGCCAACAAATCAATGACGGGGCACATGATTGCCACCAGCGGAGCGTTGGAGGCCATTGCCTCGGCGATGACCCTGTACACTCGAAAGATTCCACCCACCATCAACCGGGCATGTCCCGATCCCCGGTGCGACCTCGATTATGTTGTCGAGGGCTGCCGCCGTTTTGAAGGGCGGACCGTGCTGTCCAACTCGTTCGGCTTCGGCGGGCAGAACGCCTCACTGGTCTTCGGAAGATTTGACTCCTGAAGTTGTCGCCTCGCAAACCCGGTTGCGGAATGCAATCAAAGGAAGCGAAGGATTTGGCAAGATTCGTGGAGAGCGACCCTGAATCGCCGCCTAAATTTTCCTTACGAGTCGGATGAGGCGCAGTTTTGCGCCGGCATCAAACCGACCCGCAGCCACACCCATCCAGAGTGATTTGTGAAATCGGTTCTAGTCAGCGGAGCTTCACGCGGCATTGGCAAAGCGATCGCGCAGGAGCTGGCCTGGCGGGGACATAGTGTCGCCGTGGGATTCCACGAACACGCCGGGGCAGCGCAGTTTGTGGCCGAAGAGATTCAACGCGCCGGCGGCAGGGCTTTCCCGGTTCAACTGGATGTTGCCGATCCGGCCTCGTGCATCCGGGCCGCCACGGTGGTGAAGCGACGTTGCGGCAGTTTGGACATCCTCGTGAACAATGCCGGCATCACCGACGAATCACCGGCCCTGGCCACCGATGATGCCGCGTGGGAACGAGTGCTCAGGGTTTGTCTGACTGGAGCCTTCAATTTGTCCCGCCCCTGCGCTAAATTCATGGTAACGAAGCGCTGGGGCCGCATCATCAACATTTCCTCCGTGGTCGCCAGTCAGGGCGGGCGCGGACAGGCAAACTACGCCGCCGCCAAAGCGGGCCTGGAGGGGCTGACCCGTGCGCTGGCCATCGAACTGGGACCGCGCGGCATCCTGGTCAACGCCATTGCTCCGGGTGTGATCGTCACGGATATGTCCAGGGCGATATTGGAGAAACATTCCGAGCGCGTGCTGGCGCATGTCCTCCTGGGCCGGGCGGGCCAGCCGGCAGAAGTCGCGAGCCTGGCAGGTTTTCTGGCTTCCGACGAAGCGTCTTACATCACCGGACAGGTTTTTCACGTGGACGGTGGCTTCGGCTTGAACCCATGAACCATTACGCACATTTGCTGGAATTGATCCGTTCGCGCCGATCCGTTCGTCGGTTTTCCGACCGCGCCGTCAGTCGGGAAGACATTGTGCGCTTGCTCGAAGCCGCACGCTGGGCGCCGTCGAACCATAACCGCCAACCTTGGAGATTCATTGTCATCGAGGATCAGAAACAAATCAGCCAACTCGCGGAAACCATCTCTCAGGGCTTGTCGGAAAAGATGGATTCGTTGCCGGCGGTGGCTGCGCAATACACCAGCCAATTCAAACAGTATGCGACCTGTTTTGCCAATGCGCCGATGCTCGTGGTGGTGCTGCACAAGCAGCCCGTCCGCGTGTCGGCACCGGTTTTGGCGGGGCTTAAAAATCCCGATCTGGTGTCCGGGGAACCGTTGAGTGTGGCAATGGCGGTGCAGAACCTTTTACTGGCGGCACAAGCCCTGAGGTTGGGAACCTGTGTTTTGACCGGACCTTTATTGGTTCAGGAGGTCCTGGTCGGGGCATTGGGTTTGCCTGCCGGTCACGACCTCACCTGTCTGGTGGCGTTGGGATATCCGGCGGAGTCGCCAGCGCCACCGCGGAGAAAAACCATCGAACAAATCGTCGAGTTCAGGAACAAACCCCGGCGAACAAAAGATTGAATATGACCAGGCAGAAAATTTTTGAAGAGTTAAAGCCGCTGCTCACGGAAGTGCTGGGCGTGCCGCCGGAAAAGATCCGTCTCGAAAGCGTGTTGGTTTCCGACCTGGGAGCGGAGTCCATTGATCTGCTCGATCTCAGTTTCCGCATCGAGGAGAAATTTGAGGTTCGAATCGAAGCGAATGAAATTGAACGGGAGGCCATCCAGCGGCTCCCGGGTGGCGTGTATGAAAAGGACGGTTATTTGACGGAAGCGGCGATTGGCGAAATCCGAAAGTCATTACCGGAACTGGATCCTGGCAAATTTGCGAAGGGCCTGCGGAAGGTGGATTTGCCGGCGCTGCTGACGGTCTCCTTCTTCGTCCGCCTCATCGCCCGCAAACTGGCAGCCAGGACGGAAGGAGTTGTCCATGTTTAACAACCAAAGAGCTTTTGTCACGGGCGGAACCGGCACGGTAGGGATGGCCATTGTTCGTTGTCTGGCCGAGCAGGGCGCCCAGGTCGCATTTTCCTTCAACCAGCAGGAAGACAAGGCGCGCCAGCTTGAAAAGGAACTGGCCGCCGGAAACCAGATGGTAAAGGGATACGCCCTGAATGTGGTTGACGCCGCCGGAGTCGGGCGATTGGCGGAACAAATCGAGCAGGAGCTTGGGTCCGTGGACATCCTGGTCAACAATGCCGGGGTCACTCAGATCATGCCGTTCGCACTCCTCGAAGAGGCGGACTGGGACCAGATGATGGACGTGAATGTGAAGGGCATGTTCCTGGTCACCAAGGCGTTCGCGCGCGCCATGATCCGCCGGAAGCAGGGCGCCATCATCAATCTGGGTTCACTCGCCGGGGCGCGGGTGCTGGAGGTGCCGGTGCATTACGCCACGGCCAAAAGCGCCGTGGTCGGCTTCACGCTTTCGCTCGCCCGAGAACTTTCCCGCTACCACATCCGGGTAAACGCCGTTGTCCCCGGTTTGCTGGAAGGCGGGGTGAGCAACTTGATTCCGGACAAACAGCGGGAAGACTATATCCAGCATTGCACGGCGGGCCGGGCCGGCAAGCCGGAGGAAGTGGCCGAACTGGTGGCGTTCCTGGCCAGTGACCGCGCCAGTTACATCAACGCCCAGGTGATCCAGATTGACGGAGGCATCTGATGAAATTCCAAACACCAAAACCCGATGAACCACCGATCTCCAAACTTGATGTGCTTTCTCCGGGGGTTGGGGTTTCCGTTTCAGCGTATGAAATTTCGACTCGTAGATAAAATCACGTCCTGGTCTCCGTATCAGCGGATCACCGGGGTCAAGGCGGTGTCCTTTGAGGAGTACTGCCTGAAGGAATCTTTCGGTGACGAGCCGCGCTTGCCGGAAACATTGTTGCTGGAAAGTTTTCTGCAACTGGGCAACTGGCTCATCCTGTTGTCGTCGGATTTCAAGGACACCGGCATGGTCGTGCGGATTTCTGAAGTGCGCTTCCGCGGTTTCCTTTTGCCGGGCCAGCAACTGCGGATGGAGGTGACCCTCGCGCGGCAGCGGGACGATGGGTATGAACTGTCCGGCGAAGGACGGGCGGATGGCCGGACGATCATCAGCGGTCTGGGTTGCCTCGCAGTTCCCGTACCCGCGGCGGAGCTGGTGGATCCAGAGAACCTGCGCGTGTTATTTTCGGAGATTTACGAACCGTAATGATGAAACCCCAAATTCCAATCATCAAACCCCAAATTCCAATCACCAAACCCCAAAGAAGCACCCATCACCAATCCGGGGCAACGGTGCTTGGGATTTAGCAAATCCGCATGCGATGAAAACTCCAAAACTTTCCATCGTCTCCACCGAATGGCGGGAGGCGGAGCCGTCCGGCAAGGAGATGGCGTTGCACGAAGAAACTACGAACACGGCCGATAACAGGCACCCATTCGATCTTGAAGAGCGAACAACGCGTTTCGGGGAAGCCATCGTGCGCTTCACCAAAAAAATCCCCCGCGATCCTTCCAACAACCGGCTGATTGACCAGCTGGTCGGTTGTGGCACGAGCGTGGGTGCAAATTACTGCGAGGCCGACGAGCATGTTTCGAAAAAGGACTTTCGTTTCACCATCAGCCGTTGTGTCAAGGAGGCCAAGGAAACCAAGTTTTTCCTTCGTATGATCGCTGCCTCGGAACCACAGTTGGCCGAGGAAGCGCGTCGACTGTATCGGGAAGCCAAGGAACTGCATTTAATCTTTGCGGCGATCTATAGAAAATGAAACATAAAACTCAAAATCTAATTACCAAACCCCAATCATCAATTCAGCATGATAGTGACTGGGTTTTGGGGTTTTGGGATTTGGTGATTGGGATTTAAGAATGCGCCCCTCCCGCCCCTACACCTACCTGGGAACCGTGCGCGGCATGTGCCGGGATTGTCGCGCCCTGGTCCCGGCACGAATCCTGGAAGCAGACGGCGCGGTTTACCAGGAGCGATTGTGTCCGAAATGCGGGACGAATCGTGCGCGAATTGCCGACGGGGTGGAATGGTACCTGAAGCGCGCGGCCACGACAGTGCGCTGCAAACCGGCCAAGCTTCCGGCTCTGGACGTGCGCGAAGGGTGTCCGAAGGACTGCGGCCCGTGCGCCTTCCACGCCAACGCCTGCCACCTGCCTGTGTTTTCGGTGACCAACGCGTGCAACCTGGATTGCCCGATCTGCTTCACTTACAACCGGCCGGATCGGAAATATTTCATGAACCGCGAGGAATTAAGGGCCCTGCTGGACAAACTCATCGCCCGGGCCGGGCCGTTTGATTTGATGAACATCACCGGTGGCGAACCGACGCTGCACCCGCAGATTGTGGAATTGTTGAAGGAATGCCAGCGGCCGGAGATCGGGCGGGTGACCATGAACTCCAACGGCCTGCGACTGGCGATGGACGAAGATTTATGTCGGGCGCTCGCCGACCTCGGGGTTTATGTGATTCTCTCCTTTGACACTTTCCGGAGCGACCGCGCGTTGAGGATATACGGCAAGGACGTAGTGAGCCTGAAACACCGGGCGCTGGAAAACCTGCAACGCTTCGGCATCGGCACGACGCTGCTCAACGTAATGATTCGCGGGGTGAACGAAGACGAAATCGGGCAGGTCATTGAGCTGGCCGGGACGCACCCGGTGGTGCGCAGTGTGACCATCCAAACGATGACGTTCACCGGTAAGGGCGGAAAAAATTTTAAACCGCGAGAGACCATGCCATTGGACGGCGCAGTGAAGGCGATTGAATCAGCCACTCACGGTGCCCTGAGCGAAGCCCACTTTTTCCCGCACGCCGGGGCGCATCCGCTCTGTTACAGCGTCGCGTATTATCTCAAGGACAACGGAACCTGCCGGTCGCTGACGGATTTTCTCACCGTGGGCGAACTGCGGCAGATGCTCGGACACGGTTACCTGCTGCAACCGGAGGACGACAGCCAGGATGTTTTCCGGGCGGCCATCGACCGGCTATGGGCGGCTGGCGACAACTCAAAGCTGTTGCCGGCCATCAGAGGATTGGTTGAGCGGATGTATCCGCAAGGGCAAACGCTGACCCGGGCGGCGCGCCAGGCAGTCGCCGAGGAATCACTGCTGGCGATTTATATCCATTCGCACATGGACGAGGACACGCTCGACCTGGCGCGGCTGGTGGTTTGTCCGGACCAAGTGCCCGATCCGGAAGGCCGGCTGGTTCCGGCGTGTGCGTACAACCTTTTTTACCGGCAAAAAGATCCACGTTTTTGGTGCACTTGAAAAGAAACCCCAAATGCCAATGCCCAAAACCCAAACACAGCCGACGGGACAGGAAAAGTTTCGGCAATTCCTTGTCGGCAAGACGACGGAGCATCTCTTCTCCTGGCCGACCTGTCACCCCTCCCACCCGACGGGCTTTTGTCCGTGCGATCAGGCATGGCCGGTAACATTGTGGTTTTATTTCAAATCCACTTTGCTGCTGACCGCGCTGAAACTCCCGTTCAATGCGCTCAAGATTGCCCTGCTGCGCTGGTCGGGCGCCCGGGTGGGCCGCGATGTCTTTATTTCCACCGACGTATGGATCGACCCAACCTTCCCGGAACTGCTGACCATCGAGGACGAGGTGATGTTGGGTGTCGGTGTCCGGATTTTTCTTCATGCGTTTGACCGCGACCACTTTGAAGCCGGGCGAGTCCTGCTCCGGAAAGGCGTGATCATCGGGGGGTTTGCCATCATCGGCCACGGCGTGGAGATCGGCACAGGTGCGGTGGTGGCGGCTGGCGCGGTGGCCGGGCGTGATGTGCCGGCAGGCCGGGTCGCGATCGGCAACCCGGCGCGCATTGTACCACTCAGGAACCCCCAAACCGCAGAACCGGAATCTCATGAGTGAGTATCTGACCACAACCCAGTCCACGTGCCGGACCTGCCGACAGCTGATCCCGGCGCAGATTTTCGTGGAAGACGGCAGCGTCTGGCTGCAGAAAGCATGTCCCGAACACGGCCGGCAAACGGCGCGGATTTATGGTGACGCGCCATCGTATTTGAAGTTGGGGCATTTCCACCGCCAGGCATCGATGCCGCTGTCCTTTGCTACAAAGGCGCTGGGCTGCCCGGATTCGTGCGGCCTCTGCCCACAGCACGAGCAACATGTCTGTCTGCCAATTCTCGAGATTACCGATCATTGCAACTGGGATTGTCCCATCTGCCTGGTCACCAATCCCGGCCGTCACCATTGGACTTGCGAGGAGGTTGCGCGCGTGCTCGACGGACTCATCCAGTCCGAAGGCCAGATTGACGTGCTCAATCTTTCCGGGGGCGAACCGACGCTGAATCCCCATTTCCGGGAGATCGTGGAGGAATGCGTTTCGCGAAAGGAAATCCTGCGCGTAAGCGTTTCGACCAACGGCTCGGTGTTGGTTCGAAACCGGGAACTGGTCGAGTTTCTGGCGGAACGCCGTGTGATTGTCTCGCTCCAGTTCGACGGCCTGAGCGACGACATCTACCAGGCCCTGCGCGGACGTCCGTTGCTCGAGGAGAAACGGCGGCTCATTGATTGGTTCGGCGATCTGGACTCGTCCATGTCGCTGACCGCCACCGTGGCCAGCGGTGTCAACGACCACCAGTTGGGGGAGATTGCCGACCTGTTGTTTCAACACGACCACATCCTGAGCGTGATGTTCCAGCCCGCCGCTTACGCCGGCGGCGCGGCCGGGCAACAACGGCCTGCCGGGGCGGTGACGATTCCTGATGTGATCGCGGCATTGAACGGCGCGGGGGGGGGTACGGTATCCGCCGATGATTTCTCCCCGCTGCCCTGCAGCCACCCCGCCTGTTTCTCACTGGCTTTTTATTTGAGAGTGGAGAATAAGCGGCACGTGCCCATCAAGCAGATGGTCAATGCGGAGCGGTACCTGGATCTGATTCAGAACCGCGCCCTTTTCGGCACGGACGTGGAAAGTTTCAATGCCGTCACGGACGCCGTGTATGAACTATGGTCCGGCCCGGCAGCCTTGTCGCCCGATTCCCAAAAAACTCTCCGGGCCATCCGGCAACTGCTGGCTGCCGTAACGGCCGACGGCGGCTACTCTCCCCACCAGGCACTGACCGTCGCCGAACGGTCAGTAAAGTCCATTTTTATCCACCAGTTTATGGACCCGGAGACCTTCGATTTGTCACGGGCTCGCAAGTGCTGCCAGGTTTATCCCCAACTCGACGGCCGGCTGGTCCCGGTTTGCGTTCACAACTGCCTCAAACGCAATTTATCATGAAAACGAACCAACAAAAATCGGCTGTTCGGCTTGGTGGCAGCGTCCTCGCGGCTGGGCTGTTGCCGCTGCTGCTTTACCGGCTCCTGCTCGGGCATGTGCCGGCCTGGACCACGTTGCTGAATGGGCAGGTCGCGGTGTTTCGCGAAACGAGCTGGTTTGAACAATGGCTGGTAATCGTCACAGCCTTCGGCATCAAGCCGGCTTACACGTTATTATCGCTGGTTGTGATCGTCTGGTTGTGGCGGCAACGGGGCCCGGACCTCGTGGCGTTGCGGTGGGGCTTGATTGCCTTCTGGCTGGGCGAAAATGCGTGTGCGGTCAACTACATGATCTTTCACGGATATTCCAATCCCTGGGAATACCTGCACAACCTCGGCATGGCGGTGTGTTTCTCCTTTGCCACCTACGCGCTCCTGGAAGGCGTGGATCGGCGGCTGATCAAATACAGCTCCGCCCGGGACCGGTGTGCGGCCTTGAGTCTGTGTCGCGCCTGTATCAAGCACGATCCGACTGTGCCCTGTGGCCTGCGGCGGGTGTTTACCCTGCTCCTGCCCGCAACTCTCGTGGTGGCGGCCATGCCGTTGTCCGCGGACCTGAAAACCACCGCCTATGACACCGTCATCCTGGGCAGCAACGTGCATTATTCGGAAACTCTGGCCGACCAGTTGTTTGAAATCCGTTATTGTCCGTACCTGGCCGTGTTGTTATTGACCGCCTCATGGCTGGTGCTGCTGTTCAAGCGCGAAGAGCCGGTACCCGTGGCCAAGGCCCTGTTCGCGGCGGGCATGGGCCCGGTGGGTTTTGGCTTCATGCGGCTGTTCCTGGCCGCGGCCTATCGTGATGACCCCGTGTGGTTCAATGCCTGGGAGGAAATCACGGAACTGCTCTTTGTCGCCGCCGTGGCGTTCATTCTCCTCGTATTCCGGCATTCCCTGTTTGTAAAAGAACCACCCGCTCCAATGGACCCGGCGGGCGCACCCGTCCAGACCTGGCCAACAACAATGTGAGGCAAGTATGATTCTAACCACCACCACTTCCGCCAAACGCCGGTATTACGATACCACCACGCTATGCCCGTTCTGTTCCCGGCTGCTGCCGGGTGAGGTCTTCGGGCGCGACCAGGGCGTCTATTTGGCCCGGGAATGCCCGGAGCATGGCCGCATCGAGGGTCTGGTCTGCTCCGACAGCAAATGGTTTGAAGGGCTGAAACGATTCGATGTTACACCCATCAAGCCGGCGCATCCGCAACGTCCGGTCAATCAGGGCTGTCCGCTGGATTGCGGCCTCTGCACCGCACACCGGCAGGTGGCCGGCACCGTCGCCATCGAAATCTCCAACCGATGCAACGCCAACTGCCCGGTCTGCCTCGGCGACAATCGCGGCACTTTCGAGATGACCGTCGCGGAAATTGGTGAATTGGTGGAAGGCGCCATCCGGAACCAGGGCCGGATTGGCGTGCTCACGCTTTCCGGAGGCGAACCCACGATTCACCCGCAGTTCTTCGACATTCTGACCATGCTGGACCGGCCGGAAATCGGGCGCATCAATCTTAATTCCAACGGCCTGCGCATGGTCCAGGATTCAAAGTTTGTGGACCGGTTGCGACAGCATCCCAAGGTCTATGTCTCCCTGCACTTTGACGGACGAAACGCGGAACAAATCCGGGGCAACAAACCGCAATTGCAGGAACAGGCCTTGAACCGGCTGTGTGCCGCGGGCATCGGGGTCGTTCCCCTGATTCTCGGTGTGCGCGACATCAATGACCAAGAACTGGGAACCCTGGTCCCGGCGCTGTTGCAGCGCTCGAAGGCGATCAAGACCGTGATCGTCTCGTTGATGGCGTACATGGGAGCCAACGGAGGCCGCTTCAATCCGGAACCACTCCGGCGGCTCACCATCCCGGACGCCATTGACAGCATCGCCGCAGGTTCCGGGGCGGCCATTCATCGGGAGGATTTCATTCCGGTACCGATGCCCAATCCCATCTGCGCCGCAATCGGTTATTTCTTTGTGGATGCCGAAGGCATCATCCCGATGATCCGGGCGGCGGGCGTGGACCAGACCGTCGCGTGCATCCAGAACCAGCATTTTGCCCAGGCCAACGAAAAAATGGAGGCGTTCTTCCGGGAAATGATCAACAACATCTACGCCAATCCCCGGAAATTTCCTGGCGCCGACCGGACATTGCGTCGCCTGAAAACATTTGTGGCGCGGCTTTTTTCCGGCGACCGGCGGTCCGCGGCGGAACGGCAGGCCATCGCCGAGGAAAGCATCAAGACGGTGTTCATCATGCAATTCATGGACAGCTGGACATTCGACACCCAACGCCTGTCCAAATGCAGTTGCCAGCATCTGCTGCCCGGCAACCGGCTGGTACCCAGTTGTGGTTACTATGCCTTCCATCGCCAGCGGGACGCGCGCTTTGCTTGATTTCGAATCCCGAATTGTCTTGATTTTATTTTGCCCGTTGCGACTGTTGCTTAAACGGCCCGCAATTTTGCCATGAAGAAACTTTGTGATCTTTATGTCGCCAAAGCAGGACTCATCGGGGCGCTGTATTGTATCGTTCCCACCTTGATAGGTTTTGCCATAATGTTTTGTGTGATGCCATTCCGGCAGGTTTACCTCTATCGCCTGGCTATTGTGATGCTTGTCGGGGCGCCGGTGGCGGCCTGGTTAAACCGCTTTGGGCTCTCTCTGTGGATAATCAAGCATACCTCACCCAAGGGCCCGGCCACCGTCCTGGACGGGGCGTTGATCGGATGGTTTCTGGGGATGGGCATGTCCGTGATTCCCGCGTTCGTCCATTTCATCGCCTCGAACGGCATGGATGGGACCAAAACCATCGTTATCACCATCTGGTTCCTTGCCGGCGGCGCGGGAGCGATCATCGGTAGCGTACTCGGCCTGGTCGGGGCGAAATATCTGGACCGCCAATCCGGCGCCTGATCTGACCGGATCTTCCAGCTTTGGATTGCACCAACGAGGTTCCGAGTTCGCAGTGACATCTCACTCCATTCGTATCCTCTCGAACTTTTCAACCATTACACCGACCAGCCACTTTCAGAAATGATACCCGGGGTTCTTCGGGTCGAAGTCTTTGTCGCTCAAGCCAGGGTTAAGGCTCAGGTGTTCGTATCCGTAGGACTCGACGAGTTGGTCTTGCCAATTGAAGATCCGGGTCTTGATCGGCATCCTGGTTTCGACATCCAGGTTCACAATGCACCGATAGCAATAATAACCCTTCGAAGGATCCTTTGGCAAAATACCTTCCAACTCTCGCGTTTTCCTTCCATAAACCGTTTGCTCGCCGTGATCGGTGGAAGTGAGTTCGCCCGCACGCAGGCCCCTCCGAAGATTCGAGCCAATTATCTTTACCAGACTCTCCAGCCCGGCTTCCGTGACGGGGTGGCGGGAATCTTTCATCGCCAGCCCCCCGGTCGGATCCAGGTTGACCGTTATAAGTCCGGCGAAGCCCGTGCCATGAGCCCGGACTTTGTTATTGTTGGCGCCCTCGACGTATAGCGACTCCTGGCCTTTAAAAGGGCCGATCCACTTCATGTAAACCTTGAATGGCCGCTTGAATTTGAGAAGCGTTATCTGTTCCGGAACCAGCTTGCCATCGACCCGTTCGATACGGTGAAAAACCGCCGTATAGTTGTCAAGTTTGGCCAGCGCCGCTTCAGTTTCCTGGAGCTGTTTTTCGAGGTCGGTGCCGTTCTGGGCGCGCGCGTTGTTTTGGGCAAGCAGGATGGACAGCAAGGTGAACCAGGCCAAAAAAATTCCTGTCGCGCGACGCAGGTGATACGAAAGCGAATCCGGTTCCCAACCGCTGGAAAACTGAGCCGCGTTGTCCCGCGGGTTTATTGAGGTCGGCCAGGTGAGGGAAGATTGGCTTTCGCTCGCACACATCGTGACTCACGCTGCCAGATGGGGAATGGAATACCAAGCGGCAAATTCGCCGGCTTTTGCTTCCGCCGGATGAAGCGAAAATTTCACAGGGGACTCTGGAGCTTTACCAGCCATGGTATCACGCGGCCTCGTCCATGCATGAGGCAACGGCCGGCTGAAAATCTTTGACGTAGTCAAGGCCGGCCGGAATTATGACCGGCAGGCCAGACTTGCTCACTTCCCTGCGTGCTGCTTACCCTGCCTTGATGCGGTTGCTCGACCGATATTTTTTACGCGAATTGCTCGCACCATTGGTGTATTGCCTTGGCGGCTTCGTGGTGTTCTGGATTTCCTTCAGTCTGTTCACGCGTCTGGACGATTTGCAGGAAGCCAAACTGCACCTGCGGGATGTCATTGAGCTGTGCGTCGCGTGGACGCCGGAATGTCTGGTGACCGTGCTGCCGATCGCGCTCCTGCTGGCCTTGCTCTACGCGCTCACCCACCACGCACGGTATAATGAAATCACTGCCCTGCGCGCGGCGGGCGTGAGCTTGTGGCGATTGTGCCTGCCGTATTTCCTCGTAGGATTCGTTGCCAGTGTCGCGTTGTTTGCGTTGAATGAAATTTGCGTGCCCAGGAGCACGGGGTGGGCCGAGCGCATTTTGAATCGTTATGTTCACAAGTCGGACGATGCGCCCAATCAATTCCACGGTTTCGCCGACGCCCGGGCCAGCCGCATCTGGATTTTCAATGAATATCGTCCCCAAACGGCCGAAATGTCCGGCTCGATCGTGGTCAATTGGACCTTGCCGAATGGCTCCATCCGGAAGTTGTACGCCGATCGGGCAGTTTACTCGAAGCCCGGCTGGACATTTTTTAACGTGAAGGAATTCGAGCAGGCCAGTGAAACCGCCCCGGTGGTTCCCTTTCTGCAAACCAATGAACTGGCCATGCCGGACTTTGCAGAAACACCGGCGGTCATCGAGAACGAGATCAAAATGAATGAATATCAGAGCCTGCACTCGCGTAAACTCAACATTCCGCTTTCGATCCTGTGGGAATATCTGCGTCGGCATCCAAATTTGCCGCCCGCTGAAGCCGGCCAATTGTTGACAAAACTATACGGGCGGCTGGCAGCGCCGTGGACATGTTTGGTAGTGGTGCTCATCGCCATTCCCTTTGGCGTGGCATCCGGCCGGCGCAACCTCTTTGTCGGCGTGGCGGGCAGCGTTTTCATCTGCTTCACTTTCTTTGTGCTCCAGCAAGTCGGGCTGGCAATGGGACAAGGCGGCCAATTACCCGCGTGGTTGGCGGCCTGGCTGCCGAACATGTTTTTTGCCGTGAGCGGGCTGCTTCTGATGGCGCGGGTGAGGTGAACTGATTACCGCGTGAACGATGAATTAACAACATTGAGGTTGCGCTGCGAGCGGCTGCAGTTGCTTTACCAGGTGAGCAATGTCATCCACTCGACGCTGGATTCGCAGGAAGCGCTGCAATTGATCGTGAGCGAAGCCGTACGCCTCATGCGCGCATCCAGCGGCTCCGTGGTACTGGTCAATCCCACTTCGAACTTTCTGGAAATTCATGCCGCGCAAGGGCTGCCGGCCAGTGCCAGGCGGCTGCAGTTGCGGCCGGGTGAGGGCATCACCGGCTGGGTTGCGCGCCAGGGCAAGCCTGCCCGCGTCGGCGACGTGAAACAGGATGTGCGTTACGTTGCGGCCCGCTCCGGTGTGCGCTCGGAACTGGCGGTGCCACTGGAGGTAAATGGCGAAACGCGCGGCGTGCTGAACGTGGATTCGGACCGCGGGGACGCCTTCAGCGAGGACGATCAGGTACTGCTACAGGAACTGGCGGTGCAGGCAGCCAAGGTGATTCAAAACACCTGGCTTTACGAACAATTGCGCCTGAAAGCGCGTTTATTTGAATCGCTCGCCAGTGTAAGCCGCACCATCAATTCCACGTTAAACCTCGACGAGGCGTTGCGGGTCATCACGCGCGAAGCGTGCGTGCTCATGCGGGCGCGTATGTGTTCGTTGATGATGCTTGATGAAAGCGGTGACTGGCTAGATTTGCGCGCAAGCTATGGCGCGGGTAAGGCCTATCTCAAAAAGCCGCGGTTAAGCGTTGAAGAGAGCGTTCTTGGTGTCGTCGTACGCCGCAAGAAACCGCTGCAATTGGAAAACGTCCAGACCTCGAGCCGTTATCAAAACGTCGAGGTCGCGCGGCGCGAGGGATTGATGTCGCTGCTGAGCGTGCCGTTGCTGTTCGCCGGCCACGCCATCGGCACGTTGAGTGTTTATACCAGCCGGCCCTATAGCTTCTCCAACGAGGAAATCCGCATCCTGGGCGCACTGGCGGAATTGTCCGGCATCGCCATCGAAAAAGCGCGGCTTTACGAGCGCCTCGTGGACGTGGAGGAGCAATTGCGACAAAACGAAAAATTGTCCGCGCTGGGTTTGCTCGCGGCCGAAGTCGCGCATGAAATTCGCAATCCGCTTACGGTGATGAAGATGCTTTACCACTCGCTGAATCTAAGGTTTCCGGACCGTGACCCGCGCGCGAAAGACGCCCGGCTGATTGATGCGAAAATCGAGCACTTGAACAAAATCGTGGAGCGGATTCTGGCCTTTGCCCGCACCACCGAACCGCAACTGGCACCGGTGAATTTGAACGAATTGATTGACGAACTCGGCCTGCTCGTGCGTCATAAACTGGCAAACCAGAATGTCAAACTGGTTCGCACTTTGGCGCCGGAATTACCAATGGTCATGGGTGATGCACCGCAACTGGAACAGGCCTTTTTGAATTTGATTCTCAATGCCGCCGAAGCGATGCCGGAGGGCGGCTCACTCACAATAAAATCGCGGACGCTCCGTTCCCCGCGCACGAGTGAAAAGCCGACACACGTTTCGGTGGAATTCAAAGACACCGGGAAGGGCATGAGCGAAGAATTGCAGAAACGCGCCTTCACCGCGGTGCTCAACACGACGAAAGCCAAGGGAACGGGGCTTGGCTTGGCCATCGTTAGCCGCATTATCGAAACACACCGCGGCGGCATTCGCCTCAAATCCCGCCTCAAACGGGGTACGAGCATCATTCTCACCCTGCCGGTCAGGTAAACTTTACCGGAATCATCCTTCATCGCTGAAGGTTCGTAGTGGATCCGCGCTTTTCCCTTTCGGGCGGAAATCCTTCGCGCAATTTTCTTGCAACCAACCGTCATCAAATTTATTCACTCACATTGAAACAAATTTTATGAGTCATTCAAAATTGCAATGGTGGGAGCGATTCCAAAAATATTACACAGAATTCCCCGAAGTCGGTCTAGCGGTGGATTTGAGCCGCATGAGGGTATCCGATGAGTTTTTTGCCAAAATGGTGCCACGCGTGCAAAAGGCGGTAGCGGCCATGGCGGCCTTGGAAAAGGGCGCGATCGCTAATCCGGACGAAAACCGCATGGTTGGCCACTATTGGCTGCGAAATCCCGCGCTCGCACCGACACGGGAAATCAGCAAAGAAATTGAGGGAACTACTGCCCGCATCAAGGACTTTGCCAAAAAAGTCCACAGCGGGAAAATCCACGGCAAAGGCGGGAAGTTTAAGAATTATTTGCTCATTGGCATTGGCGGTTCCGCGCTCGGTCCTCAATTCGTCGCTCATGCCCTGGGTGATCCGCGGGCAGACAAGATCAAGCCCTGTTTTTTTGACAACACCGACCCGGACGGCATGGATCGGGTTTTGGCAACAATTGGCCGAAGTCTGGATCGAACCTTGTGCATTGTAATTTCCAAATCCGGCGGCACAAAAGAAACCCGCAACGGCATGCTCGTCGCCAAAGCGGCGTATGAAAAGGCAGGGCTGGATTTTGGTTCACACGCCGTCGCCACCACAATGGCGGGAAGTGATCTTGATAAATACGCGTCGCAAAACAAATGGCTGGCACGCTTCCCCATGTGGGATTGGGTTGGCGGGCGGACCAGCGAACTATCCGCAGTAGGCTTACTACCGGCAGCCCTACAAGGTATTGATATAACAGCTTTACTATCAGGTGCTTGTCAAATCGACAATATAACCAGAAATCAAAAGGTTGAGGAGAACCCCGCACTACTATTGGCTTTAGCTTGGTTTTCGTCCGGTAACGGTAAAGGAGAAAAAAACATGGTTGTTTTGCCATATAAAGACCGTTTGGAACTGTTTTCCAAGTACCTTCAGCAACTGTTAATGGAATCATTGGGCAAGGAAATGGATTTAAATGGAAACGTTGTTACCCAAGGAATTACTGTCCTCGGCAATAAGGGTTCCACCGACCAACACTCTTATGTGCAACAGCTGAGAGACGGGTTGAACAACTTCTTCGTCGTTTTCATAGAGGTATTGGCCGATGGTAAAGGGTCGGGCTTGATGGTTGAGGAAAATGTGACGTCTGGAGATTTTCTCCACGGATTTTACCTGGGCACACGGCAGGCTCTGGCAGAAAAGGATCGGGAGTCGCTGACGATCACCGTAAACGAAGTTTCGGCAAACACCATTGGAAGGCTCATAGGGCTATTTGAACGTGCCGTCGGATTTTACGCATCACTGATCAACGTCAACGCCTATCATCAGCCAGGGGTTGAAGCTGGCAAGAAAGCGGCGAGGCAGGTTGTTGAAATCCAAAGGAAGATTTTGAATTATCTTTCTAATAAGCCGAATAAGTTATTCACGGCTGCTGAAATTTCAAATGCTATTGGGGCAGAAGATGATATAGAGACAGTCTGCAAAGTTATTCAACACTTAGCAGCAAATTCACATCACGGTGTGTTAAAGGTTCCAGACCGTTCTTTCCTCAAGGCCAGATATGGTTTAAGCTGATGTCTTCATGTTCGTCTATCAAAAAAAGTTCGATGTTATAGTCATCGGGGCCGGCCATGCAGGGGTGGAAGCGGCACTCGCCGCTGCGAGGATGGGTTGTCAGACACTCCTGCTGACAATGAACGTTGATACGATAGGCCAGATGTCATGCAATCCAGCGATAGGCGGCCTGGCCAAGGGACACTTGGCCCGCGAAATTGATGCACTGGGCGGTGAAATGGGGAAGAACACCGACATGACTGGACTTCAATTCCGAATGCTTAACACAAAGAAGGGGCCGGCGGTCTGGGCCCCTCGTGCTCAATGTGATAAAAAGGCGTACCAATTCAGGTTAAAATGGATATGCGAAAAGGAACCAAATCTTGATGTAAAACAAGGGCAATCGGCTAAAGTTATCCACAAAGACGGGGTGGCGGTTGGGGTGGAGACAACTATGGAAGTCCAGTTCTACGGAAAGACTGTGATCGTAACCACGGGGACTTTTCTAAGAGGGTTGATGCACATCGGATCCAACCAGCAAACCGGTGGACGTGCCGGTGATCTCGCGGCCATGGGTCTTACGGCATCCCTTCAAGAACTCGGGTTGGAGCTTGGCCGATTCAAGACAGGAACCCCACCCCGTCTGCTGCGTCGTTCGATTGATTTTTCAAAGACCGAGACGCAGCCTGGGGATGAGCCAATCCCCTATTTCACGTATTGGAAAGATGATTTGTTCCACATGGAACAAAATCCTCAAGGCCAGCGAGGAACAGAAGTATCACAGGCCAAATACCCGTCGCGTTCCATTCTTGAAAGAATCAACGGCCAATTGCCTTGTTATATCACCTACACAACACAAAAAACCGCCCAATTAATCCGGGCAAATCTTCATAAGTCCCCTTTGTATTCGGGTATTATTCAAGGAATTGGGCCAAGGTATTGCCCATCAATTGAAGATAAAATTGTCAGATTCAGTGAAAAGGAACGGCACCAGATTTTTCTCGAGCCTGAAGGCATAGAGACAGACGAAATCTACGTCAACGGTTTTTCAACCAGCCTCCCATTCGATGTGCAAGTCGAACTGGTCAGAACGATCATTGGTTGTGAGCAAGCCGAAATCTTTCGTCCTGCTTACGCCGTTGAGTACGATCTGGTCTTTCCAACACAACTGCTCCCGACGTTGGAAACAAAAATGTGTCGCAACCTTTTTCTAGCCGGCCAAATCAATGGCACATCTGGATACGAAGAAGCTGGTGCTCAGGGGCTTATAGCTGGAATCAATGCAGCCAGACGGGTAAAGGAACTTAATCCCATCGTTCTGCGGCGTGATCAAGCATATATCGGTGTTTTGATTGATGATTTAGTCACAAAAGGAACCACCGAGCCATATCGCATGTTTACTTCCCGCGCAGAGTACCGTCTCCTGTTGCGCCAGGATAATGCCGATTTACGGCTTTCGGAGCTTGGCCATGACATGGGCCTTCTACCTGACCGCAATTACAGGAAATTCCGAGAGAAGCGAGAAGCCATTGCTCAGGAATTGAACAGAATTAGCACAACTTGTTATGGCTCAACAGCATTGGTTAAAATGTTATCTCGGCCTGAAGTTACTTACAAAGATTTGCCCGGCAGAAATGAGGCCTTGGCAGATGAGGTTATTCAACAAGTCGAAATTGAAGCCAAATACGCTGGATATATCGAACGTCAAGGACTCGAAGTTGAAAAATTCAAAAGTTTGGAAGACAAAATCATTCCCAACACGTTTGATTTTTCGAGCGTACCGAGTCTTCGGCTGGAAGCTTTGCAAAAACTTGCCCGGATTCGACCCGCAACCATTGGCCAAGCCGCACGGATTTCCGGTGTATCACCCGCTGACATCGGAATTCTGGTGGTCTGGCTAAAGCGTAGCGCTGTGGCGAACGGGAAAAATGATACTTCATCGGATTTGTGCGCCAACGGTTCCAATGAAGCCGGGCGGGATGAGTAACTGCCAGATTGGCTGTCCGACTTGGATTCGAACCAAGAATAACGCCTCCAAAGGGCGCTGTGTTACCATTACACCATCGGACAAGGCGCACGAACATTAAGCCTTCTGTCCGGCACGCGCAAAGCGAAAATGGCGAGCCTGCGTTTTCCGTCGGCGAAAGAAAGTTTGCCTGCACCGTTTCTTGCCAACACAATGTTATAGTTTGCCATGAGTACCATTTTAACCGAACCCAACTCGCCGGTTGCCGGCGCCGACCCGGCAACCGCGGTTGCGCCCGATTTTACCAGGGCGTTGCGGCGGTCGAAAAAGGGTGTGCTGAAACTCGTGGGTGAGGTCCTGCGTCACGGCGGACCGGGCTATTTGCAGTTTGCAATCACCAACATCTGCAATGCCGATTGTGATTTTTGCGGATTCGCGCGTTCCAAATTTGATCCCAAGGCCCGGCGCAGTGTGACGTGGCACGAAGCGTGCCAGGCCATTGATATCGCAGCAAAAAATCACATCGGCTATCTGCTTTTTGTTGGCGGCGAACCCATGGTCCATCGCGATTTACGCGCCATGACTCGCCTCGCAACGGAGCGTGGTATCCACCCGATGATTTGCACCAATGGCGGACTTTGGACGGAAGAAAACATGCGCGGGCTGGCCAGTGACGGCTTGAGCAGTGTCATCATGTCCATTGACGCGCATGACGCCGCAAAGCACGAAAAGAACCGCGGCCTGCCGGAGGTCTGCCGGAAAATCAAACGCGCAAATGAATTCTTTCAGTCGGTGGGCATTCAAACCACCGCCAGTATCACCGCCAGCCGGCTGATTGATGATTACAGCAAATTGCCCGCGTTCCTCGAATCACTCGGATTCAAGAGTTGCACGTTCAGTTATCCGCTCACGTCACTGGCCAGCAGCTATTTGAGCTTCAGCGACAGCGGCCTGGTGAATTATTCAAAAGATGAACTGCTGCAATTATTCGAGAAGATCAAGCACTTGAAACACCACAACCATTTTCCAGTTGTTAATCCCATGGAGTCGCTCACCGAAATGCAACGGCATTTGCGCGGCGAAACGGAAAAATTCGGTTGCCTGGGTGGGCACAAATATTTCTATCTGGACTGGAATCTCGACCTTTATCGCTGTCATTATTGGGAGAAGCCGATGTGCAAAGTTTGGGAATGGGACGATTCGAAGCTCATTCGGGACGGTTGCACGCGCTGCATGATTGACTGCTACCGTGATCCGAGCGTGCTGCAATTCATCGCCATCAATGGCAGCGACGCCTGGAAGGCCTTGAAAGAGGGCAAGTTGGCCAAAGCGGCCCGGCACCTCTTCGATTCGCGCAATTTGACTTCGCTCAAGGCTATTTGGGAAGAGCGCCGGTGGATTCGGGGCATATAGTTCCCGTAATTTCCGTCTTGTCATCTGACGAATTCATGGTAATTTCATGCCCCTTTTTATGAAGACGGACATCCATCCGAAATATGTGGACGCGGAAATCCGTTGCGCCTGCGGCAACGTGATCAAGACGCGTTCCACCAGGCCCGTGATTATCGTCGGCATTTGCAACGTCTGCCATCCCTTTTACACGGGCCAGCAAAAGTTCGTGGACACCGCCGGGCGCGTGGACAAATTCCAGCAACGTGCCGCCAAGACACAGGCCGCTCAGGCCGCGTTTGCCACGAAAAAGAAAAAGAAGGCTTAGTTGCCCGATTTCCTTCCGCCCGCTTGTGCGTCATCACATGTGGGCGGATTCTTTTTTGCAGAAATGGATTTAAGAACACACATCGAAAAATTCCGCAAGCGCTATGCCGAGGTTGAGACCGCGTTGAGCGATCCGAAGGTCTTCGACAATCAACAGCGTGCGCAGGAATTGTCCCGTGAATACGCCCGGCTCAAGGAGTTGGTCGCACAAGGTGACCATTATTCGAAGGTGCTCGCCGATCTGAGGCAAAACCGCGCGTTGCTCAAATCCGAACCGGCGGATTCCGAGCTGGCGTTGATGGCCCGGGAAGAAATCGCCCGGCTTGAAACGGATGAAAAGAAATTCTCGCGGCAAATCCAATTCGGCCTGGTCCCGCCGGACCCGACGGATTCGCGCAACACGATCATCGAAATCCGTGCCGGCGCGGGCGGCTCGGAATCCGCGCTGTTCGCCGCCGATCTTTACCGGATGTATTGCCGTTACGCCGAAGCGCGCGGCTGGAAGGTCGAGACGCTTGATTCCAATCCGTCCGACCTCGGCGGTTTCAAGGAAATCGTTTTCCAGGTCAGCGGCACGGATGTTTACAAGCGGCTCAAATTCGAGAGCGGCGTGCATCGCGTTCAGCGCGTGCCGGCGACAGAAGCGCAAGGCCGTATTCACACCAGCACCAGCACCGTCGCCGTGCTGCCTGAAGCGCAGGAAGTGGACATTGAGATCAAACCGGAAGACGTCGAGATCAACGTCTGTCGGGCGTCAGGCAAGGGTGGCCAGGGCGTGAATACCACCGATTCGGCCGTGCAAATCCAGCATAAGCCCACAGGGCTGATCGTGCGTTGCGCGGATGAACGTTCGCAACAGAAGAACAAGGCCAAGGCCATGACCGTTCTGCGCTCGCGCCTGTTGGAAGCGAAAATTGCCGAGGAAAACGCGAAATACGCCGCCCACCGCAAATCGCAGGTCGGCACCGGCGAACGTAATGAAAAAATCCGCACCTACAATTTTCCGCAGAATCGCGTTACCGACCATCGCGTCGAAGTGACGCTCTACAATCTGGCGAATTTCATTGATGGCGATCTCGACCCGATGATTGACCCGCTAATAGCGCATGACTTGGAGGAAAGGTTAAAAGCGTTAAACAGTTGATTCGTCGGCGGTCCCGGCATTCACGCTTCAGCGAATTATGATTCCCAAAGGTTTGATTTTTGACTGTGATGGCACCCTGGCCGACACGATGCCGTTGCACTGGCACGCCTGGCAAATCGTCACGCAACGCCATGACCTTCATTTCCCTGAAGACCGTTTTTACGCCTTCGGTGGCGTGCCCTCGCGCGACATTTTGAAATTGCTGGCCGAGGAACAGGGCCGTTCGCTGGACCATATCGCCGTCGCGCATGAAAAGGAGGAAGCTTATCTGCCGCTGATGGCGCGAATTGAACCCATTCACGCCGTCGTGGAAATTGCGAAGGCGAACCACGGCAAAATTCCGATGGCCGTTGCCTCCGGTGGCACCCAAAAAGTCATCGGCCTGGTGCTCGACCATTTGAAAATTCGCCACCTGTTTGACGCGGTGGTGACCAGTGAAATGGTGAAACACCAGAAACCTGCCCCGGATATTTTTCTCGAAGGCGCGCGACGGATTGGCGTGGATCCCGGATTCTGCCGCGCCTACGAAGATACCGATCTTGGTTTGACCGCCATTCGCGCCGCGGGCATGGAAGCCGTGGACGTGCGAAAATTGCGTGATCAGCTGCAATTTTGAACAACGGGCAAAGCCTCAATTTTGCCCCAATTTCTTCGACTTCTCCGTTGCCGCGCGGACGGCGCTCATCACAATGGCGCGCATGCGGCCTTTTTCCAATTCGTGCAAGCCTTCAATCGTTGTGCCGCCGGGACTGGTGACCTGATCCTTGAGCGCGCCGGGATGCTGGCCGGTTTCCAGGACCATTTTGGCCGCGCCGGAAACGGTTTGGGCAGCAAGTTTCGTCGCCAGATCACGCGGCAAACCCGAGGCGACGCCGCCGTCGCTTAAGGCTTCGATAAATTGAAAAACATAGGCCGGGCCGCTGCCGCTCAAGCCGGTCACCGCATCGAGCAGCGATTCTTTCACTTGAATCGCAATGCCCACGGCAGAAAAAAGAGTCTTCGCCAGTTCACCATCTGCCGCCGTCGCGGATTTGCCGAGGGCAAACGCCGAGGCGCCCGCGCCGACGAGCGCCGGTGTATTGGGCATGACGCGGATGACACGCGCGCCTGACGGCAACGCATCCTCCAGTTTTGTCAGTGTCACCCCGGCCGCAATGGAAATGAGCAGCTGATTGCCTGTGAATTTGCCGCGTAATCCGGTTAAAACGCTGGAACATTGGTCGGGCTTGACGGCGAGAATCAGGACGTTGGCGGTTTTGGCGACGACCGCATTTGCTTCGGTGGTCGCCACTCCCATTTCATCCGTGAAATGTTTCCGCGCGGCGGCAACCGGATCAGCGGCAATCATGTCCTTGGGACCAACGAGTTCCGCCTGGATGAAGCCGCGGGCCAGTGCCGTGGCCATTTTGCCCGCCCCAAGAAAGCCGATGGTGAGTTTGGTTGCCATGAAAATTTTGTAGCAGGCCGCCTGATTGAACGGAAGCGAAAACACGCGGCTAATTCACGGCTTGAATTTGTAGGCCGGGGATTTATGCTGGGAGGGACGCGAAAAGCATCGCTTATTTTACAATGTCGAGCAGTCGTCGGACATGGGAATCGTTTGAAGCAATGCGCCAGGCCGCCGGTGAGGGCGACCCCCAGGCGCAATGCTATTTGGGCGTGTGCTTTCAAACCGGCCAGGGGGTGACCCAGGACAATCAAGAGGCGGTGAAGTGGTTCCGGCGCGCGGCCGAGCAGGGTGATCCGGTGGCGCAATGTTACCTGGGAGTGTGCTATTTGCATGGCTCAGGTGTACCGCAGGAATTCGGCGAGGCAGCCAAGTGGTTGCGCGAAGCAGCCGAACAAAGCGATCCCGCGGCGCAATTCAATCTGGGCGTGCTTTACGAAACGGGCCAAGGTGTGCCGCAGAATTACGTTGAAGCGGTCAAATGGTACCGGGAAGCGGCGGAACGCGGTTATCCGGCGGCGCAATTCAACCTGGGCGTTTTTTACGAAACCGGTCAGGTCGTGCCGCAAAACTTCACGGAAGCCGTCAAATGGTACCGCATGGCGGCCGAACAGGAATGTGCGCCCGCACAGTGTAACCTCGGTCTGTGCTACCAGACCGGGCGTGGAGTGGAACAAAATCAGCAGGAAGCCTTGAAATGGTTCATCCGCGCTGCGCGGCAAGGCGACAAGACGGCCCAGCACAATCTCGGCCTCCATTACGCCGAAATGGAAATCAAGGAAGCGGAGGCTGCGGAAGCCGCCGCGAAGGAATCGCCGGAGAGCACAACCCCCGCGGGCTAACGGGTCAATTCTTCGAGTTTTGCGCTGGCGTGCCCGCTGTCAATGGTTTGACCGGCCAAATCCCAACCCTCGGCCAAAGATTTCGTTTTGCCGGCCACGAACAGCGCGGCGGCACTGTTGAGCAGAACCGCGTCGCGTTTGGGACCACGCTCTTCACCGCGGACAAGGTGCCGGATGATTTCCGCGTTCGCCCGGCGATCGCCGCCAATCAAATCTGCCAGTGTCGCCCGTTGCAACGGAAACTGTTCCGGTGATAAAGTCGAAGTCGCAAAACCGCGTTCCTGGTAAAATTCGGCGATGGTGTTCTCGCCAAGCGTCGAGAGCTCGTCAATGGCACTTTGGATTTTAGACTCCGGACTCTGGACTTTTCCGCACACGACCATGGCGCGACGGACGCCCAGCGACTGCAAAACACGCGCCAGCGGTTCACATAGCTCGGGCTGCGGCACGCCCACGAGCATGGCGGACGGACGCACGGGATTCAGCAACGGGCCGAGATAATTGAAGATGGTGCGTTGGCCACGTTCAGCACAGAGCTTTCGTGCCGGGGCAATGTGCTTGAAGGCGGGGTGCCAGGCGGGCGCAAAGAAAAAGGCAAACCGGCGCTCGCGCAAGGAACGCACGGCGTCCAACGGCGGCAAATCTATCCGCACGCCCAACGCTTCCAAAACATCGGCGCTGCCGGCTTGTGAAGTAACCGCCCGGTTACCGTGCTTGGCGACGGTGACGCCGGCGGCGGCGCAAATCAACGCAGCGGCGGTGGAGATGTTGAACGTGCCCAGCCGGTCACCGCCCGTACCGACCACGTCGAGGATTTCGCGGGCATCCCGCCAGGCAGGGTCAATCGGAGGCGGAACGGATTTATCACGCAAGGCACGGGCGAACGCGGCGATTTCGTCCGGCGTTTCACCCTTTTGCGCCAGGGCCGTTAAAAAATCGGCCTTGGCCGCCGCGGAAACTCGCTCATCAGCCAGTTGATCCACGGCCTGGCGGACCTGCTCGTTCGCGAGCGGATTTGAGCCGGCGAGTTGCCGGGTGAATTTTTCAAGCACGGGCTGATTCTAAGAACGGAAAATGGTTGCTCAAAGCCGAAAGTGCACTTGATTACGCCTATTACAATTGATGAAAACATGGACAAGCGCGGAAAATTTCGTAACTTGTCGTTTACTGTCGCTGTCTCAATCTCTAAATGGCGAAGGTATCAAAATTTATGGCAGAAAATCGCAGTCATTCCTGGGTGAAGTGGGGAATCATTATGGCAGTTGTCGTTGTCATCATTGGCTCGGGTACCTGGTATTTTCATCATGGACACGATGATGCACCGGCTTATCAAACGACGGCGGTAACGCGCGGCGAATTGACGAAGCTGGTGACGGCGACGGGGACGCTAAACCCGGTGACCAACGTGACCATCGGCTGCCAGGTATCAGGCCGGATCAGCAAGCTATACGTGGATTTCAATTCGCCGGTGACCAACGGTCAGTTGATCGCGGAGATTGACCCGCGGACGTATCAGGCGGCGATGGAGCAGGCCTCGGCGGATCTGGCCAACGCGAACGCAAACCTGGAGTTGCAACGGGTGGAAGCCCACCGCAGCGGTGAATTGTTCACCAACCAGATGGTTTCGGTGTCCGATTATGACACGGCGATCGCCAATCTGCACGAAGCCGAGGCGATGGTGAAAATCAAGCAGGCCTCGCTCGACAACGCGAAGGCCAACCTGGGTTATTGTAAAA
>JANWKE010000165.1 GCA_025451535.1 Verrucomicrobiia bacterium
CCGTGATGAAAACACCGTGCCGGTGCGGCCATTTGGAATCACATACTGCGAATTTATTCGCCTTGTTTTTAGATGCACAATGGTCTTGTCACCGTTGAAGCATCTGCACCCGATAAAATCTTGTTGAGTCAGGTGGGTCTAAATCCGAGGTAATAACAATGCAATTTGTCGCAGTTGTTGTGCTGCCGAGATTAATCCAATTGGTAGAATCTAAATTAGCCTCATATTGCAACTGATACTGACCGCCGATCACACCATTCCAAGTGAAGGTCATTGTTCTATTCGTTCCCATAACCATTTGAAGTATTGGCGGAATGGAGAAACGGAAAAACGTTCCGCCACCGTTCGCGCCGGCTCCTGACGTCATCCCATAGAAATACCCATCAGAACCCTGAACTAACCCTGCATAAGGTTGGCCACCATCTCTAGGCAATGCGAAATATGCGTGAAATGTGTATAGCGTAGTCAGCACGCCGGTCGGTGTTATTTGAAAAATCACTCCCATGTCGTATGCGCCGCCGCCCCAAGTTGTCCCGTATAGATTGCCGTCGGCACCTTGCACTAGGCCATCGTAAGGGTTGGAGCCATCGTTTGGTTGGCCAGAAAAGGAATGCAGCGTGCCAATCGTGCCACTCCTGTCCATCTTGAATACAGTCCCGAAAGGCCTATCACCATTTTGGTTGGTAACGGTGCCGCCATTTAATGTAGTGCCGTAAAAACAACCGTCTCGACCCCGAATTAATCCTGCCTGTGGTTCAGAACCATTGGTGCCATTAAAAGATGCTAACGTAGTGATTGTGCCATTAGTTGTTATTTGAAACACGGTGCCCATGTTACTCGCGCCTCCAGATGATGTCGTGCCATAAAAAATACCGTTCGTAACTTCCAGCAGGGCTCCGATTGGATAGGCTCCATTTGTGACATTAAACGATGCCAGCGAAGTAAGCACGCCATTGGTGTTTATCTTGAAAACCGTGCCATAGCCATAATTGTATGGAAGAGTTATCGGATTATATGTTGGACCCCCAAATTGAGTGGTGCCATACAAGCATCCGTCTGAACCATCCACCAATGCACCGCTTGGTCCGCCGGGTCCCCAACCATTGGTTCCACTAAATGATGCCAGAGAAGTAAGATCACCACTTGGGGATACTTTGAATACCGTGCCTAAAGTATCTCCATTTATGTCAGGCATCCCACCATCAAATGTCGTGCCATAAAAATGTCCATCAGTCCCTTGGACTAGGCCAGCACGAGGAATGGAACCGTTGGTGCGGCTAAAGTAGACTAAAGCGGTAAATGTGCCGTCTGGTGTTATCTCGAATATTGACCCGTCGCCGGTTGGCCCTCCGCCGGGTGTTGCGCCATAAAAATTACCATTCGTGTTCTGTATCAGAGCATCTTTTGGTCCCCAAGCGGCAGGTGAAATGCCAAAAGAATACAGATTCGTAATGGTAATCGTATCACCATTGCATACAGAAGAGACAAGCAATTGCACCAATACACTTGCCGTTAGCAAAATCCCTTTTACGAGTTTCATCCTGCAAATACTTTTAGATGCCATTATGCGTTAACTTAACGCTTGCACAATTCAACCTGTCAATAAAAAACTACCTTCCAATCGTCCAACCCAAAATTAAAACCGGCAAAGAGTTCCCGTCCGCCGGCATCCGCATTCATGTGATTTCAGCGCGACAAGTCAGGATTCCGTCATCGCCCGGCCTCGTGCGTGCGCCCCGCGCCCCGTTGCCCCAGCCCCATCCGGGGCGAAATCTTTGTAGAATCGCATCCCCAAAACATTTCAAGCTCCGTCAGGAGCGGCATCATCTGAATATATCGCTCCTACGGAGCTTGTGATTTCTGCAAACGCAGAACTACAAACTACAAATATGCCGCGCCTACGGCGCTTTGATTTGCTTCTATTTCGCTGGAGCCGCCGCCGGTTTCGCGCGCGGAACTGGCGTGTGTTTTTGCACATGGCTGGCGGTGGCCCATTCGGCGAGCTTGGCCGGGTCGTTTTTATAGGTGTTCTTGACGATGGTTCCCAAGACGTGCAACGCCACGGCGGCCTTGTGCGCGGCGTCCTCCAATCCGCCGGTGGCCCCGGCCTGCGTGCCGAGCGCGCTGCCTTTGGCGTTGACGGCGGCTTCAAAGGCGGTGATGTCCGCATTGAGCGTGGTGATGAAGCCGGCGGCCAGGCCGGTGCTGATGAGCGCGTCGGAAAAAGCGACGGCATCGGCGGCAAAGGCGCGGGCGGAATTGAGCAGGGCCTGGTCGCCGTTGTTGTGCGGCATGAGAAATTTCCCGGCGATGGCGGTGTTGCCCAGCAGCACAAGGGAATGGGCGGTGTTGGTGATGCCAATCATGTCGTCGTGCAAATGGAATCGTCCGGCGACCTTGGCGAGGACGGCGCTGTGGGTCTGTTCGCCGCCGGAAACCTGCGTGGCTCCAAGTCCGGCGGTCAGCGGCACGGCGGCATGGACGAGCGCGAATTGCTGCCCGCCCAGGCTGGCCGGAGGGAAGTCGGCGGCGTATTTGGTGCCAAAGGCGTCAACGGTTTTGAACGTGGCTACGAGGCTGCTGATTTTTTGCTTCATAAGGTTGATGATTTGAGGTTTCGGGGATGAAATTAACCCCGGGTCGTGGATAAATTCAATCCCTTTTTACACGATATTCACCCGAAAACGGGGGATTTTTCATCGCAACTGGCCGGAAAGCCGTCGCAAACCGGCAAATGGCCGTCGCAGGTCGCAAACCGGCGTCGCAAGTGGCCGGAAGGCCGTCGCAGGTCGTCGGCAAGACGTCGCAACCCGAAAGCTGGCCGTCGTAAATGGCCGGAGGGCGGTCGCAGGCGGGAAAACGGCGTCGCAGATGGAACGACGGGCGTCGCAAATCGCCGTCAGTTCTTTTTCAAATCGGCAATCGCCCCCCATCGTCCATCCCAAACTGAATACCGGAAAAGAGATCGTTGCCAATGCGGAGTAAGAATGGAGACGCTTTAATACTGTGGCAAATTGACAACCCTCAAATAAAACAAGCCCCGGCCGGGAGGTTGATCCGCCGGCCGGGGCTGGAAGAATGAAGCTGCAGGCGGGATGCTGGCAGACTGCATCGGTTCAGACCATGAAGCCTTGATCGCAATAAGCATGCCAAGCCCGATTGCGGCATCACTCGTCGTCATTCAGCCGTATTCGTTTCCGGCGGACGTTTTTCACTGTTTATTATTGCCCCGTGCGGGCATAAACATTCATGGGAAACAGTCTTCGTTCTCCTTGAAAGCCTGCCGGACAAAACCAGGTCATCACCACAATTCCAAAAAAAAAACACAAACCGATTTTGCAGTTAATTCAGGACAAACTGGCTCATTACGTCACAGGTGAATCCGCCGCTACGTCTTTCTTTTCGACGGTCGCGATATATCGCCGGGTCGCCGCCGGCAGGTCGTGCCAGATTTTTATCGCCAGGACCAGACCGGCCAGGGCGAAGGGAATCATATAGACCGGCCACCAGCGCCAGCCGCCGTGCGTGATGATGAAGCCAAGGCTGAATGACTGGAGACTGCTGCCGATGTAGGCAAAGCCGTCCACCACGCCGGCGCAGGTGGCCGTGGCCTTGCGTCCGCCGAAATCCGTCGCCGCCGTGCCGGACATCAGCGACGTGATGCCGATGGACGCCATGACAATCAGCACCGCCGACCAGCCGACAATTTGCGGCGCGGAAAAAAGAAACACCGCCATGACCACGGCCAGCATTAAAACCAGGCCGCACAACATCGCCGCCGGCGGCCCGCGTCGCGAATGAAACATCCGGTCGGAAATGATTCCGCCCGCAAAGCCGCCGACGATTCCAAATACGCAGGTGAACCAGCCCCAGTGCGCCGCGATATATTCCGCGCCGGGCTGTTTCACGTCGTCCGCGAAACTGGGATACCAGTTCAACGCGCAGTAGCGAAAAATGCCGGAGGTCAGCTCGACGCCCGCAATCATCAGCATCAGCGGGCTGGCGAAAATTTTCTTCAGCAGGTCGGACACGGAAAATTCCACGTGCATCTGGCCGGATGATGCGTCGTGCGTGTCAAGATACGCAAAACCGGCTTTTTCGGGCGTGTCCTTGATGAGCCACCAATCCATCACCAGCCAGAAAATCAAGATGATTGCCGGAACGAAAAAAACCGCCCAGGTTGCATCCACGGTGGAACCGGTGGACAGAAAGAATCTCTTCAGAAAATTGTCCGGCGCATCCGCTTTCGTCAGTGAAACAATCGCGCCGCCCCAGTCGAACGCGAAATAAACGCCAGAGGAAATGAACGTCCCGAAGATCGCGCCGAACACGCCTCGCTCGCGCACGTGAAACCAATATGCCTTGACCTTGATGATGGACATCGCGCCGTAGCTTTGGAAATACATGTTGACGGCGTAGATCAGCGAAAAGGCGGCGACCAGATTGACCTTCAAATGTTTGACGATGATGAACCACGTCAGAATTCCCAGTGCGATGTTGGCCAGCGACGCGCCGAGCGCGGCGATCATGATGCCGTTTTTGCCGCCGATTTTTTTGTCAATAAGCGGGCCGTTGATCAGAAACGACAGCGCGTAGGTGCCGGTGCCCACGCCGAAAATGATTCCCAAATCCTGCTTTGACATGAGCGTGCCGAGCGCGCCTTTGGCGACAATCAGGTTGTAACGGCCCATGCAAAGAAACGCGTAGGTCATGCCCAGCGGCAGCCAGTTGATGAAGCGGCGCATCACGAACCAGCCGCTGTGGCGCATCGGATTGCTGCAAAAATAGGCGGCAATCACCGCCGCAAGGCAGAGCGCAATCGTGGCCGGATAAAAATAATTTGGAAGCGTTCCCACTCGCGCAAGCAAAACAGAGCCGCGCCCGGCGGTCAAAGAGTTTTGTCAAAAAAGAGGAACGGCGGCAGCCTTGCGCAAAAAAAGCCGCGGAATAAATTCCGCGGCCTGGGGAAAATGTTTTGCGGCGGGAGTTTATTCCGCTTTTGGCTTTTTGTCCGGCTTGGCCGCCTTCGCTGGCTTTCCTTCCTTGGCCGCTTTTGGTTTGGCTTCGGCCGGCTGGGCGCTTTCCGTTTCGTGGCGTTTGCCGCGTTTTTCGGTGTGCGGCTTTTCCGTCCTGGCATCGGCGGCGGCCGTGGTTTCAACCGGCGCAACAACCGGCGTCAGGCTTTCCACGCGCACTTTCAACGCGCTTTTGACTTCACCGTGCAGGTGCAGTTCCACCTCATGTTCGCCCAGCGTGCGGAGCGCGTGTTCGAGATGGATTTTCTTTTTGTCGAGCGCGATGTCGAACTGGTGCTTCAGCTCGTCGGCAATCATGCCCGCCGTGACGGAACCAAACATCTTGCCGTCGTCGCCGGCCTTGACCTTGACGACGCAGATCAGCTTGGAAATGCCCTTGGCGAGTTCGCTCATGGTGTTGAATTCATGCGCCTCGCGTTCGGCGCGCTTTTGCTTGAGCGACTCAAGCTGGCGATTGTTCGCCGACGTGACGGGCACGGCGAGGCGCTGCGGGAACAAATAATTGCGCGCGTAGCCGGCGGCCACGCGGACATTGTCGGATTCGCCGCCGAGGCCGACGATGTTGTGGGTGAGAATGACTTCAGTTTTTGCCATACAAAAATAAATTGCTGCGGTTGGAAAATCAGAACGGAACGTCGTCGTCGTGCGGCGGTTCGGCGTCGCCGGATTCCGGCGCGGGAGCGGAACTCGGAGCGGCGGCCGGGCGCGGACGCGGAGCGGCGGGTGCATCTCCGCCTTCACCACCGCCACGGTTGGAATCAATGAAGGAAAAGGTTTCCAGAACGACCTTGAGCTTGCTCTGTTTCTGCTTGGTGTTTTTGTCTTCCCAGGTGTCCTGTTTGAGACGACCTTCCACGAGCAACGGGCGGCCCTTCTTCATGTATTGGCCGATGACTTCGGCCTGGCGTCCCCAAACGTCCACATCCACAAAGCTGACTTCTTCCATGCTCTCTCCGCTCTCGTTTTTCCAAGTGCGGTTCACGGCCAGCGTGATGCGCGCCACCGCCGTGCCTTTAGGCGTGTAGCGCAATTCAGGATCGCGGGTCAAATTCCCGGCGATGATCACTTTGTTGAAGCTGGCCATGACGGAAACAGGTTACTTCGCCGGCTTTGGTTCCGGCGAAAGCGAGAACAGCACGCGGAAAATCTCATCGTTCAAGGCGAGTTTTGTTCGCAACTGCGCGATGATCGCCGGCGTGCCGGAAAAAATCACGTTCGCGTAAAAACCGGCGGTGTGTTTTTTGTCGGCCACGCGCGCAAACGGCTTGCGGTCCATCTTCTGGATCGTTTCCACGGTGCCGCCCGCCGCGACGATTTCGGATGAAATCTTGTCGAGCGCGTCTTTCACGCCTTCTTCTTTTCCTGTGGTGTTCAGGATGAACAGACCTTCGTATCGTTTCACTTATTCTTTTCTTCGGTTTTGGAGTCAACGACTCCGTTAAATTGGCTCATCGCCTTTTGCAATCCCGCGTCCAGCCAGCAATCAATCTGGCCGGCCGCCCGGCTTAAAACTTTTTCCAGCAGTTCATTCTCGGACGAATCAAATTTGCCAAGAACGTGACTGGTAATTTCCCGCGCGCCGTCCAGGCGTCCGATCCCGATCCGCAGCCGCGCAAACTCGCGCGAGCTTAAATGCTGTTCAATGGACTCCAGTCCATGATGTCCGCCACTGCCGCCGCCCGGACGCAGCCGGATTTCGCCGAACGGCAAATCCGCGTCGTCCACCGCCACCATGATCTGCGCCAGCGGCAGCCGGTAAAAATCCTTCACCGCGCCGACCGTTTCGCCGCTCAAGTTCATGAACGTCTGCGGCTCGCACAGCAAAATCCTTTTGCCGTTGTTTTCGCCCTTCGCGATCCGGGCGCGAAACTTTTTTTCGTTCGCCCAGTCGAATTTCCATTTTGCCGCCAGTATTTCGACGAGCAAAAAGCCGGCATTGTGGCGCGTTTTGGCGTATTCCGCGCCCGGATTGCCCAGTCCCACGATGAGATGCAACGTCTCCATGCGCGGAGCGGGCGGCCCGCAAAATTATTTCTTTTTCTCGGCCTTGGCTTCCG
>JANWKE010000166.1 GCA_025451535.1 Verrucomicrobiia bacterium
CGGCCGCCAGGGTCAAATCGAATTTCGCCGTGCCGGTGTCCACCGCAACCGGTTCAATCGTCAGCCCGGGCAGTTTCAAGTCGCCCGCCATTTCGTTTTGCAGCACGAACATCACTTGCACCAGCGGTGTGTGGCCTGCACTCCGCGCCGGTTGGAGGGCCTCAACCAGTTTTTCAAACGGCAAATCCTGATGTGCGTAGCCGTCGAACACGGTTTGTCGCACGCGCGCCAGCAGTTCGCAGAACGTCGGGTTGCCGGACAAATCGGTGCAAAACGCGAGCGTGTTGACAAAAAATCCGATCAGCCCCTCGGTCTCGAGTTGCGTGCGCCCGGCAATGGGCGAGCCGATAATCAATTGCGTCTGCCGGGTATAGCGGTGCAGCAGAATGTTCAGCGTGGACAGCAGCGTCATGAACAGTGTCACGCCTTCGGCCTGGCCAAGTCGTTTCAATGCCTCAGTCAGCGGCCGGGGCAGGAGCCGTTCGGCGTGTCCACCGCGAAACAACGATGTCGAGGACCGGGGTTTGTCGGACGGCAGTTCCAAAAACTGCGGCGCGCCGGCAAGCTGTTGTTTCCAAAACGCCAGTTGCTTTTCCAGCACTTCGCCCTGCAGCCATTCCCGTTGCCACGCAGCGTAATCGGCGTATTGAATCGGCAGTTCCGGCAGCCTCATTTCCCGGCCTTCGTTGAACGCCTCGTAAAACCCGGAGAGTTCGCGGAAGAAAACATCCAGCGACCACGCGTCGGAAATGATGTGATGCATGTTCACCAGGAACACGTGCTCCGTTTCTCCCAGCCGAACCAGGAGCGCGCGGACTAATCCACCGCGTGACAAATCAAACGGTCGCCTCGCCTCGGCGTTGAGCCGTTGCCGTAGCGTCTCCTCGCGTTGAGAAGCCGGCTCGTGCGACAAATCCATCACCGGCAATTCCACCGCTGCGGGGGCGGCGATGATTTGCACCGGACAGCCGTCTTCCGCGTTGAATCGCGTCCGCAACAACTCGTGCCGCGCCACCATGGCATTGAGCGCTTTTTGCAGTGCGTTGAAGTTGAGCCGTCCGCGCAGCCGCAACGCCGTCGGCATGTTGTAAAGCGGACTGCCGGGTTCAAGTTGATCGAAAAACCAGAGCCGCTGTTGCGCAAAGGACAGCGGCGCTTTGTCGGCGGACGTGCGACGCGGAATCGCCGGCGGGCGGGAACGGTCCTTCAGCGTTCCGCGCAGGCGTTTTTCCAGCAGTGCGCGCTTTCCGTCCGAAAGCCCGGGCCGGTGTGAAATGATTTCGTCTTCCGCGATCATAAATTTTCGCAAATCAGCCTGCGCTGCGTGCCAGCCGGCGGGCCTGGTCGTCGCTCAATTGTTCAATTTCCTCCACGAGCAGCTCTTCCACGACCGCCGCCAGCCCGGCGAGGGTCGGCGACTCGAAGAACCGGCGCATCGGCAGTTCGATCTGAAATGCCTCGCGCACGCGGGTAATCACCCGCGTCATCAGCAGCGAATGGCCGCCCAACTCGAAAAAGTTGTCGTAAACACCAACCCGCTCGGGCCGGAGCACTTCGTGCCAGATTTCCGCCAGTGCGGCCTCGGTCGGCGTGCGCGGTGCGACGAAATTTTCGGCCGGTTCCTGCCGGACCGACTCCGGCAACGGAAGCGCGCGGCGATCCACTTTGCCATTGGCCGTCAGCGGCAGTTTGTCGAGGAAGACAAACGCGGACGGAATCATGTAGTCAGGCAATTTCGCCTTGAGAAGGTCGCGCAGTTCGCCAGCGGCAATTTCAGAATTTAAAGCGAGATAAGCCGCGAGCCGTTTTTCGCCGGGCGAATCTTCGCGCACCATGACAACGCATTCACGCACGGCCGGATGCCGGGCGAGCACCGATTCGATTTCGCCCGGTTCGATACGGTGGCCGCGGATTTTCACCTGATGATCGGCGCGACCGAGGTATTCAATATCACCGTTCGGCAGCCAGCGCGCCAAATCGCCGGTTTTGTAGAGGTGAGCCTGTGGCTCGCGACGGAACGGATTCGGGATAAACCGCTCCGTTGTCAGTTCGGGTCGGTTCAAGTAACCGCGGGCCACCCCTGCCCCACCTACGTAAACCTCGCCGGGCACACCAATCGGCACCGGCTGGCGGCGGGCGTCCAGAATGTAAACCTCCAGATCCGGTATCGGCGCGCCAATCACACTGCCGGAATCCACGTCGGCGGCGGCCAGCGGCCGGTAAGTCACGTGCACCGTGGTTTCGGTGATGCCATACATGTTCACCAGTCGCGGCTGTTGGTCACCATGCCGCTCAAACCACGGTTTCAAACCCTGCATCTCCAGCGCTTCACCACCGAAAATGACGTAACGTAACGCCAGTTCCGGCGGCGGGCTCATGCCTTGCTCGGCCTGGATCAACTGCCGGAAGGCCGACGGCGTTTGATTCAGCACAGTTACCTGTTCGCGCGCCAGCAATTCAACGAAGGCCTTCGGCGAACGGCTCGTTAAATACGGCACGACGACCAGCCGCCCGCCGTAGAGCAATGCGCCCCAGATTTCCCATACCGAAAAATCGAAGGCGACGGAATGGAACAACGTCCAAACGTCCCGCGCGTTGAACTGATACCACGACTGCGTGGCGGCGAAGAGCCGCGTTACGTTATGGTGCGTAACCATGACGCCTTTGGGCTGGCCGGTGGACCCGGAAGTGTAGAGGACATAAGCCAGATTGTCGGATTTCGGAGTTCGCCCGGCTTCGCTTCGCTTCGCCGCGGCCTGGAATTCGGCTTGCCGCGCCGTAGCCAAAGGCGAAGGCGGGATTTCGGAGTTCGGAATCGAATCCATTTGCCCGTCCTTCATCCTCGTCCCCGATTCCAGCAACTCGTCCACGCAAAGCAATTTGAGATTTGAATCTTCAAATTGAAAACGGTCACAAAGCGATCGTTGCGTCAGCAACACCAGCACTTGCGCGTCCTGGAGCACGAAAGCCAGCCGTTCGCGTGGATACGCCGGGTCGAGCGGCACATACGCGCCGCCGGCCTTGAGGATGGCTAGGATGCCCACGACCATTTCCAGCGAGCGCTCCAGGCAAAGGCCGACTTTCACCTCCGGGCTAACGCCAGACGCGCGCAGTTGTTGCGCCAGCCGGTCGGCACGGCGGTTCAACTCCCGGTAAGTCACCGACTGATTTTCAAATGTGACCGCTGCCGCCCCGGGTGTCCGCGCGGCCTGTTCTTCGAAAAGTTCGTGGATGCACTTGTCGCCCGCAAAATTTGCCGGTTTTGCGGCGGCAGGATTCCATTCGACAAGAATTCGCCGCCGTTCGGCTTCGGCCAGCATCGGCAGGTCGTGAATTTTTTGCGCCGGCCTGGCGGCAATGCCTTCGAGCATAGTTTGAAAATGGCCAAGCCAGCGCTGGATGGTTTCTGCCTTGAAGAGGGCTGTGTTGTACCGGCAATTGACCCGCAACGCGCCGCCCATATCGGTCACGTCGAAACCCAGGTCGAAATGAGTGGAAGCCAGCGGGTTTGCGTCCAGTTCCGTTTCGAGGCCGGCGAATTTCAGCTCCTCGCCGAGTCGCTGCGTGTTGAACGTCACCGATACCAGCGGCATTCGGCTTGCATCACGAGAGAGATTCAATTTTTGCAGCAGGCGGCCAAAGGTGCAATGCTGGTGCTCGTAGGCTTCGAGGAAAGCTTTTTGGACACGCGCCAGGGTTGCCTCGAACGTCTCCGCAACATCAAACGCCAGGCGCAGTGGCAGAAAATTCACGCAATGGCCAACGAGGGATTCGCCGCCCGCCAGCGCGCGGTCGGCGACCGGAATGCCAACCACAATTTCATCCTGGCCGGTTAAGCGGCATAATAATGTGCCGTAAGCCGCGAGCAAGGTGGTGAACAGCGTTCCGCCGCGTTGCGCGCCGAGGCGCTTCAATCCCGCGCCGAGCGGCGATGGCAGCAGGCGGGATTCACGCGCTCCCGCAAACGTCCACGCCGCTGAACGCGGGCGGTCCGTCGGCAGTTCCAATACCGGAGCGCCATCGGTGAATTGTTTTACCCAGAACGCCTCGTCCGCAGCGCGCGCCGGGTTTTCCTGTAATTGCTCCCGGGCGTAATCGCTCCACTGCAACGGAGCGGCCAGCTCGCTGTGTGCGCCGTGGCTTTCCGCCGAATAAATTTCCGCCAGTTCGCGCAACAAAACCCCCAATGAATGCCCGTCGCAGACAATGTGATGCACGGTCAGCACCAGTACGTGATGTTGTTCCTCCATGCGGATCAGCCAAGCTCGCAGTAACGGGCCGGTGACCAGGTCGAACGGCAACCGCGCCTCGTCGCGTAGCAGTGCGGTCAGGCGCGATGGCCGCACGTCCGCCGGCAGCTTCGACCAGTCGAGCAACGGCACATCCAGCTTAAGTACAGGTTGGCTCTGCTGGAAATCACCGGTTGGCGCAAACGTGGTCCGCAGTGCCTCATGCCGATCCACCAATGATTGAATGGCCGCCGTCAGCGTGTTCTCTTTTAATTCGCCGCGCAGCTGCAGCAAACGGCATTCGTTATAAGCGCAGGAAGCGGCGTCGCTGATTTGCGAGGCGAGCCAGAGTTCGCGCTGGGCTTCGGTGAGCGGAAGGTTGGCCGGACCAGCCAGCTGGTGAATCCGAACCGGCGTTTCTCCCGTTTCGCCTTTCGCGTGCCACTTGCCGCTGCGTTCAATGTGAATTGCCAGAGTATCGAGTGTGGAAAATTCCTCGAGCAATTGGCGGAACGCAACGCGTACGCCGAGCTTCTTTTCCACCGCCAGGCTGAATTGCGTCAGGAACAGCGATTCAAAACCCATTTCCGCGAACGTGGCCGCGCCGTTCATGGCGGCTGGATTCATGCCGGATAAATCACACAATAATGTCCGCAACATCCCGACGATCCCGTCCTTCGGCGTTGCCGGTGCAGTCGGGGACAGGAAATGGATGGGAACAACCTGTTCCGGTTCGTCGTGCGGGATTTTCGCGGCCGCCCGGTCACGCCGGGGCAGAACGTCGGCAGCTGAAACCGCCGGCGTGAAAATGGATTTCGCCGGTTCGACAAAATAACGCCTGCGCTCGAACGGATAACCGGGCAACGGCACGCGCCGGCGGTGTTCGTGCTTCCAAAAACTTTCCCCATCCACTTCCACACCCGACAACCAGAGTTCACCCAGCGCGGTCAGCAACATTTCCAGGTCCGATGTGTCATCTTTTGCGTGGGCAAGCGACGGAACGATAACCGTGCCCGCGCCGCGCGCCGGGTGTTGTTTCACCAGGCTGCACAATGTCCGGCCCGGACCGACTTCCAGGAAAACGCGGGTCGGTTCTTTCAGCAGTTCCAACACGCCGTCGGCAAAGCGCACGGTCTGGCGCAAATGCTTCGCCCAATAATTCGCGTCCGTCGCCTCTTCATCCAATATCCATTGACCCGTCACGTTTGAAATGAACGGAATCTTCGGCGCGTTCAGGCGCAATTTGCCGACCAATCCGGCAAATGGCTGCAAAACCGGTTCCATCATTGGCGAATGGAAGGCGTGCGATGTTTGCAGCAATGTGCTGGCGATGCCCCGTTCCGTTAAAGCGCGCCGAACTGTTTCAACGGCATCCGCCGGGCCGGAAATGACGCAAAGCGAAGGCGCGTTGACGGCAGCCAGGGAAATTTGTCTGCCCAGCAGCGGTTTGATTTCGCTTTCCGGCAGACGCACGGCGAGCATCGTGCCAGCGGGCATTTGCTGCATCATCCGCCCGCGCGCGGCGACCAATGCCAGCGCGTCGCCGAGCGGGAAAATCCCGGCCAGACAGGCCGCGACGTACTCGCCGACGCTATGGCCCACCATTGCCTGCGGCGACACACCCCAGCTCATCCAAAGTTTTGCCAGAGCGTATTCGACGACGAACAGCGCCGGCTGCGCAACCGCCGTTTCCGTCAATTGCTTTTCGTCGGAGGGGCGAGTTATACGAGTCCCTGACTCCAAAAGGGATAGATGGGACTCACAGGGCTCGTCCCTCCGAAACCATTCCGGATAAAGCACCGTCCGCAAATCGAAGCCGAGGTGCGGCTGGAGCATTTCGCAACAATCATCCACTTGCCCACGAAAAACGGTTTCATGTTCGTAAAGCTCGCGCGCCATGTTGACCTCCTGCGCGCCCTGGCCGGGAAACATGAAAATAACAGGCGGATTTTCTGCTTCCGTTAAACGGGAGAAAACGCGTTTGGCGTCGCGTGTTGCCAGAAGCTTCCCGGCATCGCCAGGATCACGGCAAACCGCCATGCGCCGGTGCGCAAACTCATGCCGGCCAACCTGCAAGGTGTAAGCCACGTCCGCGAAATTGAGCCCGGGATTTTGTTTCAGGTGCGCGGTGAGACGGGCTGTCGCCTGGTCAAGCGCCGTCGCCGTTCGGGCGGAAAGCAAAAGCAACTGTGCCGGACGCGATGCTTCAAAAACTTTTGCTTCCGGCGCTTCTTCCAGCACCACGTGGGCGTTGGTGCCGCCGATGCCGAAGGAACTGACCCCGGCGCGCCGCCCCGGCTCCGAGTCAGGGCTTTTCCAATCCGTAAGTTTGGCGTTCACGAAGAACGGACTGTTCGCAAAATCAATTTTGGGATTCGGCGATTGGAAATGCAGGCTGGGCGGAATTTGTTTGCGGTGCAACGCCAGCGCGGTTTTGATCAAACCGGTAACACCAGCGGCAACGTCGAGGTGGCCAATGTTGCTTTTCACTGCGCCGAGGGCGCAGAATTGTTTCCGCTTCGCCCCGGCGCCAAACGCCTTTATCAACCCCTCGATTTCGATCGGGTCGCCCAACGGCGTGGCCGTGCCATGCGTTTCGACGTAGTGGATGGTTTCGGGCGCAAAACCGGCCATGGCCTGCGCGGTGGCGATGACTTCGGCCTGGCCTTCGACACCGGGCGCGGTGTAGCCGATTTTATTCGAGCCGTCGTTATTCATCGCAAACCCCTTGATGACGGCGTAAATCGTATCGCCGTGGGCGAGCGCATCCGCGAGTCGTTTCAAAACGACGATGCCGACGCCGTCGGCGGCGACCGTGCCGGCGGCCTGTGCATCGAACGCGCGGCAATGTCCGTCCGGCGACGAGATACCGCCTTCCTGAAAGTGGTAGCCGCGCTTCTGCGGAAACGTGACGGACACCGCGCCTGCCAGGGCCACATCGCACTCGTGGTTCAAGAGGTTCTGGCACGCGACGCACACGGCGACGAGCGATGTGGAGCAGCCGCTCTGAATGTTCACACTCGGCCCGCGCAAGTTGAGCTTGTAAGACACGCGCGTGGGCAGAAAATCCTTGTCGTTACCCAACAACAACTGGTGCTCGCTGAATTGAGCGACGACCTCGGGGCGCGTGAGCAGGTTGCGCGAGAGGTAAGTGTTCATGCTCATGCCGCCGAACACGCCAATTGCGCCGTCAAATCTTGCCGGGTCGCAACCGGCATTTTCCAGCGCCTCCCAGGCGCATTCAAGGAACACGCGATGCTGGGGGTCGGTCGCCTCGGCCTCGCGTGGATTCATGCCGAAGAAGGCGGCGTCGAACTCATCCGCGCCCTCAAGCACGCCACGCGCCTTGATGTAATTCGGATCGCCCTTCGGAAAATCAACGCCGGCGGCCTCCAGTTCTTCGCCGGTAAAAAACGAAATGCCTTCAACGCCGGCGCAGAGATTGCGCCAGAACTCGTCAAGGTTCCGTGCTTTCGGGAAGCGC
>JANWKE010000167.1 GCA_025451535.1 Verrucomicrobiia bacterium
TCGATTCCGACCCTCGCCTCCTCACCTCACCGGAACCCGCAAAAAGTGACACTATTTGCAGAATCAGTCAGATGCCTCAGGCCGTGGGGTCGTCCTTTGGTTTTTCCACCAGGGCGGCGAGCTTTTTGTCGGCAGCCTCCATCTCCGTCGTTCGTTTGAGCGCAGGGGACGTGGTCGTGGGCACCGCCTCTTCTTTTTGGTCCCGGGAAGGAGTCGAAATCCCCGGCGTCTCCGGGTAAGCCCGGCGTATCAACATTCCGCCGCCCAGCAGCCACCAGGCAACGGCCAGATTGAAGACGATGGGCAAAATCGCGGTGACGAGGTCGCTGTTGGCGGCAGTCTCCATGGCACCGAAATCCAGCAGCGGCGTTACCGCGCTCAAGCCCAGATAGAGAAAGACCAGTCCCAACAGCCGGACTGCCAGGGTAAAGATGTCCTTGAACAGGTGTCTTGATTTCATGGCGCGCCAAATTTGAGCCTGCGTGGGTTGAATCTAAAAGGCGCCCTGGACTTGTTCAAGCGCCATCCGTTCCGGGACGACCGGTGGAAATCCGGTGGGAGAATCCTTTTTGATCAATTTCTCTTTAGACACATCCGAGCGGATCAGCTAAATGTTGGCCCCATGTTTTTGGGCGCGAACTCTGGCAGATCAGTTCATTTTGGCGAAAGTGTGCGCCGGGCCGTGCTTCTTTTGTTGCTGGTGCTACAGGCCTCCCCGTGCACGGGCCTGGCGCTCCCCAAACGACTGGTCCTGGGCCTGGACGGCATCGCCTACCGCGACATGAAGTCCCTGCAGCAAGGCGTGGTTTGCACAAATATCTGGGGAAGACCATTCCGCCGGCAGGCGTTCACTTCCAGCGAAGGATACTTTCCGGCCAGCCGGCTGGTCTCCACGTTTCCGTCCACGAGCGACGTCGCGTGGACTGACATTTTTGGCGACCGCCCGTTGCCGGGTTATCAACGCACCTATTTCAGCGCGGCAGCGAACTCGCAAATTGTCATCAACGGCATCACCACCACCATGGAGCACGAGAGCCAGATGAACTGGCAATTGCAAAACAACATGTTTCGCACCATGGGTTACGTCTATCCGGTTCACACGTATGAACTCGAGATCCACGAGGCGCTGAGGAACTTTTGGAACGACATGGACAACAACGGCGGCTATTACGTCTATATTCGCGCCACCGATGACGCCCAGCACCTGGACCGCGATATCCTGGACATGCTCTGCGGACTGGATAACCAGCTTCAGGCCATGCGTGACCGCTATCGGAAGCAGGCGGGGCGCGACCTGCAAATCCTGATTCTCTCGGATCACGGGCATAATCACGCCAGCTCCTTCAAGCGCGTGGCGGTCCGGTCTTTCCTGGAAAAGGCTGGATACCAGATTATGGAATCGATCAAGAATCCCAAGGATGTCGTCCTGCCCACCACCGGCATTGAAGACTGGGTGGAAATCCATAATGCGCCCGCCGCCACCATCACGCTCGTGCCGCTGCTCACCCACCTGGAAGGCGCGGACCTCGTAACGGGCCGGGTCCCGGACCAGCCTGATCGTTTCCTGGTCATGAATTCCCGGGGCGAACGGGCCGATATTGACTGGAATCCGGCCAACCATACCTACCGCTATTCCACGGAGAAAGGTGATCCCCTCAATTATCAACCGGTCATCGAGACTCTGGCCCGCGAGCAACTGCTGGACGCCGACGGTTTTGCCACCGCCGACGCCTGGATGGCGGCGACCCTGACCAATCACTATCCGTTGGCGCTGGAGCGGATTGTCCGCGGCCTTACGCGGGTGACGCTCAACCCGGCGACCATTCTCATCAGTTTGAACAACGGTTACGTTCATTGTGGGTTCCTGATGCAAAAGGGCGCAGACCTGTCCACCTTCGGCAGCACCCACGGCGCGCTGGACAATCTCAACTCGGACGGCATGGTGTTGAGCAATTTTACGCCCACCCGGGACACTTCCAGCAAGCGGGTGGCCGGACTGTTTGATGATTTTTCCGACGTTCGCAATTTTCGCGCCGAGGAGAACGGTGCCGAACTGGTCACCAAAACCGAACAGGCCCTGACGCGGATCGCGCGCGAGCCGTTTGACTCGGATTACCAGGTGCTTTCAAGCAATGAGGTTTACCTCCGGGTCTGGTCGCCGCAATTGGCGCACCTGGACCTCAACGCTCCAGTGAACGTGACGATTGAGAAGGTAAACCATTTTCCAAATCCGCAGAACCACCGTTTGGTTTCCGGGCCGGCGGCGGCGCTCGGACGCCACCTCACCTTCAATCAGCCGGTTGCCTTTTCGGACCCACCCGCCTACGAACGGGTCTATGCGCTTCCGTCGGATTTGGTTCTCAAACCGCTGACCGAGTACCGGATTTCCGGGTGGATACGCGGCCAAAGCAAAAGTCTCAACCTCTTTGAATTCGATTTTCATACCGACGGCCGGGGCCGACCGGCAGCCTACTGAGGTCTGAAGCCGGGCCGGGCATGGCTGATAATTTATTTCCTTCGCTTCCCGCACGGTGAATTTCTACACTTCGGCGTGGTTCGTGATGGCAGGGGGCATGATGTCGAGTTGCTTGAAAATATTTCAGCTTATTTTCAAGCACGACTTGATTCAAATCAATTGAAACACAGAAAGCTTGACTGAGTGCGTTTGCAGCAAAACACTATGCCCATGCGAACGATGTTTTTCTTTCAGCAGGTGGTGACCGTCTCGGCCTTCCTGGGGTTCACAGCTCTGCCAGTCCAGGCAACAATCTTTACAGCCAATCCGGTAGCGGATGCGTTTGTGACGACAGGACCTTCAAATAATCTGAGCTCCAACAACTACGGCGGCGGTGGCGCGCTGGCCCTTTCGGCAGCGGGTCTCGCCAACGGTGAATTCCAGACTGTGCTCCAGTTCGACACGAGCGGTGCAAAAAGTTTATTTGACGGTCTATACGGTACAGGTTTGTGGAGCGTGCAATCTGTGACGCTGCAACTCTCCGCCGGCTCGGTCAACAACACGATTTTCAACTCAAACCATGCCGGCTCGTTCGGGGTAAATTGGATGCAGAATAACAGTTGGACGGAAGGCTCTGGCACGCCCAGCACACCCACCACCACCGGTATTACCTATAACACGCTGCAAGGCACTTTCATCAATCCGACGGCCGATGAGGCATTAGGCACGTTCAGCTACAACGGAGCCAGCAGCGGCACCTTCGTTTACTCCCTCGGCACACCTTCTGGTTTTTCGGCGGATATACTGGCCGGCAGCCTCGTCAGCCTTCGCCTTGCGGCAGCGGACAACACCGTGAGTTATTTCTTCAACTCGCGCAGCTTTGGGACAGTAGCGAATCGTCCGCTCCTGACCATCAACGCCGTGGCCGTACCCGAACCCATGGCAGCGTCGCTGCTCATACTTGGAATTTCGTTGTTCGTGGCGCGAAAAGGGTCGTGGCGGTGAACACCATCGTCATTCATCACCTTCCGCCGATTTCATCCGGTGAATTTCACGCTGCTGTGCGACCATGAATATGCTTGGTCAATCAGGGCAGTCATTCTAGTTTGAAGGCATGGTTCACGTTGGCATCGGCTACGACGTTCACGCGCTGGTCGCAGGACGCAAGCTCATTCTCGGCGGCGTCGAGATTCCACACGCCAAGGGCCTCGACGGCCATTCGGACGCCGATGCGCTCATGCACGCCATCTGCGATGCGATTCTCGGCGCGCTGGGCGAGCTGGACATCGGCCATTTTTTCCCGAACTCCGATCCGCGCTGGAAAAACGCGCCCAGCAAAATTTTTCTGGAGGAAGCCGCGCGCATCATCGCGCTGCGGCAGGGAAAAATTGTGAACGTGGACGCAACCCTGATTGCGCAGCAACCGAAGCTCTATCCGCACATCGCAGAAATGAAACAGCATATTGCCGCCGCGCTCGGCATCCCGGAGAAGCACATCGGCATCAAGGCCACGACCAACGAGCACATGGGTTTTATCGGCCGCGAAGAAGGCATTGCCGCGATGGCCGTGGCGAGCATTGACTTGTGACAGGTGGCAAGTGACATGTGACCAGAAACTTCCCCCCGTTGCCCAAATGCTTTTTCCCGTCACTAGTCACTTGTCACGTTTACCCTGAACCATGCCCAAGGCTGAAATCAGTTGGAAACGGGTCACCGACGACGGCGTAAAGCTGCAAATTTACGCGCAACGCGTCGGGCGGGAATGGATTTTCTTCCAGCGTGAACGGCGTTACGACCAGTGGGAACCGGTGGCTGAGCCGCCGTTGGAAGATTGGCTGGAACTGCTGGACGCCGTGCAACGTTTCATCCCGCGCCGCCGTTATCACCCGGCCGACGAGGAACATCTGCGGCGACGCATTCGGGAACGGTTTCCGGAAGCGGGAATTTGACCGTGCCCTGTCATTCCGTGTCCTGGAAGGAGTGTCCTGAAATCAGTGCGTACAGTTCAAAATCAGCCGGACCAAGGCGACCATCCCCATGATTAAACCCACGATAATGACTATCCCCAGCGCATCGGACTCCGCTTTTTGCCGGTGGTTGCAGGGAATGATGGTGTTCAACAAATGGTAGATGTTGCTGCGGTTGATTTTACGTACGACAAACTTCACGCCACCTTTCCAGCACAAATCAGGCCAACCGGAAAAGCGCAACTCAAAACGTTCCAAGGGGTTGTACCAACCGGAGTCAAGTTTGGCGCTGACAATTCCCGGTAGCTCGTTTACCCTGCGCCGGATGGCCGGAATGCCGTTGATTCTCATCTCGCCCAGCATCGAAAAACGCGGTGTCGAGTTCCACGACCTTTCCGTCAGCCTGTCCGTCAAATATGAAATCGCCGTGTTGCAGGCCGGCGGTATTCCGGTGACGGCGCCCACCACCACCGGCCGTCAGGCCCTGGCCGAAATGGTCGGGCGCGTAAAGGGCGTGTTATTGACCGGCGGCGACGATATCAATCCCGATCTCTATGCCAGGAACCTGCCGGCGGCGGTCCGCAACACGGTCAATCTGACGCCGGACGGCGGCGGACGGGACTTGCGCGAGCTGATGCTGATTGATGAGACATTCCGCCAGCGCAAACCGTTGCTGGCGATCTGCCGCGGACACCAATTGTTGAACATCGCGCTCGGGGGCGGATTAATTGCCGATATCCGGCGACAGGTGCCCGGCGCGCTCAATCATCAGCGTCTGGACAAGGCGAATGAATTAGTGCATGAAGTGTCGTTGACAAACGGTTCACTGCTTGCCAGAATCATCAGCAAGCGGATTTTGGGCGTCAACAGCTCGCATCATCAGGCCGTTCTGCAACCGGCGGAACCGCTGATGGCCGTGGCGCGAGCCCGTGATGGAATTGTGGAAGCGATGGAATTAAAATCAGACGCGGCGCGGCGAATGCCGTTTTTGTTAAGCGTGCAATTCCACCCCGAAAGGCTGACAGAGAAGCACGCCGAACACCGGGCGATTTTTTCGCGGTTTGTCCGGGCGTGCGCGCAAAAATCCAAAACATGAAATCAAAAGTTCTCATCGTGGATGACCAGGCCGACGTGCGGGACCTGCTCCGCTCGGTGTTGGAAGATAACTACGACGTCAACCAGGCCGCCAGTGGCGCGGCCCTGCAAAAATGCTTTCCGCAGGATCCCCCGGATGTGGTGTTGCTGGACGTGAAATTGCCTGATGCGGATGGCCTCGACCTTTTGCCGCAAATCAAAAAGCGCTGGCCCGAAACGGAAGTCATCGTGCTCACCGGCCACGGGACCATCACCATGGCCGTCGAAGCCGGGCGCCGCGGCGCGTATAACTTTTTATCGAAGCCGTTTGAAAATGAAAAGCTGCTCGCCGACGTGAAATGCGCCGTGGAGCGCAAGGAACAGAGCCAGGAAAACAACACGTTGCGCCGCGCGCTCGAGACCATGAGCGGTGTCGCGTCGCCCATTTACCGCAGCTCGCTCATGCGCGAAGTTGTGCGCACCGCCGAACGCATCGCCCCCAGCGACGTGACTATCCTCATCACCGGCGAAAGCGGCTCGGGCAAGGAAGTCATCGCCGACCTCATTCACGCGCGCAGCACCCGCAACAAAAACCGGATCATCAAAATCAATTGCGCCGCGCTCCCCCGCGAGTTGATCGAAAGCGAATTGTTCGGCTCGGTGAAAGGCGCGTTCACCGGCGCGCACTCCGACCGTGAAGGCCTTTTCCGCCAGGCCGAGGGCGGTTCCTTGTTCCTCGACGAAATTTCCGAAATGCCGATTGACACGCAAAGCAAGCTGTTGCGCGTGTTGCAGGACCAGGAAGTCCGGCCCGTCGGCGGCAAAACAAGTTACAAGACCAATTGCCGGATTATCGCCGCCACCAACCGCGTTCCCGAGGAAGCCATCAAGGACGGCAAGCTGCGGGAGGACCTTTACTATCGCATCAGCGCCATTTCCGTTCATCTGCCGCCGCTGCGCGAACGGCGTGAGGACATCATGCCGCTGGCCAACGCCTTTTTGAAGCGGTTTGCCGCGCAAGCCAACCGTGATATTCGCGGCTTCAGCCTGGAAGCCACGGAACGGTTTACCTCGTTTGACTGGCCGGGCAACGTCCGCCAGTTGCAAAACGAGGTTCAGCGCGCCGTGCTGTTGAGTGAAGGCAATCAAGTAGAAGGCTCCGACCTCTCCATCACCAACGTCAAGACCGGCCCGACCGACGGAGTGGATACGAACTTCACCCTGCTGGAAGGGGTTGAGCGCAATGCCATCATCCAGATGCTCAAGGAAACCGACGGCAACAAACTTGAAGCCGCCAAACGCCTTGGCATCGGCCGCCAGACCCTCTACAACAAAATCAAGGCCTACGGCATCGAAACGTAGCCGCATTCGTAAAGCAGGAGTTCTTTCTCCTGTTTGGCGAAGAGAGGGTGACAAGCCCCCAAAGCCGGTTCATAGCTTCTTCAATTCCTCCCGCAACATTTTTGCCAGCGGCTGAATGGTCTTGGCGCTGAATTCAAACCGGCACCCGGCAGCGGAAAATAATTCCGGCAACGGCCGCGAACCGCCCAGCGCCAGGGATCTTTTATAATCGTTTAACGCCTTCGCCTTGTCGCGCCTGGAATTGGCCCAGACCTGCAACGCGCCCAGTTGCGCGATGCCATATTCGATGTAGTAAAAGGGGTGCAGGAAGATGTGGAGCTGCCGGTGCCAGAGATTGGCCCGCGCGGCTTCGTACCCGCTCCAATCCACGTCGCCGCCAAAACGGTCCATCAGGGCCAGCCACGCCGCCGCGCGTTCCTCGCGCGTGTGATTCGGATGCGTGTAAATCCAATGCTGGAACGCGTCCACCGTCGCTATCCACGGAAAAACGCCAACGACGCCTTCCAGGTGAACCCGCCGCGCGCGGGCCGCGTCGGCAGTGGCATAGAATTCCTCGATGAACTCGTTGCCAAGCAATTCCATGCTCATGGAGGCAACTTCGCAAAATTCAATCGGCGCGTGGCGGTAGGCGCGCAAATCCTCGTCGCGGGTCGCCAGCGCGTGGAACGCGTGGCCGGCCTCGTGCAAGATCGTCTCGACGTCGCGCTGCAAACCGACGGCATTCATGAAAATGAACGGCAACCGCGCTTCGTTGAGCGTGTCCTGGTACCCACCCGGCGCCTTGCCCTTGCGATTGTCGAGATCGAGCAAGTGCAAATCCTGCATTTGCTGGAAACCGCTGCCGAGCTTGCCGTCCAGCCGGTCAAAAATTTTCTGCGTCCGCGAAACCATTTCATCCACCCGGGCGAACGGCTTGAGCGGCGGCCGATTCAGCGGGTCAACGGCCAGGTCCCAGGGCCGAAGTCTGTCCAGTTTCAACTGCGTGCGCCGTTCAGCCTGCAATTCGCGCATGACCGGCACGACGTGCTGCGCCACCGCGTCGTGGAATTTCCCGCAATCTTCCGGGGTGTAATCAAACCGGCCCAGCCGGCGGAACGCGTAATCGCGGTAGTTTTTGAAACCGGCGTTGTGCGCGATTTGCTGGCGCAACCTGATTTGCGCGTCGAGAATGTCATCGAACTTTCCCGCTTCCTGCAAACGGCGTTTGGCGACCAGTTCCCACGCCTCCTGCCGCAACGCGCGGTCCGGCTCTTCGAAGTAACGGCCCATCTGGACAAGCGTCTTTTCTTCGCCCCGAAAATTCACCGTGAGCGCGCCGCTCAATTTCTGGTACTGCTGGCAAAGCCTGGCTTCCCCGGTCTCCAACGCGACGTTTTCCGGCCGGAACAACTCGACATGGTTCTTTAGGTCACGGTCGAAAACCTGATAACGCGGTCCGGGCAGTTGTTCCCGCAGCGGATGGGCCACGTATATTTTTTCGAGCGCGAACTGGCGCGGCTTGAGTTCCGGCTCGACGTGTTCCACGAAATGCAGATAAGCCTTTTCGGCGTCGGCACTGTCCGTGTGGCAGGTCATGGCGATGTAACGGCGGGAGGATTCCTCGTCGAGGGCGGCGTTCAATTCGCTCCAGTCGAGCAGCCAGCGTTCGAGGTCGGCGGTGGTTTTGCAATCCGGCGCGCGTTTTTTCAGTTGGTCGAACAACGGTGCGATTTGCGGCCAGTTGCCGAGGTCAACGGTCGGGGGAACAAACTTCCGCGGCTTGTAGACGGGCAATTTTCCGAAGGGTAACAAATTCATCCCAAGAATTTACGATTTACGATTTACGATTTACGAGTTCTTTTTAATGGCCGCCGTGTAAATCGTAAATTGTAAATTGATCAGAATTTCGTCTTGATCCCGCAGGCGCGCACAACGCACCACCTGGAAATGGCTTCAACAATCGCAAATAACCCCGCCCCCACCAGGATCAGCCCCCACAAGGTGAAGTCGCCCGCCACAATAATGCCCGCGATGAGGCATAGCGCGCCGATCACCCCGCGCGCCATGCGCCCGCGGTGATTCAGGTTGGGATGGAAAAAACGCTTCACGGCGATAAATCCAGCAAGTCACATGCCTGAACCGGGTTCCGGTGAGCAGGCACTGGCCAGCCGCGGCAATTTACGCCATAATGGAACAATTGTGAACTGGTTTAACGGAAATTTTCTGATGGCTTCGCTGTTTTGGGGTTCGGTTGCCACCGGCTATTTGATTTATGGCTGGAAACAAAAGGCGCTCCTGCCGTTCCTCGGCGGCCTGGCGATGACCGCGGCATCATTCCTCATCAGCAGCGCGGCGCTGATGTCACTGGCGTGCATTGCAGTCATGGCGGCAGTTTACTGGCTGGTCAAACAGGGTTATTAATCCGCACATGAAAATCAGAAACCTCATCCGGGTTTGCTTCATCTCTGCCCTGTGGGCGCTCTCCGCCTGCGCTGCCCAGCCAGGCCGGACCACGGCGCCAGTCGCCCCACAAGAACTGAGCGCGCCGACGGTTCAAACCAACCGTTTGACGCTGCAAATTCCGGCGGCGGACAAGCGCTTCCGCTACGAAGGCCGGATTGACTTCGTGGACCCCCATGCGCCGGTGCTCATCTGGCAAGCCAGCCGGGTCGGCATTGATTTTAAAGGAGACGAGATCCGGCTTCTATTCGACGGCGCCAGGGGCCAGAATTACTTCAACGTGCAGGTGGACGGTTCGAACACGGTGGTTCAAGCCAATGAGGGAATGCCACCCGGCCCGGCAACCCTTGCCGGTTTCGGTCCGGGACGACATCATCTGGAACTGTTCAAGCGCAGTGAAGCCACCGCCGGCACCGTGCGTTTCCGTGGAGTTGAAATCGCGCTGCCGGCAAAAGTCTGGGCGCCCCCACCTCCCCATTACCGGCTCGCGATGGAATTCATCGGCGATTCCATCACCGTCGGCGCGTGCAACGAGGATGGCGTCACCGACCAATGGGAAAATCGCCGCACCCACAACTGCGCCCTGAGTTATGCCACCTTGACCGCTGAGGCGTTTGACGCCGATTACCGCAACATTGCCGTCAGCGGCATGGGCATCGCTACCGGTTGGGTGCCAATGAAAGCCGGTGAAATCTGGAACCGGCTTTATCCGTCCAGCAATTCTCCCCCCGTCAACCTGCGTCTCTGGACCCCAAACGTTGTTTTCGTGAACTTTGGCGAAAACGATGATTCCTATCCCAGGGCTCACGGACAATCTTTTCCCACCAATTTTACCGATGGTTACATTGCGCTTATCCACGCCATCCGCGGCGCCTGGCCGGACGCCCAAATCGTGTTGCTGCGTGGCGGGATGTTTGGTGGCGCGCGGAGCGAACCGTTGCACAACGCCTGGGAATCCGCCGTCAGGCAACTGGAAACCACGGACCAGGGCGTCAGCCATTTCGTCTTCACGCGTTGGACGTCAACGCACCCGCGGGTGGCCGATGACCGGATTATGGCTGATGAATTAATTGCCTGGCTGAAACAGCAGAGTTTCATGCAGGGTAACCAACAGTCCAATTAGTGGAGCGGCAACCACCGGGCGCAAAGAAAGACCCGAAAGAAAACCGACCGTGGCTCACCGGTCAGATTTCACATTCGTCACAAGCGAGTCTGCGCCAAGAGACCTGACGAGTGCTTTATCTTCAAAAGCAGCGGAACTGAAATCGTGCTTTCAGCTTGGGTTACAGCTTGTAAAAGCGGTGCCACGGGCGTAGGCAGAATTATAGGCGCTCGGAAAGGCCGGTAAACCATCGCAGCGAAAGGCCCTCGCATGTTCCGCCGTTGCTGTTGCTCCCCTGACCTCCTGCCAACTGTTGTCTCGCCCGGTGTTCTCCCACCCCGAAGTGTTTCCCGGGAACGCGGGTGCTCCCGGCCGGCAGGTAAATGGGCCAATCCCGTTGGCCGCGGATGCGTGTTTCTCGCAGCCGGCGGCATTCATATCGAAAGGTACCAATCATGAAAATCCAACTCGGTTCACCTGCCCTGGCTGCTGCCGGTCTGGCATTGCTGTGCGCAACGCCCGTCCATCTCCCGGCGGCAACCCTTTACGTCACCAGCACCAATGACAGCGGCGCTGGTTCACTGCGTGCCACGTTGGCCGGCGCCACCAATGGCGATATCATTGACGCGACCGCGGTCACCGGCACCATTACCTTGACTGGTGGCGAATTGTCTATTCCGCAGAGTGTGACCCTGCACGGCCCCAGCCCCGCCACGTTGACGATCAGTGGCAATCACGCCTCCCGCGTGTTCAACGTCACCGGCACCAATGTGACGATCCAGGGCCTGACGATTGCCAACGGCCAGACCGCTGGCATTGACCCCGGCATGGGAATCAATGCCGAAAGCAGCGCCGGCAGCGTCGTAACCGTCCGGGATTGTGTCGTCACCCACAACAGCACCATGTATAAGGGCGGCGGCATTTACAATCATCCGGGCGTGACGATGACTGTCAGTAATTGCATGGTCACCGGCAACAATGCTGGCGCCTCGGGGGGTGGCATCTACAACGAACAAGGGACGCTTTCGGTCGCCAACAGCACGCTCAGCGGCAACTCGTCCGGGACCAGTTCCTACGGCCAAGGCGGCGGCATTTACAACGACGGCGCGTATGGGAGCGCGACGCTGACGATCAATGCCAGCACGCTCAGCGGCAATTCGTCCGGCTACGGCGCGGGTGGAGTCTACAACGACGGTACCTCGGGCAGTGCAACGCTGACGCTCATCGCCTGCACCCTGAACAACAACTCCGCTCCCGGCAGCTATGGGGGCGGCATTTACAACGAAGCTTACCCCTCCGGTAGCGCGTCGCTGACCGTCAACACCTGCACTTTCACTGGCAACTCCGCCTCTGGCGGTGGCGGCATCCAGAATGGGTTCATGGGCAACGCCGCCCTGAAGGTCAACGCCTGCACCTTCAGCGCCAACTCCGCCAACGTCGGCAGCGCCATCTTCAACTACAATTCCTCCGGCAAAACCGTCACGCTGGAGATCGGCGACACTATCCTCAATCAACCGAGCGGCACGGGCCAGAGCATCAACAACACCTCGGGCACGGTGACCTCACGCGGCTACAACCTCAGCAGCGACGACGGCGGCAACGTGTTGAACGCGGCGACCGACCAGCACTACCTCGACCCGAAGCTCGGCCCGTTGCAAAACAACGGCGGCCCAACCTTTACCCACGCGTTCTCACCGGGCAGCCCGGCCATAGACAAGGGCAAAACCAACGCCGTCACGGGGTTGGTGAGCAGCACCGACCAGCGCGGCCTGTCGCGGCCGGTGGACTTCGCCTCCGCGGTCAACGCTTCGGGTGGCGACGGCAGCGACATCGGGGCGTTTGAGATGCAAGATTGGATCATGACCGTGACCAACACCGCCGACAGCGGCCCAGGTACGCTGCGCAACGCCCTGGCTGGAGCCATTAACGGCGCCATCATTGACGCGACCGGCATTGCCGGCACCATCACTTTGACCAGTGGCGAATTGGCCGTTCCCCAGAGCGTGACAATCCTCGGCCCCGGCCCCGCCGTGCTGACGGTGAATGGCAACCACGCCACCCGTGTGTTCAACCTTACCTGCACGAACGTAACAATCGACGGGCTGACGATCGCCAATGGCCAAAGCGCACTGAACGGCGCCGGAATTAACGCCGGGGGCAGCCCCGGCAGCGTCGTCACCGTCCGCAATTGCGTCGTCACCAACAACAGCACCACGGTGGACGGCGGCGGCATCTACAACAACGCGAGCGTGATGATGGCCATCACTAATTGCATTATTTCCGGCAATCACGCCAGCGCGTGGGGCGGTGGCATCTACAACCACGGCGAGTCGGGTCGAACGGCTGTGATGACAATCAGCGCCAGCACGCTCAGCGGCAACTCGGCTGGTTCCGGCGGTGGTATCATCAACTTCGGTTGGAGTGCCGGCGCGACGTTAACGGTCAACGCCTGCACCATCAGCAGCAACTCCGCCAGCTCGGAGCAGGGCGGCGGCGGCATCTACAATGTGGGTGATTATTCGGGCAACGCGAACCTCACGGTCAATGCCTGCACCTTCAGCGGCAACTCGGCCATGTTTGGCGGCGGCATCCTCATCGAGGGTTACGCCGGGACCGCGATAGTGCAGATCGGCGACACGATTCTCAGCCGTGGCGTTCCGGGTGAAAACATTTACAGCTTTTTCGGCACGATCCTGTCCGCCGGCTACAACCTGAGCAGTGATAGCGGGAGCGGCTTCCTGATCGCGACCGGCGATCAGATCAACACCGATCCGATGCTCGGCCCGTTGCAGGGCAACGGCGGGCTGACCCCCACCCACGCGCTGCGGGTGAGTAGCCCGGCAATTGACAAAGGCAAGCGCGATGCTGTCCCGGCGCTGGCCCGCGACACGGATCAGCGCGGCCTCGGCCGGCCGGTGGACAATCCCTATCTCGCCAATGCCACAGGCGGTGATGGCAGCGATATCGGGGCATTTGAAGTCCCGGGGAGCGGCGGCTACGACACCGATGCCGACGGGCTGCCCGATTTTTGGGAGCTGGCCTGTTTCGGCAACCTCAGCCAGTCCGCCACCGACGATCCTGATCGCGACGGCCAGAACAACTGGCTGGAATGGCAGGCGGACACCAGCCCGATGGATGGCAATGACTACCTGCACATCACCAGCTTCACTCGCAACGGCACTCATAACACGCTCGCCTGGACGAGCAAACCCACACGCCTTTACCGGGTGGAACGTTGCGCCACGCTCGGTGCTCCATCGCCGTGGGAAACCGTCCTCACCAGTACTATGCCGGGTTGGAACAATGTCGGGTTCGACGACCCCGGTCCGCGGTATTTCTACCGCATCCGGGCGATTCAGCCCCAGTAGTCCGGAAGGTTGCTAAAAACAGACAACCCGAAAGCCAGTCATCTGGCTTTCGGGTTTGGCATTGGCAGCCGCCAATGTCAATCGGCGGTTATCTATCCGTGCTCTCACGAGACGCGGTTACAGAATCAGCGACGTTTCGGCAACGTACTGGTGCCGGCGTAAACGGCGTTCTTGCCGAGCAACTGTTCGATGCGCAGGAGCTGGTTGTACTTCGCCAGGCGATCCGAACGGCTGAGCGAACCGGTCTTGATCTGGCCGCAATTGGTCGCCACGGCAATGTCGGCGATCGTCGAATCTTCCGTTTCGCCCGAGCGATGTGAGATCACGGCCGTGTATTTGTTGAACTGCGCCAACTGAACCGCATCGAGGGTTTCGCTAAGCGAACCGATCTGGTTGACCTTGACCAGAATCGAATTGGCCGTACCGGTATCAATGCCTTGCTTGAGGAATTTTACATTGGTGACGAACAAATCGTCGCCCACGAGCTGGACCTTGTCGCCAATCTTGTCCGTGAGCTTTTTCCACGTCGCCCAATCGCTCTCACCGCAGCCGTCCTCGATGCTGACAATCGGATATTTGTTTACCAGCTTGACGTAAAAAGCCACGAGGTCATCACCGCTGATGGTTTCGCCCGTACTTTTCTTGAAGGTATATTTCGCGTTGCCGCTGTAGAACTCGGAAGCGGCCGGGTCGAGCGTGAGGTAAATGTCCTTGCCCGGCTTGTAGCCGGCATCCTTGATGGCCTGAATGATGGTTTCCAACGCTTCTTCGACACTGCCGAGTTTGGGAGCAAAACCGCCTTCGTCACCGACAGCGGTGCTGCAACCCTTCTTTTTCAAGACGGATTTCAGCGCATGAAACGTTTCCACAATCGCCCTCAAGCCTTCACTGAAGGTCGGCAGGCCCAACGGCATGATCATGAACTCCTGGAAATCAATCGGGGCGTCCGAGTGCGCGCCGCCGTTGATGACGTTGGCCATCGGCACGGGCAGGACTTTCGCGTTCGGCCCGCCGAGATATTTGAACAACGGCAAATTCAACGAAACGGCGGCCGCCTTGGCATTCGCCAGGGACACCGCCAGGATGGCATTGGCACCGAGCTTGGATTTCGTTTCCGTGCCATCGAGCTTTAACATGGTGCCGTCAACCGTCAATTGGTCACAGGCCTCGAGGCCCATGAGCTTCGGGGCAATCACGTCAGTGACATTTTTGACCGCCTTTTGCACGCCCTTCCCCAAAAACCGTTTCTTGTCGCCGTCGCGGAGCTCAATCGCCTCATTTTCGCCGGTGCTGGCGCCGCTGGGCACTGCCGCCCGGCCAAACGCACCGCATTCCAGCGTCACATCCACTTCCACAGTTGGGTTACCACGTGAATCGAGGATTTCACGCGCCTGAATTCCACAAATTTTACTCATTTTTCCTTTATTTCCTTTATATTCTGTTAATTACAAAGACCAAACTTGAGCCGAATGATAGAACCCGCAGCTGATCAGTCAAGGAATGCATTTCGTTAAGCAGTTATTGTACAATTAATGCCAAAAAATGCTTGACAATTGACCCCGGCTTGCCCAAAATCCTTTCAAAGTTTAGTGGGTCAAACAGGTTTTGTGGGATGACATTCAGCCTGAACGAAATGCGAAAGATTTTTGGGAACAAAATTATTTGTGGATCATCTCATGTGCGTACCGGTTTTGAACCCTTAATAAGTGGAGCGTAAGTATGACGAATACGAAAATTCTTTTGGTCGCTGCGGCGAGCTTCTTGAGTTGGTCCATCAGTCATGCGAGTATCACCAGCGCGGGACCTTGGAGCTATGGTGGGGGCGTTTATTGCTATGGAAGTTTGGACGCCGCCTCTCAAACTGTGTCGTGGACCGGAAGTCAAAATTCCAGTTCTGGAGATATGGGCGTAACACTTTTTGCGAACAGCCCGTCCGATCCGATTCTCACCATCGGCAATTCCATTAATAACACGTCCTCGTTCGTTTGGACGGAGTACATTGTCAGTGTCGCCATGAACCAGATGTTTTCAATCAACTCCGCCAATGTCACGGTTCCCACCGGTTGGACGGCCAACATCACCGCGCCGACCGGACCGGACATCAACGGGAACTTCAACGGGGTGATTGACTATATCGGCGGGGCGCCCGTTGCGATTAACGGCACACTGGATTTTGGTTATGTCGTTCAGTTTACCGGCTCGACGCAGTACAGCCTGACCGAAAGTGTTCAAGCTGTTCCGGAGCCCGGCACGTTCAGCTTCCTGGCGGCAGGCGGCCTGCTGGTTGGCGGGTGGTTCATGGCCAAACGCCGGCAGACCAGGCTCCTCGTGAGAGCCTGAAATAGCCCCCGGTTCTCTGGAAAATCGAGTTTGAAGTTCAGGGCCGTTTGTTCAACAAACGGCCCTGTTTCATTCTACCTGCCGGCCAACCGCCCGACTTCGCTTTTGCCAGTCGATAATTTCTGGTTGCAGGCGTGATATGATTTCATAAGAATCGGGTATTCAGCCTATGTCCATCGGCCCCGTTACCACTCCGCCACGGGAAATCAGCGTCGTTGAGCCGGTCAGCCCGGCGTTGGAACGGGTCAAGCGTGTCCTGTTCCGGCCTTTTGATCCGGGCAAATGGTTCGTTATCGGCTTTTGCGCGTGGCTGGCCTTTTTAGGGGAAGGCGGAGGGGGTGGATTGAATTTCAATGGTCCCGGCGGCGGCAACCACGGCGGCGACTTCCGGCACGGGTTCGCGCAAGCCCGCGACTATGTATTGAGTAATCTGGGCTGGATTTTGCCGCTGATGGCAATGCTGGTGGTCATGGGTATCGGCCTCGGTCTGCTCTTCCTGTGGCTCAACAGTCGGGGCAAATTCATGTTCCTGCACTGTGTGGCGCTCGACAAGGCCCAAGTCGCCGAACCGTGGAGCCGGTTTGTGCACGAGGGAAACAGCCTGTTCCTGTTCCGACTGGGATTGGGTCTGATCGGATGGGTGCTTGCCCTGCCGCTGGTGGCGCTGATCATCGTGCTCATTGTCCGAATGGTGCAACGTGGCGAGCCGGATGTCGGCGGTATCCTCGGCGCGGTCGGCCTCGGGATGGGACTGGTGGGGCTGGCCATTGTCTTTGCCATCATTCACAAGCTGACAACCGATTTCGTGGTGCCCATCATGTTTTTGCGGCGCAACCGGTGCCTGGCAGCCTGGCGGGAGCTGTGGGCGTTGCTCGCCGCCAACGCAGGCCAGTTCGTCCTGTATCTCCTGTTCTCAATCGTGCTCGGGATGGCCATCGCAGTCATCGTCTTCGGCGCGGTGATTATCACGTGTTGCCTTGCCGGATGTCTGATGATCCTTCCCTATCTGGGCACGGTCCTGTTGTTGCCGGTATTGATTTTCAAACGCTGCTACTCCCTCTATTTCCTGGCCCAGTTTGGCCACGACTATGATGTTTTCCCGGCGGAACCGCCACCCGGTGCCCCGCCGGCGATGTGACTGGCCCGAACCATTGGCGGCTGTTGAACCCGATTGCTGAATCCAATAAACCTCCGGCCCCCATTCTACTGATTTCTGTGTGAACGAACTGAACGAACAAATCGCCTTGCTGCTCAAAAATGGCGGACCCCGCGAGGTCGTTTTGGAGGAAGCTTTGCGCGCGGTGCTCAAGCACTTTCTTTCGGAGACCGGCACGATCCATCGGCTCGATACGGAAAAGCAATTGCTACACCTCGTCGCCCAGGCCGGCCTGCCGCCGCAAATGATTGAAGTTGTGAAAACGATTCCCGTCGGCAAGGGCATTGCCGGACAGGTGGTCGCACGCGGCGGTCCGGTCACTATTTGTAATTTGCAGACCGACGCCAGTGGTGTGGCCCGGCCCGGCGCGCGACAGACCGGTGTCGGCGGCGCGCTCTGCGTCCCGGTACGTGACAGGGACAAAATCACCGGTACCCTCGGCGTCGGCACGATGCGCCAGCACGAATACACTCCGGAAGAGACGCGCGAACTGGAAGAAATCGGTCGCGTCATCAGCCAGCTTCTGAAATCCTGAAGGCATGGACATTTCCTCTCCGCAAACCGACAAGAAACCGAAGGTGACTTTGCTGCCGATTGAGTCAGCGAAGAAGCTGGCGCCGGCGGACGTTTCGCCCCTCGCGCGGCAGCTGATGGATAACGTGGAAAAAGTCATCGTGGGCAAGCACGAACAGGTGGTATTGGCGACGGCGGTCTGGCTGGCGGAAGGGCATTTGCTGATCGAAGACGTTCCCGGCGTCGCCAAGACGATGCTCGCCCGCGCGCTGGCGCAAAGCGCCGGCTGCACCTTCAGACGGATTCAATGCACGCCGGACCTGCAACCGGCGGACGTTCTCGGGGAGCCGCACCTCGATCCGAAAACCGGGCGCGCGGAATTTAACTTCGGCCCGCTGTTTTCGCAGTTCGTCCTGGTGGACGAAATCAACCGCGCCAGCCCGCGCACGCAGGCGGCATTGCTCGAAGCGATGGGCGAGGCCATGGTCACGGAGGGAAATGTCTCCTACCGTCTGCAAAAACCGTTCATGGTCGTCGCCACGCAAAATCCCATCGAGCAGGAAGGCACGTTTCTGCTGCCGGAAGCGCAAAAGGACCGTTTCCTGATGCGGCTGCAGCTCGGCTACCCGTCGTTCGCCGACGAAAAGCAGATGATCGAGCGGTTCCAATTGCGGCATCCGATTGAGACGCTCCAACCGGTGACGACCCCTGACCGCATCTTGAAAAGCCAGGAGGCCGTGCGCGATGTGACGGTGGCGTCGGCAGTAAACGATTATATTTTGAAAATCGTTCGCGCCACGCGCGAGCATCCCGCCCTGTTGCTCGGCTCCAGCCCGCGCGGGGCACTGGGCTTGTTCCGCGTCGCCCAGGCCATGGCGGCGATTGAAGGAAAAGATGTTGCTTCCGCCGAATTGGTGAAATCACTCGCGCCCAAGGTCCTTGCCCATCGGCTTATCGTCCGGCGGGAGGAAAAATTCCGCGATACCCGGGTGGAAGAGGTGGTCATGGAAATTCTCGCCAAAACGCCGCTGCCATCTTCATAATAATCGGAGGGACGAGTTATACGATTCGCTGATCAAAGATAAAACGGGGACTCGCGGAGCTCGTCCCTCCGAAAGGGGTTGCGAAATGAAATGAATGCGGATAATTCCGCCATCAAGAAGCTCGCGCTGCGCTTTGTGCTCATCATCGGCGTCGTTCAGTTGTTCGCCGACATGACCTACGAAGGCGCGCGCGGCATCACCGGGCCGTTTCTTGGCACGCTGGGCGCCAGCGCAACGGTCGTTGGATTTACGGCCGGGTTTGGCGAATTAATGGGTTACGCCTTCCGTTCGGTCACTGGATATCTCGCCGACAAAACGCACAAATACTGGGTGTTCATTTTCGTGGGTTACTTTGTCAATATGCTCGCCGTCCCCGCACTCGCGCTGGCGGGCAACTGGCCGCTGGCCGCCGTGCTGGTGGTTGCCGAACGCACCGGGCGCGCCATCCGCAAACCTTCCACGGACGCCCTGCTGTCGCATGCCGGCAGTCAAATCGGCCACGGCTGGGCGTTCGGGTTGAACGAATTTCTGGACCAGACCGGCGCGACCATCGGGCCGCTGATCATGGCTTTGATTTTGTATTCCCACGGCGGCTATCCCAAAGCGTTCGCCCTGCTTTTGGTCCCCGCGTTGCTGTGCGTGGGGACGGTGACCGTCGCGAGGATGCTTTACCCACGCCCGCATGAACTGGAAACGCGCGAGCCGACGAAACTGCAAGCAAAAGGATTTTCGAAAACGTATTGGCTGTACGTGGTGGCCGGGGCGTTAATTGCAGCGGGCTACGCGGATTTTTCGCTGATTGCCTTTCATTTTCAAAAAGCCGCCGTCGTGGCGCAAAGCGTCATTCCGATTTTCTACGCCCTGGCGATGGTCACGTCCGCCTGCGCTTCACTGATCTTTGGCCGTCTGCTGGACAAAATCGGCATCCCCGTGGTGGTGTTCGCGTTTTTCCTCGGCGCCTTCTTCGCCCCGTGCGTCTTCCTCGGCGGATCCGCGCTGGCCCTGGTAGGAATGATTTTATGGGGGGTTGGCATGGGCGCCCAGGATTCCCTGCTCAAGGCCATCCTCAGCGGCGTGGTCCCGCCGGGCAAACGCAGCACGGCCTTCGGCGTGTTCGACACTGTCTTCGGGGTCGCGTGGTTTGCCGGCAGTGCCGGAATGGGATGGTTGTATGACAAATCTGTCACCGGTTTGATTGTCTTTTCCGTACTCCTCCAACTCGCCGCCCTGCCGTTCTTCATTTTTGCACGACGAAACGAACGTGAATAGTCTCCGCCGGCATCACCGGCGTTCGATGCAAGTCTAACCCAGCACTGCCTCGCGCCGCTTCAGCCATTCGTCGCCCAGACTGAAAAGCGTCTTGGCCTTCATCACCCGCTCGGCGAGTGGAAAGACGATGCGTTCTTCCTTGTCAAAATGTTCGCGCGAACGGAGGACGGCCCGCAGCAACAGCTCGCGCGCCTGTTTGGCGCCGCGCGCCTTTTGCACCTCCGCCAGCCGGGCGTCAATTTCGTCGTGCTCCTCGTGAAATGTCTCGCTCTGCCCGATCTGCGCCAGGCAATGTTCCAGCGGCTCCACCAGCAAATCGTCCTCGGTCCGGGCGTGCGCGCGCATCAGCACCTCCAGCGTGGCGGACAGCAATTTGACCTCCGCCAGCGACTTGAGATGCGGCGCGGTCTGCTCGATATGATCGAACAAATTGTGAAACACCACGTGTTCCGCGACTAAAATTTTAGTGATTTTCATGGCTGCCATTGGCTCATTTTCGTCCGTATGGTAAAATCACCCCGCTGCCGCCACCATACCAACCCTTTCTTGGCTTTTTTTCAACCCGGCAACCTTCCGGCGGCGAACCGCGCCTTTCGCGCCGGCTACGCCACCATCAGGGCAACCGGAACGCCCGGAATTCTTGCTTGGCGAAACGCCGCTCATCACCGTAAGATTTGTCAGGAGGTATGATCGCCAGATTTAATCTTTACGATTTCCTCGCCGACCTGATTCCCGGCCTGGTTTTTCTTTGGTGCATCAATCTGATGATGACACTGCTCGGCTGGTCCCTCCCCTTCAACTTTGCGGGCGGTCTGGCGAATGCGTCGGTGATGATTGCCCTGGGTTACGTGATCGGCCTGATGCTCCAGGCCGTCAGTGAGCAATATATCGAAAACACCCTGTTGCTGCGCGTCTGGGATGGCTTTCCTTCCGCGCGCTGGTTGTTGCCCGAGGACACCCGTTTTTCCAAAACGTACAAAAGCCGGCTGCTGGCGCTCATGGCTGAATGCTTCAGAGTTTCCACTGAACCTGAAATTCCGGCGGCCGCTTCGCCGGAGCAGGCGCGCGCCCTCCGGCTGAAGAAGAACCAGGAACTTTTTTACCTCTGTTACCGGTTTGTGGATGGCTTCAATCCACGTCCGCAGGTGTTCAACGCATTGTACGGGCTGTTTCGCAGTCTCCTGGGCCTTTTCGGGATTCTTTGCGCCTTTTCCGCGGTGGGCATCGTGGTCACTTTGATTTGCGGCCTTGATTACCCGGCAGGGGTGTTTCTGTTGCTGGCCAGTATTTCGGGCATTTGTTCCTGGCTTTCGTACGCGCGTTGCAAAAACCGTTCGGAGGATTTTGCCCGGTCGGTTTATGACCTTTTCATTATCAGTGCCGTCGGCAAGCCAATTTCCTAGCTCGCAACTTCTTCTTCCGGTTCATCTGCCGGAAATCGTCTGCGTTTGAAACCGCCTTCGGTGAACGCTTGAACTATGGCCGCCCGGCCACTATGCTCGCCTTCTGCCAATCATGAAGAAAACATCACCTGCCCCCTCGGGCGTCCGGTCGTGAAAATTCGCAAAGCTGTCATTACCGCCGCGGGCCGCAACCAGCGGAACCTGCCATTGCAAACCCTGGTGGACCGGGACGGCCAGTCCAAATCCGCGCTCACCATCCTGCTGGAGGAGGTGTTGCAGGCGGGTATCGAGGAAATCGGCGTGGTGATTTGCCCGGGTGACCAGGGCGCTTTTGCCGCCGGCGCCGGCCCGCATGCCAATCGCGTCCAATTCATCGAGCAACCGGCACCGCTCGGTTATGGCCACGCCGTGGCCTGCGCGCGGAAATTCACCGGTGACGAATCATTCATGCTCCTGGTGGGCGATCACCTTTACGTCAGTAAAAACAAGAATTCCTGCGCCCGGCAATTGCTGGAGATTGCGTCCGCCGAAGCCTGCGCGGTCTCGGCGGTGCAGGCCACGCACGAAAGCAAGCTGCCCTATTACGGCGCGGTCGGCGCGCGCCGGCTGCCGGGCCGGGCCGGGCTGTACCAGGTGGACCGCGTACTGGAAAAACCCACGCCTACCGTGGCTGAACAAAAACTCATCGTGCCCGGTTTGCGCGCCGGCCATTACCTTTGTTTCTTCGGCATGCACGTGTTGACGGCCGGCGTCATGGACCTTTTGCAGCATCTGGTAACGGCGGCGGGTGACACCGGTAGCGTCCACCTCGCCGATGCCCTGGCCCGGGTGGCTGAAAGTGAACGTTACCTCGCCTGTGAATTGCAGGGTCGCCGTTACGACATCGGCGTCCAGTACGGCCTGCTCACGGCCCAACTGGCGCTGGCGTTGCACGGAAAAGACCGGGACGAGGTCCTCACGCTGCTCGTCGAATTGCTGGCGCAAACCTGAGAAACAACTTCAAACGGCTGGTGAACACCCAACATCGAACACCGAACATCCAATGACACCCGCACTATCAGCGTTGGGCGTTGGGCGTCGGATGTTGGATATTGGATGTTCCCGACCCTTCATCTAGGCCATGCCTGGCAAACTCGTTAAAATCATCACCTCGCCTGACCCGGCCGTGCGCAATCAATCCCTGGACGCGTTCTGTCACGCGGCGTCGCTGCCGGAGCTGCTCGCGGAAGGCGCCGACCTCGAAGCCTTCCGCCATCGCAGCGAAAATCTTTACGAGCGGGTCCGGGCGTTGCTGTTTCTTTACGCCCTTCACCGGTTTCATCTGCCGCTCAAACCGGGCATCGGCACCCGGACGTTGATTCCTTTCCACGGTTACACGCATTTGCTGGAGCGCCGCTTTGAGGAGGCCATCGCCGCCTTTCTCAAGGTGCAAAACCACGACGGCCCGTCGGATCCAATTTCCAGCGCCCTGGCGGTGACGTATTACCGGCTGGCGATCCAAACCCTCGCCAACCAGGTCCGCAGCAGCGTGCGGTCGGTGCGCGGCAACCAATGGATGTTCCGCATGGGCCATCCGGCCGATCATCCCTTGCGCATCCGCCGGGAAATGGTGCGCCCCGGTGAAGACGGCACCTATCCGATTCTCCGCGAACGCACGCCGGTGCGCATGGACCTCACGCACTCGGCGTGGAGCGACATCTTTTTTCTGGGGATGGATTTCCCCGAAGGTGCTCGCGTATTGAATGTCTCGATCGATCTGGCAGTATTGGGACGCGATCTGGTTCCCAAGCCGCCGGTCGAGGCA
>JANWKE010000168.1 GCA_025451535.1 Verrucomicrobiia bacterium
GCCCGGCCGACCACACCATTGTTCCGCGCGGCGGTGGGGCTTTCACGGCACACGCCCTGCGCACCTATTCCATGAATTGCTATGTGCAGCCGATGGATGCCCCGGGCAACAATATAGCTCTTTGGACTCCTTCAAGTGGTGGTCCGATTACGGGCTGGGCATACTACACGAAGTCGGCAACCATGGCGCGTCCTGGTCCGAGCAAGACTTGGGTATTTATCGAAGAAAGTCCCTACAGCATTGACGATGCTTTTTTTGCCCTGGATCCCAGAAATACCACCCAGTGGTTCAATAGTCCGGCGGTGTTGCATGGCAATGGCAGTGTGCTGTCGTATGCCGACGGGCACTCGGCGATCAGGCTGTGGACAGACTCTTCAATGATTAATGAAAAGCCGGCGACGCCAGCCGGCAACACGGATAATTGGCCGGCCAGTAGCGGTTCAGGGGATTTGCCATGGTTCATTTCCGTCAGCACGGCCCGGTTGAATTGAAATATCGGCGGTGGCGGGAGTGCCGTCTGGTTTCGATTGCCATTTCCTTTCATCGAGGCAGGCGGTGGCGTTTATGAACAATTGTCCGGCAGAACGGGAGGGCAGTGATTCCAGGCGTCGCCTTCACCCTTGGATTCCGCTGAACGCCCTTTGCGCGGTTTGTTTCATTGCGGTTTGTTGCACGATGCCGGTCCATCTCCAGGCACAGGCCTGGACGAATACCACCCTGTCGGCGAACCAGCGCGCCACGCTGTTGCTTGCCCAAATGACTTTCAGTGAGAAGGCGGCCATGGTCTACGGCACGGCCGGCCCGACTGGAAGTAACTATGTAGGCAACATTGCCAACAACACCCGGCTCAACATTCCGTGGTTGTTTTTGAACGACGGACCTGCCGGTCTCCGGCTTTCCGACCGCAGCACGACCGCCTTCCCGGCCCCGATTACCCTGGCGGCGACCTGGGACACGGCACTGGCACGGCAATACGGCAGCCAAATGGGGGCCCAATCCCGCGGCAAAGGTGTTGAAGTTCTATTGGGGCCGATGATGAACATGGCGCGGGTGTATCAGGACGGGCGGGCTTTTGAAGGCTACGGTGAAGATCCGTACCTTGCGGGAGCGATGGCCGCGGCGGAAATTCCCGGCATCCAAAGCCAGGGCGTCATCGCCACGGCCAAACATTTTGTGTGCAACGATCAGGAAACCCAACGCACGTCGATCAGCGCCGACGTGGACCAACGCACCCTCCAGGAAATCTATGAGGCGCCGTTTCACGCCTCCGTGCGGGCCGGGGTTGGCGCGGTCATGGCCGCTTACAATCTGGTGAACAGCGTTCATGCTTGCGAGTTGCCGGCGCTCAATACCACGTTGAAAAAATCGTATGGATTCAATGGCTGGATCATGAGCGATTGGGGGGCGAATTTCACCACCGTGGGTGGCATGAATAATGGGCTCGATATGGACATGTATAGCGGCCAATTTACAGCCAATAACATCACCACCGCCATTCAATCGGGCAATGTTCCGGCTTCGGAATTGGACGGCATGGTGCTGCGGATCCTCACTACCATGTTTCAATTCGGTTTCTTCGACAATCCTCCCACCGGAAATCTGACTTCGACGGTGACGAACTCGGCCAATAATCTGTTTGCGCGCAACGCCGCCGCGGAGGGAATGGTCTTGCTGCAAAACAATGGCGGCGTGCTGCCGCTGAGTTCATCGGTGCATTCCATCGCCGTGATTGGTTCCGTGTCGAGTGTGTCTCCGATTTCAGTGGGCGGCGGATCGGCAAGCGTGAACCTGCCGTACAATATCACCCCGCTGGCGGGAATCACCAGCCGCGCGGGAGGCGGCGTCACCATCAATTACGCCCAGGGTGACGGGGCGAGTGTCGCCGCTGCGGTCCAACAAGCCAGCAATTCCGCCGTTGCCATCGTGTGTGTAGGCCAGCAAACCAGCGAAGGTTCCGATCGCGCCAATCTTTCGTTGCCCAACGGCCAGGACGCCCTCATCAGTGCCGTGGCGGCCGCCAATCCCCATACCATCGTCGTGATGTATGAGTCGTCCGCCACGTTGATGCCGTGGGCCAGTCAGGTCGCGGGGATTGTGATGGCGTGGTATCCGGGACAGGAAAATGGCAACGCGCTGGGTCAAGTCCTGTACGGGGACGTGAACCCATCGGCGAAACTTCCTGTGACGATCCCCGTTTCCTCAAACCAGGTGCCCGCGAGCACCACCGCCCAATGGCCCGGCGTCAACGGCCACGCTGCGTACTCCGAAGGATTACAAATCGGCTATCGCTGGTATGATGCAAACAGCGTAACTCCGCTGTTCCCGTTTGGATTCGGATTGTCCTACACCACTTTTGGCTACAGCAATCTGACGGTCAGCGCGGTGAGTCCTTCGGGTCAGGTCCAAATCGGGTTTGATTTGACCAACACCGGCGGTCGCATGGGCGCGGAAGTGCCCCAGCTGTATCTGGGCTTTCCTGCCCCCGCCGGCGAGCCGCCGAAATTGCTCAAAGGGTTCGAAAAAATCTCCCTGTCGCCGGGCCAGACACAGCACGTCACGTTCAATCTGGACTGGGAAGACCTGGCCAATTGGGACCCGGTCGCGCGCGGCTGGATTGTGACGCCGGGCAGTTTTCAAGTTATGGTCGGCGCTTCCTCGCGGGACATCCGTTTGACCGGGGCTTTTACGGTTGTGTCGGTACCTTCCAGCGATCTGGCCAACGCGGCGCTTTATCAACCGGTGACCGTTTCCTCCGCGCTGTCCGCCAACACGCCCGGCTCTGCGGCCGTGGACGGCGACCCCACGACGGCCTGGACGTCTCAGGCCTCCGACCCCCAGTGGATTGCCGTGGACCTTGGGGTGATAAAGGATCTTTCGCGTGTGCGGCTTGTCTGGAACACGAACTACGCCACCAGCTATGAAATTCAATCTTCTCCGGATGACACGAATTGGTCGGACATCTACGCCACCACCAGCGGCGGCGGCGGGGTCGAGGATGTCCTTGTGTCAGGCAGAACGCACTACGTCCGCCTCCTGGGCACGCAACGCGCCGGGGCCGACGGCTATTCGCTTTCCGAGTTTGATGTCTTTTCACAACTGCAACTTCCGTACGGTGGCGTGGTGCCCACTTTGCCCGGACGCATCGAGGCGGAGAACTACGACACGGGTGGCGAAGGTGTTGCCTATTATAACACGACGGTTGGCAATCCGGGCGGGGTTTACCGGTCGGATGACGTGGGGATTGAACCCACATCGGACACGGGCGGCGGCTACGACGTGAGCTGGCTCAACACCGGCGAATGGCTGGAATACACGGTCAACCCGCCGGACCCCACGGCCAAGTACAGCATAAGCCTCCGTGTGGCTGCACCTGCGGCCGGCGGTCAACTGCGGGTGCGGCTCAACGGCACCGTGCTGGGCACGGTGCAAATCCCCAATACGGGCGGCGGGCAGACCTGGCAGACCGTCACTTTGCCGACAGTTTCCCTGGCCGGCGGCATCGGGAGTCAGGCGCTGCGGTTGGAAGTGCTCACGAATGGATTTAGTATCAACTGGATTGGCTTGACTGTCACGCAGAGCGGCACCAACCTCGCGTTGTACAAAGCGGCCACGGCTTCCTCTCTCGAAAATGCAAGCTACCCTGCCACGAACGCCTTTGACGGTAATCTGAACACCCGCTGGTCTTCAGCTTTCAGTGATCCGCAATGGATTTATGTGGATTTGGGGGCAACCTACAACATTTCAGAAGTGGTACTCTACTGGGAAGCGGCTTACGGGAAAAGTTATCAGATTCAGGTTTCCTCCGACGCCACCAACTGGACCACGATTTACAGCACGACCACGGGGCTCGGCGGCACCGAGGATTTGAGCGGTTTATCCGGAACGGGTCGTTACGTGAGGATGTATGGGACGGTCCGCGGGACGCCTTATGGCTATTCCCTTTTCGAATTTCAAGTTTTTCCCGCCCTTGCGCCGGAGTTGTCTATCGCCCTGAACGGCACAAATGTCGTGATTTCCTGGCCGAACTCGCCGGCGGTCTGGTCTCTGCAGACGTCACCCGTCCTGGGATTGCCCGGCACTTGGAGCAACCTGACGACTGCTCCCTTCTTCCTGAATTCAGAATACATTGTCACGAATGCAGTCAGTGCGCCGGCACAATTCTACCGCCTAAAACAGAATCCTTGAACGAAAGCTTCGCGTATAATTTGTAATATAATCTTGACTTCAACGCATTATTTGTAGTAGAATATGCTAAAGCCACACCGGCTCTCGAATGTATTATCAATGAAACCAATAGTTTGTTATTCAACCTATGTTCTTATTTAAGCTGCTTCCCTCCTTAGCGATGGTCACAGTCATGACCTTGGCGAGCAATAACCTGCGCGCCGATACTAATATCGTCTGGAGTGACGAGTTCAACGGCTCTTCGATTGATAGGACCAAATGGACATTTGAAAGCGGAAACAATAACGGCTGGGGCAACAGCGAACTTGAGTATTATACCAGCAGTTTGCAGAACGCCTACGTGAGCAACGGCGTGCTGCACATTGTGGCGCGGCAGCAATCCGCAGGCGGTTTCAGCTTTACTTCTGCGCGCATGAAGACCCAGGGCCTTTACAACACACCAGTGTTTGGGGTTTTCGAATGGCGCGCCAAATTGCCCGCGGGCGTCGGCATGTGGCCGGCCCTCTGGATGTTGGGGTCGAATTTCCCCACCGTCGGCTGGCCCGCCTGTGGCGAGATTGATGTCGTGGAAAATAGCGGGGCAACTCCGACCTGGGTGCAGGGCAGCCTCCACTGGGGAACCAGCGGTGAAATCAGCAAAACGGCCAAGTACAATTTTATCAGCCCGGACTCCGTTACCAACTGGCACACATATGATTTGGTTTGGAAGGTCGGTACCATCCAATTTTTCGTGGATGGCAATCTTTACGAAACCCAGACCGGTTTGGGATCACCTTTCAACGCGCCGTTCTTTTTCATCATGAACCTGGCGGTAGGTGGCAGCTACGTTGGCAATCCCTCCGTCGCCACAATCGAAGCGGGCACTGCTTTTCCGCAGGAGATGCAGGTGGATTACGTGCGGGTTTATGAACAAACCGCGCCAATGGCAATTTCTGTTGCACCACAGTCAGATGGAAGTTTGCAATTGAGCTGGCCAACCAACATCGTCTGCCATTTGCAGGTGCAGACAAATTCAGTGGTTGGTGGCAACTGGTCTGATGTCGCCGGCGGCACCACCAATCCGTTTGTTGTAATTCCCGACCCCAGTCAGAGCGCCGTTTATTACCGTCTGGTATCGCCCTGAAACCACGGGATGTGATGTTTTGCTTGCAAAAATTCCCGCACTTTCCTACGGTGGGAATGGATAAGAATGCACAAAACATAACCTCCCGGGCCTTGGGAGCCCACTTATGGACTGGATCAGAAACTTGAAGCCGGTCGTAGTATTGATTGTTCTCATGGGGGGGGGTCTGTTCTCGCAAGGTCAAAACATTCCCCCCGACGGATTGCACACTGCCGAGCAGGTGCGGCAATTAACCCCGGAACAGGCGACGCGTCACTATCCGGTGCAACTGCGGGCCGTGGTGACATTTTTCGATGCAACTCAGTACTTCCAGTTCGTGCAGGATGACACCGCGGGCATTTATTTCTCCCTGGATGGTTTGCCGGAACAGCCCCCGCTGGCGGCGGGTCAACTGGTGGAGATAGCGGGAGAGGCGGATCCCGGCGAGTATGCGCCGGTCGTGCTGGTGCGCCGGATCCAGATTCTAGGCCGCGGGATCTTCCCCGTCGCCAAGCCCGTGACTTTTGAGCAACTGGCCAGCGGACAGGAGGACAGCCAGTTGGTGGAGATCCGCGGTATCGTTCGGGCCGCATATTTTGACCAGACCAGCGGTTATTTTTTTGTGGAGATTACCACGGGTGGGGGCCGGTTGACGGCCTACGTGCGCAAATTGCCGGTGGCGCAAAGCGGCGATTTGGTGGACAGCACGGTGACCGTGCGCGGTGTTTGTGTCACCCGTTTCAACCGCCAGCGGCAATTGTTCGACATCAGGCTCCTGGTTCCCCGTCCCACGGATCTCGCGATTGACATTGCCGCCGCGAGCGACCCGTTTACCGTCAAATCGCAACCGATTGAGAAGCTGTTGCAGTTTACGCCCCAAGGCCCGTACGGCCATCGGGTTAAAGTGACGGGAACGGTCATTTATCAACTGGGAAACACGTTATACATCGAAGACGAGAAGGAAGGACTGCATGTGGAAACGACGGAATTGGAGAAGGTCCTGCCGGGCGACAAGGTGGAGGTTTTGGGATTCCCGGCCAAGGGGGAATACACTCCGAAATTGCAGGATGCAATTTTCCGAAAAATCGGGTCTGGTCCGCTCCCGACGCCTGATTTAATCAACACCGACGAAGCCCTGAAAGGAACCCATGACTGCCGTCTGGTGCGTATTGTGGCCACCGTGCTGGATCGGGCACGGCACAGTCCTGATCAGTTTCTCGTGCTCCAAACGCCCAGTGGGGTCATTTTCCACGCGTATTTGGAAAGCAGTTCTCCCGGCGTTGATTTCGCGTATCTGCAGAACGGCAGCAAGGTGGCCATTATCGGGGTTTGTCTGATCGAAACCGGCAGTACCTGGGTGGCGGGAGAGGCCTGGCGCGCCAAATCATTTCGCATTTTTATGCGGTCCCCGGGTGACATTTCGGTCCTGCAATGGCCGCCGTGGTGGGACCTGCAAAAGTTATTCTGGGTTATTGGCATACTGGCCAGCGCGGTTTTCGCCGCCATTGCGTGGGTCCTCATTCTGCGATTGCGCGTTCACAAGCAAACCAGAATCATCCGCGACCAGCTTCAGAAGGAAGCCGCTTTGAAGGAACGTTACGAGGAATTGTTTGAGAATGCCAACGACATGGTGTTTACCAATGACCTGGGCGGCCGCATCACGTCCATCAATAAAGCCGGCGAACGGCTTTTGCAACGGCCTCGCGAAGCGATGCTGGGAAAAAACATGGTTGAGTTTCTCGCGGAAGAACAACGCGAACCGGCCAGACAATGGTTTGAGCAGGTGATCCAGGGTGCGGAATTGGCGCCCGCGGAGTGGGAATTTATGAGCGCCTCCGGACAGCGCCTGCGGTTGGAATTGAGCGCCCGGTTGGTCAGTCAGGCCGGGCAAAATGCCGAGGTGGAGAGCATGGCCCGCAATATCACCGAGCGAAAGCGTCTGGAACGCGAAATTCTGGAAATCAGCAACCGCGAACAACGGCGCATCGGCCATGATTTGCATGATGGCGTCTGCCAGCAACTGGCGGCCATCGCCTATCGCATGGACATTATGGCTGATCAATTGCAGGAAAAAGGCCTGACCGAATCTTCCGAGGTGGAAAGAATCGGGAGTCTCGTGAATGAAACCATCACCCAAACCCGCCGGGTGGCGCGTGGCCTGTTCCCCGTCCGGCTGGAAGAAAACGGCCTGGTGTCGGCGATTGAGGAATTCGCCGCCAATGCTGAAAGTTTGTTCAATATCCAATGCCAGTTTTCGTGTGATAAATCGTTCCTTGGGGTTGAGAACTCGGTTTCGTTGCACCTGTACTACATTATTCAAGAGGCAGTTCTGAATGCCGTCAAACACGGTAAAGCCACCCGCATTCAGATTTCCATTACGCGTGACGCCGACCATTTCGTGCTCACGATTCGTGACAATGGCACGGGTTTCCAGTCGCCCGGGAGTTCTACCGGCATGGGCATCCGGATTATGCGTTACCGCAGCAGTGTTATTGGCTCAACATTGGACTTGAAAAGTACGCCCGGTCAGGGCACTCAAATAGCGTGTGCTATTTATCCATCCGCCGAAATTGCCAGTGAACTTGTAAAATGATGCCATTAGCTGCCAGTTCAGATGACAAAACACCGGGGGAATCCCGCCCGGTGGCCAAGAGCCGCGTGTTTATCGTGGACGACCATGCGATGTTCCGGGAGGGGATGCGCCAGCTCATCGAGCGGGAGCCCGACCTGACCGTGTGCGGCGATGTTGCGGATGCCGACGAGGCCATGCGCGAAATCCGCGAGAAAAAGCCGGATCTCGTTATCGCCGATATTTCACTTTCCGGCACAACCGGCATAGACCTCATCAAGAACATCAAGGCGGAGTTTGAAGATTTGCCCGTGCTCGTGGTTTCCATGCACGAAGAATCTCTTTACGCCGAACGCGCTTTGCGCGCCGGGGCGATGGGTTATGTGATGAAGCAGGAACCCGCCAAGACCGTAAAAGTCGCCATCCGGAAAGTACTGGGGGGAGATATTCATTTAAGTGACAAAATGTCCGCCACGATGCTCGCCAAATTCATGCTCGGTAACCGGACCAGTCAGCCGGTGTCGCCGATCGAGACGTTAAGCGACCGGGAACTCGAGGTTTTTCGGATGCTGGGAGAGGGCAAGGCCACCCGTCAAATTGCCGAGGAACTGAACCTGACGATTACGACCATCAATTCCTTCCGCAACCGGATCAAGGAAAAGCTCAACCTGAAGAACTCCACCGAGTTGATTCTGCATGCGGTACAATGGGTTCGCGAAGGCATTACCAAAATATAAAAGCAAACGTTTTGCCTTAAGTTTCCGGGGTTGAACCTGGCATCATAACCTTGTCGCTCTTGACCTTCCCATTCTTCGTTGAAACCTGATGACTGGACAAAGCCTGCCTCAGTTGGTCTTAAAACGCATCGTTGCAAGCTGATTCTCCCGATTATTTCCGTCATGTCGCACAAGCTGATGGCAGCGTACTTGTAGTTGGTTCCCGCGTGCTGTTATCCGGGCGCTTTCGCATCTGACCCGTTTACACCCGATTCTGCCCCGCAGCTTTTGACTCCCGCTGCCGATTGCCCGTGCGGACCTGCCCATCAAGTTGGAAGCATGACCACCCCCGTTTTTTAAATGGCAATCAACGAAAACATCAACCCTGAGTACCGTTTGATCCGGTATATTCCCCGCTGTGGGCTGCCATGTTGACAAGTCAAAATTCCTTGCGCACGTCTTGCCGCCCTGCCGGTAGTGTCCTAATTCAGGTCTGGCGCGTCACTCCGTGCGCGCCGTTTTTCGTGTTTGCGGCGGGCAGCGGACTGCCCGCCCTACCTAAATTTTTATATCAGGACACCACCGCCATACCTCGTTGCTTGGCAAAGATGGGAATATTAAGTAAAATTTAAAGAGATGATTTGTCGTTCTAAAAAGGTCTTCTGCCGATGGGTTGGGAAGGGATTGGCCTTGGCCGTTGTTTTTTTTACCTGGCTCACCGCGATCAACACAAGTGCCGTGGATGATTATGTCGCGCCCCGATTGTCGATCGGACAAAATGAGAATGGCCAATTGGAGGTGTTCCGGGTCGGACCCGAGGGTGATTTATGGCACCGTTGGCGGAAAGCTTCCGATGGCGCCTGGTCCAGCTGGTCCAGCCTGGGAGGCTCGGTGTTATCAGGTATTGCCGTGGTTACCAATGGCGAGGGACAGATGGAGGTTTTTGCCGTGGATCGTTCGAGTCATGCGCTCGAGTGCATCCATCAATTGACGACCAACAATTTGAGTTGGTCGTCCTGGACCAATCTGGGAGGCGCCTGCGAACCGCCCGTGGCGGTGGGTCAGAACCCGGACGGGCGCTTGGAAGTCTTTGCCGTGGATGCCACCACGCACGGAGTCCGGCACGTGTGGCAGACGGATCTGCATGGGGGATGGTCCGATTGGTCGGCGCTGGATGGTTCATTCCAGCGGGGATTGACGATGGCTCGAAATCGGGACGGCCGACTGGAACTTTTCGGCCTGGCGGCCAATGACGGAACTTTGCAGCATTGTTGGCAGCTTCAACCGGACACAACCAATGATTGGTCAGGGTGGGCCGGCCTCGGCGGAACCATTCTGCCGCAGTTCGTTGTCGGCGAAAACGCGGCGGGGCGCCTGGAGGTTTTTGGAGTCAACGCAACCAATCACGCGGTCAACCGGATTTGCCAAACGATGGCCGCCAGCAGCACGAATTGGACGCCGTGGCTTGATTTCGGCGGAACGGTCAAAGCCGGTCTTTCCGTCGGGCAGAGCGGCGATGGGCGACTGGAAGTCTTTGCCGTCAACGCGGAGGATTCGATGCTGCTGCACCGCTGGGAGGATTTCGTGAATGGTTCCGACGTCTGGTCGCACTGGACCAGTTTGGGGGAAACGTCTCTGCCTTGCCCGGCGGTGGGATGCGACGAGGATGGCGATCTGGAAGTGTTTGCGGTCAACCCGACGAACAAGGATTTTATTCGTTACCGCCGACAGATCAGTGCGGCCAGTGATTGGCTGGATTGGTCCAGTCTGGATCAACCCGCCCTGGGATACACCGCGCGCGCCTGGCAAGTGGACGAGGGGCTCCCGGACAATCTGGTTCAAGCCATCGCCCAGACTCCCGACGGTTATCTTTGGGTGGGCACCCGGGCCGGGTTGGCGAAATTCGATGGCATTCAGTTTTCGCGGTACGATGCCCGGAACACACCCGCGATAAAAAATTTCTCCATCACGGCTCTTTATACGAGCGGAGAAGGGGCGCTTTGGATTGGTACGGCCGGCGGGGGGGTGGCCCGTTTGAAGGATGGTGTGTTTACCCACTTTGGCCGGGCTGACGGCCTGGCCGGGGATGACGTGCGGGTGATTTATGAAAGTGAAGAGGGTTCGCTTTGGATTGGTACGACCACGGGTATGAGTCAGTATCGGAACAGAAGATTCGTAAACTATACGGAGAAAAACGGTCTGTCCTCGGACGTGGTCAGCTACATTTATCAGGACCGTGATGCCAATTTGTGGATCGCGACGGGGAAGGGGTTGAATCGCCTGAAAAAGGACGGGACGATGGACTCGTTTATCATGCCCAACGGATTGCCGAATAACTCCGTCCGGGTTATCTGCCAGGACAAAGGCGGCAGGATTTGGATTGGTTCGAACAATGGATTGTTGTGGTACGATCAGTTTTGGGCAAATCATTTTTACGCCTACAATGCCAGGTATGGTCTTTCCGACACCTTTGTGAGTGCCATCTCCGAGGACCAGAATGATAATCTGTGGGTTGGCACTTACAGTGGTCTCAACCGTTTTTATGACGGCCGTTTTTATCCGCAGTTTGACGATGAAGGTCTGCCGTTCAGCAGGGTGAACGCTCTTTTTGGAGACAGCGAAGGCGACTTGTGGGTCGGTACCCAGGAAGGGTTGATCCGCCTCAAGCCAAAATGCTTTTCCACCTATACCAAGCAACAAGGGCTGAGCCACAATAATATCATGTCCGTGCTGCAGGACCGGGAGGGAAACATGTGGATTGGAACGTGGGGCGGGGGGGTGGATCAGTTGAGTGGCGAAAAAGTCACCGCTTACGCCCCCACCAACGGTCTCTCGCAGGATTTGATTCTCTCACTTTGCGAGGGTGACGATGGCAGCATCTGGGCCGGCGCGGATTTTGACGGTGGATTGACCCGATTGAAGAACGGAAAAGTTACCCATTACACATGGCGGGACGGGCTGATCAACGCGCGGGTGCAAGTACTCCACGCAGATCGGGCCGGGAATCTTTGGATCGGAACCAGCCAGGGATTGTCCTGCCTGAAAGATGGAAAATTCACCACTTATACCGTGAGGGATGGGCTGGCCGGAAACAACGTCCGGGCCATCATTGAGGATTCCGCCGGCAATCTTTGGTTCGGAACGGAAGGCGGATTGAGCCAGTTCCAGGACGGACGGTTTGTCAACTTCAAGACCCGCGAAGGGCTTTCGGACGATGCGGTGATTGCTCTTTATCAGGATCCGCAGGGCACGCTTTGGATTGGGACCGATGGCGGAGGCCTGAACAAGTACTCGGGCGGCCAGTTCACCGCCTATAGCAAACAGCAGGGACTGTTCAGTGATGTGATTTTTTCAATTCTGGAGGATGCCGAAGGTTGGTTGTGGATGAGTTGTCCGCAAGGCGTATTCCGTGTCCGCAAAAACGATTTGACAGCCCTTGATCAAGGCAGGCTCATGACGATTTCCAGCATTGTGTACGGCAAAGCCGATGGCATGGAAAGCCCGCAATGCAATGGTGCCGGCAAGCCATCCGCCTGGGAATCGAGCGATGGCCGGCTCTGGTTTCCCACCAGCAAAGGGCTGGTGGCGGTGGATCCCCAAACCGTGAAAATCGACCGGAATCCACCGGCGGTATATATCGAACAGGTGGTGGCCGACCGGAAACCGCTGTTGTCCGGCGGCACGCCCGGTGGCGAGACCGCGCTGTCGCCCGAAAGCGCTTCGATACTCCGGATTCCTCCCGGGCATGGTGAATTGGAATTCCAATATACCGCCTTAAACCTCGCCGCCCCGGAAAAGAGCCGCTTCGAATATAAATTGGACAAAATTGATTCGGACTGGATTGAGGCGGGAGCGCGGCGCACGGCGTATTACAACAACCTGTCTCCGGGCACCTACCAGTTCCATGTCAAGGCTTGCAACCAGGACGGCGTTTGGAATGAAACCGGGGCTTCCCTGTCCGTTGTGTTGCTGCCGTATTACTGGCAAACGTGGTGGTTTCGTGGTCTGGGGACGCTGGTAATCATCGGAAGTATCAGCGGCGTCGTGCTTTACGCGGCCCGCCGACGGATGCGGCGCAAACTGGCCCGGTTGGAGCAACAACATGGCATTGAAAACGAGCGCGGACGAATTGCCAAGGACATGCACGATCAGATCGGCGCCGGGCTGACGCAGATCGGGTTGTTGACTGAATTTGCCCGGCGCGATGCCGACAAAAATGGCGAGGCCATGGTTCACGCGGAAAAAATCTACGAGGTCGCCCGCGAGCTGGCGCAAACTTTGGATGAAATCGTCTGGATGGTGAATCCCAGGAATGACACGCTCAACAAACTCGGACTTTACCTGGCGGCCTATGCGGAAGAATTTTTTCAAGCGACGGATATCCGCTGCCGGCTGGATATCCCGCCGGGTCTGCCCGCTTGTCCGCTCTCGGCCGAGTTGCGGCACAACCTGTTTTTGACGGTCAAGGAAGCCCTCAACAACATAGCCAAACATTCGCGGGCGTCCGAGGCGCACGTCCGGTTGATTCTGGCCCATTCCCGGTTGGAAATCGATATTGAGGATAACGGCATGGGTTTCTCCGCTGAAAGGGCGAACTTTTCCCGGAACGGCCTTTCCAACATGAAGGAACGAATTGAGGAAATCGACGGAACCTTCGAAATTTCCAGCCGGCCGGACAATGGAACTCGCATTTGTCTGCGGGTTCCTATAAAAGGAGCGGTGTCCGCTCATGAAGAACATGAACCCGCGTGAACGTCAGTTGAGATTAAAAACTGTCCGGAGGCAACCGGTCCGGCCCTGACCCGTCGCCGCCATCATGCCCATTACCGTTTCCATAATTGAAGATGACCGCCGCGTTCGGGAGAGCCTGGCCGTCCTGATCGACGGTGCGGACAATCTTCGCTGCCTCAGCACCCACGCCACGGGCGAAGAGGCATTGGAAGAGATTGCCCGCAAAAGTCCGGATGTGGTGTTGATGGACATCAATTTGCCGGCCATGTCCGGCATCGAATGCGTGCGCAGACTGAAGGCCCGGCTGCCGAAGCTGCAAATTCTTATGCTCACGATGTACGAGGATGACGAGAAAGTTTTTCAATCACTGGTGGCCGGCGCCAGCGGTTACCTGGTCAAACGCACATCGCCGGCGGAATTGCTCAAGGCCATCGAGGAGGTCCACCAGGGCGCCTCGCCGATGTCAGGAAAAATTGCGCGTACCGTGGTTGAATATTTTTCCCGTCTGGCGGGGCAAAGCACCTCGCCACAGCCGGAATACCTGTCCAAGCGTGAGGAGGAAATTTTGAACCTGTTGGCCAAGGGTTACCGCTACAAGGAAATCGCGGACGCGCTTTCCATCAGTTTTGAAACCGTCCGTTCCCACCTGAAAAATATTTACGACAAGCTGCATGTCCATTCGCGGACCGAAGCGGTCGTGAAATATCTTCGCAAGTAGAGGGCACCCCCCGAACGGGGGAGGGAATCCCCGTTTGTTTCCCGATTGTGACACCCTTCTCCCAACAAAAGGGGATTACGCGGGGTCGGTGTTTCATGATAAAACTTCCGAGCATGACACATTATCCGATTTTGGGTGAGCATGGTTTTCATCTGCCTTCGTTGATCGAGATGAGCCCGGTGTTATTTGCCAAGGAGTCGAGGTGTCTGTCCAAGCGGGCCATGGGGTGGCATTTTTATGATTTCGGGCCGTTCACCCCATGGTCCGCCGACGCTTTCGGAAATAAGATTTAACCCTGAACTCAAAATTCGTCAGTCGTCACATCAAACTATCAAGGAGTATGCAAAAGAACGTCATTACTTACATTATTGTCGGGTTTTTGACTTTAGCCGCTGCGACCGCAGCCTGGGCGCAAACCTATTCCAATACCGTCATCGGGTTGAATCCGGTCGGCTACTGGCCGCTGAACGAGACCGTCCAACCACCGCAACCGTTGAATCTGACGGCGACCAACCTTGGCAGCCTGGGTGTCGCCGGGAACGGCTATTACGGCGCATGGTATCAACCTTCCGGCAACACCTGGTATCTCACCAACAACATCGCCCAGACCAATGCGGTGACTTTTCCGTTTGACGGCAGCAAGGCCATGTTGTGCCAGAGATTGCCAGGCCAATACGTCATCGTGCCGCGCAACACCAACGGCGTGGCCAACACCGGCGTCACGCTGAACCCGCCGTTCACCATTGAAGCCTGGCTCCAAATCGGGGCCACCAACAGTGCCTTGGGAGACATTGTCAGCGAAGGCGGCACCGTCAACCTGAACACCGGCGGCGCGAACACGAACAATCCGTTTTATGGCGGTCTGGGCACCGGTTGGGCGGGTGTTGAGCTGGGTCAGTACCAGGATTACCTGTTCCTGATGTGCCAGTCCACCAACGGCCAGAGCAAGGCCAGTGAACTGGACACGAGTGCTTATAACCAGTTCAAGGGTTTTCACGTGGGCCAATGGGTGCATGTCGTGGCTGAATTCGACGGCACCACGGAAAGCATTTACACCAACGGCGTTCTGGCGGCGTCGAAGACTGTGGCGCCCAACGGCGCCGGCCAAACCTACGTGGCTGACCCGACCACGCCGCTGATGATCGGCAGTGGCAGTGACGTCACCGCCAATTATGGCATTGCCTATCAAGGCGGGATTGACGACGTGGCGATTTACACGAACACGCTTGGGACGACGAGTATTCAGAACCATTTCCAAACCGCCTACGGCACCAACGCCACCTATGGCGCGAATTATCCGTCAGCCGTGCTTGCGGACCATCCGGTGCTCTACTATCGCTTGAACGATCCGCAGGTGCAGACCAACGCCGGTTACAACAGCGCAACGTTCCCAGTGGCAAACAATTATGGCATTATCGGCGCGGCGGGCAACGGCGTTTATCAACCGGGCACCACCCCGGGTGCGGCCGGACCGGCTTATTCCGGATTTGGAGCGAACAGCCGCAGCGTGGCCATCAATGGCTGGCTCGGCGGGGTGGACGTCGGTAACAGCAATTTGCCCGTTTCACTGAATCCCACTGGCGCGGTGCCGATGACGGTGGTCAGTTGGTTTAAGACGGCTCCCGCCGATGCACCCGGCCGGTTCCAGGAAATTTTGGGGCATGGTGACAGTTCCTATCGTCTGGCGTTGGGGCAGACAGCGGGTGAAAACCACTTTAATCCCGGTCCCGGCCCCGAAGTGCAGTTCGCCAACCCCGCGGATGTGGCGACCAACGGTTTCGCCTTCAACGACGGGCAATGGCATATGGCCGCGGGCGTGTCCGACGGCACGAATGAATATCTTTATCTGGACGGTGCCTTGGCCAAGGCCAGCAACAATCCGGCCGGCCTGAATATCGCTGGAAATGCAGCCGACCTGCTGTTGGGCGGCGATTCCGAATACACTTTTGCCAACGCAAGTTCGGCCAACACCATTCGCAATTTTGACGGTGACATCGCGCAGGTCGCCTTCTGGACCAACGCCTTGACGGCGGCGCAGCTTCAATCATTGTTCAATGCCGCCGGCGTTTTGCCTTACATCTGGCTGCAGCCGAAATCGCAGACCAACAACGTCGGCGCGAACGTGATCATCGCCGCGGGCGTGCGCGGCAGTTCGCCCTTGGCCTTCCGCTGGTACCAGAACAACAACTTTATCACCAGCCAGACCAACATGAACCTGAGTTTCACGCCGGCGGTCACCGGCAATGCGGGCAGTTGGTATTTGGTGGCCAGCAACAGCGCTGGTTCAGTCACCAGCGCGGTCGTCAACCTGGTGCTGTACGGTCCGCCGACGATATCGCAGCAAACGCCGACGCAAATCAAGATTTTCGCCGGCGCCAACCCGGTCCTGCGGATCACGGCCAATGGCGCGCAGCCGTTGACCTACTACTGGACCTCCAACGGCGTGCCTGTTGTGGGTATGAACAGCTCGAACCTTGTCATAAACGACGTGCAGGCCAGCGCGACTTACGGTTGCACGGTGAGCAATTTCGTCAACACGGCGCCTATCTCGCCGATTTCTCTGACGATGCTTGCGGATCCGACGGCCCCGTATCCACTGCAGGTTCTGGCGAACGGGCCCATTGCGTACTGGCGGCTTGACGAATCCAGCGGCCCGACCGCGTACGATTACGCGGGCGGCAACAACGCCTCTTACTCCAACGTGACGCTGGGTGTGCCCGGTTACAATTCGCAGGCCAGCATCCCGAGCGACCCGTCGGAAACCGCCGCCGAGTTCGGCGATTTTCCGCCCAACGACTATGCTGGAAACGTGCCGTCGTTCCTGAACTTTGGCACGCCCAACGGCGGCAATGCGGAGTTTACGGTGGAGGCATGGTTTAACGAATATCTGTATAACGCCATCAGCGGCAACGCCATCGTCGCAGTGGGCTATGGCAATGGCGGCGAGGAATTCGTGCTGGACACCGGCGCCACCACCGCCGGTAACCTGCGGTTCTTCGTGCGGAATGCGGCCGGGACGGTCAGCCCGGCCAGCAGCACATACGCGCCGGCCAACGACGGTCTGTGGCACCACGTGGTGGGCGTCTGTGACGAGGCGAACGGTGCCATCTCGCTCTACATGGATGGAAAACTGGTCGGCTCCGGCACCATCACACCCGGCAGCGGAGTGTGGGGAGCCACGGCGCCCTTGAGCATTGGCGCCCGCCAATCGGGGAACAACGGCGGCACCAACTACGACGCGCAGTTTTACGGGGGCATTGACGATGTTGCCATCTACAACTACGCGTTGACGCCATCGCAGGTGGCCAACGACTTTTACGCCTCCGGCATCGCGCCAACCGTCACGCAGATATCGCCGACGAACCAAATCTCCGCCAACCAAGGCGCGAATGTGAGCGTCACGGTGACGGCCGCGGGCACGATGCCATTCACCTATCAATGGCGCGACAACAATAACAATCTGATTTCGTACGCCACCGGCGCGACATTGAACCTGACCAAC
>JANWKE010000169.1 GCA_025451535.1 Verrucomicrobiia bacterium
AACCGGACCGAGACACAGCCCGCCGTAAAGACTCCCCAGCGCCAGCGCGGCGCGGGCTTCAATGTCGCCGCCGTCGCGGACCGCGCGGAGCAGATTGGCGGAGATCAATTTCACGCCTTGCAACGCAGAGGCATCCACGATGGGATGCGCAAACTTGTTGGCATACGCTTCGATGCAATGCGTGAGCGCATCCAGGCCTGTGGCGGCGGTGACGTCCGGCGGCACGGAAAGCGTGAGCAGCGGATCAACGAACGCGGCATCAGGAACGAGATGCGGGCTGACCACACCTTTTTTAAGCATCTCCGCCTCATCGAGCAGAACAGCGTTGGGCGAGACTTCCGCGCCCGTCCCGGCGGTGGTGGGCAGACAGGCCAGCGGCAATTCGCGGCCTTTCAATAAATCGATGCCAAACACTTTCGCCGCGGTTTGTTTCCCGCCGGCAAGCGCCGCCGTCAGTTTGGCCACGTCAATCACGCTGCCGCCGCCAATACCGAGCACGCCGTCCACTTTCTCCCTGCCCGCAAATGCCCTGATGGTCTCAAACAAAGAAAGCGTCGGCTCTTGATCCACCGCGGGAGCCATGACGATTTTGACACCGGAGTTTTTCAACGCGTCCGTCACCGCCCCGAGCAGCGGCAGAACCGGCGAACCAGTCACCAGTAACACCCGGCGGCAACCGCGTTGCGCAAAAAATCCGGCGCATCGCGGCGCACAGCCGTTGCCGAAGACCAGGCGCGGAGGTTGGAGCAGGGTGATGATGTTCATGGATTTTGTCCCAGGACGGCGGATGCGCCCACCGGTTCCACGGCACGCTCTTTTTGTTTTTTAAGCCAGCCCCACAACGTTAATTCGCGCAAGGCCGGTTCCGGCGGGGCAAAGAAAAAGCTGGCCAGATAACCGACCACCAGCAGCACGACATGGCCAATGACACCAATCATGACGCCGGGGAGCGGAAAATTATAACGGCCCAGGTCAAACCATTGATCCTTGCCCTCGGTGCAGGTGGCCCAGCCGGTGAAAACCAGGCAGGCGATGATGCCGGCCCACACGCCACGCGCATTGGCCCGGGTTGAAAAAAAGGCCAGGAAGAACAATCCCAACAGACCGCCCGACAGGATGGCGGTGGCGGTAAAATAGAGTGACAGGGCATGGCCCGCATAACGGGCCAGCACGATCGCAATGACAGTAGTAAACAGCCCGGCTCCCACCACGATGCCTTTCCCCACTTGCAGCCGCCGCGCATCGCTCGCCATCGGCTGGAACCGCCGGTAGATATCCTCTGTTCCAATCACCGCCAGGCAGTTGAGGGTGGACGAGATGGTGGACATGGCCGCAGCGAAGAGTGAAGCCATAAACAGCCCGGCCAGCCCGGCCGGAATGTGCGTCGAAAGAAAGTAAGGAAAAATCTGGTCGGATTTAGTGATGTAACCGGGAAATTTTTCACCCGTCAGCCGGTAAAACGACCACAACAGCGAGCCGATGAGCATGAACGCCGTCCAAACCGGCACACACAACAATCCGCCCAACAACGTACCCTTGACAGCCTGCCGGTTGCTGGCAGTCACCAGATAGCGTTGGACCACGGTTTGGTCGGCAGCGTATTGCTGCAGGAACCAGAACAATCCGTAGAATGTCATCACCCAGAACCCTTTCTGCGTAAGATCAAAATCCAACGAGCCGAGGTTGAACTTGCCTGCCTGCCATGCCGTGTGGAACGCGGCCGCCGGTCCGCCCGGCGGCAGAAACAGCAGGAAGCCCAGGCAAATGATGATACCAAAAACTTTGACGAATCCCTGGATGACGTCCGTCCAAATCACCGCCTCCAACCCGCCGCAAAACGTGTAAAATACGGTAACCACCCCCATGATGACAGTGACCCAATAGATGTTCCAGCCGGTCATGCTGTTGACCGTCAGGGCGACGAGGTAAAATACAAATGCCAGTTTTGAGAAATGGCCGCAGGCAAATGCCACCGCACTGAATGCCCGGGTCCGCCCGCCAAACCGTTTGCCAAAGTATTCATAGGCGCTCATGCCGACGACGCGCCGGTAAAACGGGATGAAAAGGAAAACGGCGAGCACCAGAACGGGAACCACCATCAGACCCGGCACCAGCTCATTCCAGTTGCCGGCGTAAGCAGCGCCGGGATAGGCAATGAAAGTAACGCTGCTGATGACCGTCGCATAAAGCGAAATCCCCATCGCCCAACCTGGAATGGAACGTTGCGCGACAAAATAACGCTCCGTCGAGGTCTGCCGCCGGGCAAACCACAGGCCGATGAAGGCCATACCCGCCATGTAGATGACGATGACCACCAAATCCAGCCAGCGCAGCGTTTCCATGAATTCGTTCAGGGTTCAGGGTTGCGCCGCCGGCAACGGCCGGTTCCCGGCATAAATTCCGTTCGTAAAATAACCGGCCGACACCGGCCGGCCGCCTTCATCCCACTGGTAGACCGGGCCATTCGCGACCAGGCCGGAGAAGCTCCGGTCCAAATCGCGCGCCCGCGGTTCCGTGTTCCAAGTGGACTCAATTTTCTTCCGGCCATCCGGCCAGTAATGAATCCAGACGCTCGTGTGCGCGGTGAGGTTATGGTCCCAACTCCAGAGTTTCGCGCCATCCGGCGCCCGGAACGTTTCCATCCCCGTCTTCCAGCCGTTACGATACGTGACCACGTGCTCCGGCTGCCCGTCCGGGTAATAATCGGTTTCCAAACCATCGAGCAGATAACGCCCATGCGGGCAAATCCGCGCCCTCCATTGCGAACGCACTTTGCCATCCGGATAATTATCGGAAAAATGTTTGAGGATGCCACCTGAATTCTCCGGCGGAATGTCGCCCGCGTCGGAAAATATCCAGGCTTCATTCAGCTCATAATCCAGGCACGGCTGCGTTTCGGTCGTCAAGATGTGAATCACGCCGTCGGGTGCCTGCCGCGCGGTGACATAGCCAAGCGTGCCGTTGGTGCCGCGCGCGCGATTCGGCAATTGCACCGGCAGTGATTTGATGTGCCAGGACCCGCCGTCGTTCGTCGAAATCGCCACGAAACAACCATTGCCGGATTTCCAGCCCGGCGGCGGCGGCCGGTCCGCCTTTTGCAGCCAGGCGTCGCTTACGAAAAACAAATTGCCGTCGGCGAGCCGGATGAGTGAAGGGCGTTGCCCGCTGCCCAGCGGCGGGAACGGCGACGGCTGGCTTTGGCTCCAGCTTGCGCCCCAGTTCGTCGAATGATTTTCCGGCGACCAGCCGTCCACGTTTGAATTTTTTCCGCCGATGGAAAGCAAATCACCCTTGCCGTCCAATGGCACGATCACCGAGTGCCGTCCGCCGGTGCGCCCGCCCATCTCGTGCCAGTGAACGCCATCGTCGGTGCTGCGCCACAGAAAACTTGCGGCTTTGGAGCCGTCCATCGCGAAATAAATCGCGCCATCCGGCGCCCGGAACGCACTGGTGACAGGTTGGGCCGTAAAATCGCCCGCCGGCTTGTCGAGCAGCGGCAGCGACAATGTCCATGTCACGCCCTCGTCGGTGGAGGTGGCGATTTTGAAGGGAACCCAGGGCGAAAAACCGCGGCCACCGCCGAAGAACCAGATTTTTTTGCCGTCGCGCCAGAGCAGGCCTGATTGGTCATTGAGATTTTTAAAGTCCAGAAACAAATCGGGCATGTCCCATTCTTCCGAGCCGTAGCGCAACCGCGCTTGAACGAAGGTGGTCGTCGTGGCGCTCTCACTTTCGCCCGGCGGGGTGCTGAACCAGACCGCCAGCGCGTCGCCGTTGGGCAGAATCTCAAAGCCGGGCGAGTGATTGTGGGTGAAAACCGCCGGGTCCATCCCCGTGAGCGCCGCGACCTTGCTCATTGCGTTCTCCGGCGGGATGGGCAATGCGAAGCGTACGGTAAAATACGGGATGTCCGGATCCGGTCCCCGCAACGCCGGGGCCGTGTCTTGTTTTACCGCCGACTGGCAAAAAGGCGGCAGTCCCTCATCCGAAACCAGCGACAGCGTAATCTTATCAGTGCCGCTGGAGATTTCGTCATTGGTGGCCAGGGTGAATCCCGCAGCCCGAACCTGCAACAATTCCGCTGCCGAACCAGCCGGCGCCAGGGCGAGCAGGCAAAACCCCACCGCCAGCGCCGGCAAAATTGCGCAGCACATTCCGGATGACAAAATCCCGCCCCAGTTCATATTCACCAGCGGTCCAAAACCTTACCTTCACCTCGTGTTTTGTGTCATCCGAAAAACGCCAAATAACTTGATAAAAATGACAACTTGTCGCAAAGACCACGGACACACCCAGATCAACTCTCAGAGCGTAACGGCTGTCACCAACGGTTCAGGGTGCGTATGGTTACGGTCGCGCCGGTCAGACTATCCGACTGCGCCCGAAGTGTGATATTCCCGGATTCGCCTGATTTCGCGCGGATAATCACCAGGCCAAGCCCGTTAAAGGCATTTCGACCCTTTGCCTGAAAAGATGCGTGGCTGGTCGGGTCGCCATTACCGGTGGCGACGATTTCACCGGGTCCTTCGATGCTGAATCGGATGGGATTGTCCGCCTGCGGCACCGTCAAACCGTTTCGGTCTTCGACCGTCAACGTGACAAATGACAAATCCTTCCCGTCGGCGCGAATTCGAGAACGATCGGCTGCCAACGACAGTTTGGCCGCCGGGCCGGTAGTTTGCACGGTGTCCGTCGCCCATTTTTTGCCATTCTTGAAGGCAACAACTTTGAGCGTGCCCGGTTCATACACCACGCTGTCCCACCGGAGCCGATACTCGTATTGGCCCATTTCTTTTCGTCCCAGCGATTTGCCGTTCAGAAACAGCTCGGCTGCATCGCCGGAGGTATACACTTGCACCGGTGTGATTTTTCCCGGGCGGTCCGGCCAATTCCAATTTTGCGGCACCAGGTGCGCCATGGGGAAATCCGGCCGCCAGCGTGATTGATAAAGATAGAACCGGTCTTTTTTGAATCCGCAGAGGTCGAAGATACCGAAATAAGAACTGCGCGAGGGCACGGCAATTTCCCCACCGGCTTTAAGTACCGCGTCCCATCGGGCTTGTACCGCCGGATTGGTGAAGAGCAGCCGGTTGGTGGTATCATGGTCGTAAGGCGTCGGCTCGCCGAGATAATCGAATCCGCCCCAGACAAATTCACCGGCCACAAACGGGTTCCGGTCCTGGGCCTTGAATTCCTCGTCCGGCGGATAACCCCACGCTGGCGCGGCCACATCGTAGGAGGTCACCTGAAAATCGGCGCGGCCCGATTTCGGGCTGGTGCTGACGGGAAAGAAGTACTCGCCGCGCGAACTGACGCAGGAAACGGTTTCGCTGCCGATCAGCGGAAGGTCCGGGTTGTGGGTCCGGAATTCAGCGTAATCCAACGGCTTGTAATTAAAGCCGAAAACGTCCACGACCTTTTGAAATCCGTTCGTGCTGGCGGCAACCGTATGGAGCGCCAGGGTGACCGGGCGTGTGGCATCCTCCTGATGCACGATGCCCGCGAGCGGCTGGCCGACTTTCCATCCGTCGGCATCGTGCTGCTCGTAAACCTCGTTGCCCATGCTCCAAAGAATCACGCAGGGATGGTTGCGATCGCGGCGAATGAAGGCGCGCAGGTCTTTTTCGTGCCAGTCCGGAAAGAGCAGATGATAATCCCCTGCCCGTTTGGCGAGGGCCCAGCAATCGAAGGCCTCGTCCATCACCAGAAAACCCATGCGGTCGCACAGGTCAAGCAACTCCGGCTCCGGCGGATTGTGGCTGGTGCGGATGGCGTTGCAGCCCATTTCGCGCAGCAACTCGAGCTGGCGCTGGCGCGCGCGCAGGTTGAACGCCGTACCGAGCGGGCCGAGATCGCCGTGCAGACACACACCGTGGATGTTCACTCTCTGGCCGTTCAAGAGAAAACCATTGGTGGCGGTGAACTGAATTGTGCGGATGCCAAAGGGTGTTTCGTAATCGTCCCGCAGTTTGCCATTCTGCTCGATGGAAGTAACGACGACGTAACGCTGCGGATGCGCGAGGCTCCATAACCGGGGCCGTTTCACGACGATTTGTGAGGTGTTAAGAGTGGTTTTGTCCGCAGCCAGGTTCAGGCCGTCGGTGGTGAGCGAAGCGACTGATTCCCCTCTTCGGCCATCAGCCTTAAGTTCGTAAATTTCATTCTTTAGCGCCACGGTGACCGGGGCGCCGGAATTGTTGACCACATTCACCTGAACGTTCACGGTGGCGGCTGTCGGACTCACCTTTGGCGTCGTGACGAAAGTACCCCAGTGGTCGACATGCAGCGGCCCGGTCTTGACGAGCCAGACGTTGCGATCGATGCCGGCACCAGGATACCAGCGCGAGGCCTCGGGCGGTGTGTCGAGCCGGATGACGAGGACGTTTTCGCTGCCGAACTGAATGAACGGCGTCAAATCGAGTTCGAACGAGGCGTAACCGTATGGCCAGCCCCCGACAAACCGGCCATTCAACCAGACCTCCGAGTAAGACATGGCCCCGTCAACATCGAGGCAGATTTCCTTGCCCGAATCCGCCGCCGCGATGTCAAAGTATTTCCGATACCAGACCGGGCCCCAGTATTTCAATTTGGCCGTCTCGCCGTCATACTTCTGCTCAAACGGCCCTTCAATGGCCCAGTCGTGGGGCAGATTCACCGGCTGCCAATCGCGATCGTCAAACCCGGGTTGGGCGCAGGACACATCAGCGCCGGGATTGCCTTCCACCTTGGCCGGCGACGGATTCGCTGTAAACTCTGCGCCGATGGGTGCGAGCCACTTCGCCATGTTCGTATAATTTAATTCGGCGTCGACGCCGGCAGGGTCGCCTTTGGCAAACCGCCAGTCCTCGTCGAATGAAATCCGCTCGCGACGCAAAGGCGCAGCGTTCGCCGGATACGGTCCAAAGAGAGAGAGCAGAATCAAAATTCCGAAACTTTTTTGGACCCAACGAAATCGTGACATGCCTCCAGCGTAATCAGCCGGTCCGGCCGGGGCAAACCCGTTCGGTTTCCTGGTCGGTTTGTTCAAAAAGATGCCCGAAATGGTCGGAATGATTGGACGTGAATTTTTTGACATGGTAACAAAGGAAATTCTGTGATTGAAAAATGAAAGTCGCCGGCTCCATGACCCGTCGCCATGCCCTCAAATTGCTGGGCGGCGCGATGTCCAGCCTGGCTTTCACCCGTTCATGGGGTGCAAACACGATTCCACCGCAGAAAACCCCGGGAATTGTTCCCGGGCCCTTCACCGGCACCCGCGAGTCACTGGGAGCGTATCGTTGCCCGGAGTGGTTCCGCGATGCCAAGTTCGGCATCTGGGCGCATTGGGGACCGCAATCCGCGCCGGAGGACGGTGACTGGTATGCGCGCAATCTTTACCTGCAAGGTTCCAAACAATATCAGGACCACCTGGCCCGTTACGGCCATCCGACCCGGTTCGGTTACAAGGACATCATTCCCACCTGGAAGGGCGAGCAGTTCGATCCCGAACACCTGGTCGGTCTTTACCAAAAGGCCGGCGCGAAATATTTCATGAGCATGGGTGTGCACGTGGACAATTTCGACATGTGGAACTCGAAATATCAGCGGTGGAATGCGGCCAGGATGGGCATCCAACGGGACGTGGTTGGACTGTTCCGGCAGGCAGCGCGGAAACACGGTCTCAAGTTTGGCGTGAGCGATCATCTGTGGATGGCGTACAAATGGATGTCCGTCGCGCATGCCAGCGACTTGACGGGCCCGCTCGCCGGCGTTCCTTACGACGGCAGCGATCCGGAATGGAATGATCTGTACGGCGGTTGCCCGGAAATCTACCGCAAATTGCCATGGGACGAGGATGGCATCCCGGATTCCTGGAAACGCGAGTGGTCCCGGCGCATCCGGGACCTCGTGGACCAGTATCAGCCGGACGTGCTTTACTGCGACGGTCAAATTCCCTTTGGAACATGGGGTCTGGACCTCGTCGCTCATTTTTACAATCAAAACCTTCAGGGCCATGGCGGCAAACTGGAAGCGGTTTATACCAGCAAACGACCGTCGGATTCCGCCGCCGGCCTGTGTGTGTTCGACAAGGAACGCGGCATTGTGGATGGCATCTGGCCGCAACCGTGGCAGACTGAAACCTGCATCGGCCATTGGCATTACGACCGCAACGTGCAATACAAAACGCCCAAGCAAGTCATTGACATGCTGGTGGACGTGGTCAGCCGCAATGGCAACTTCTTGCTCAACTTCCCGCTCAACACCCACGGCGTCCTGGATGACCGGGAACAAAAAATCCTCGCCGCCATCACCCGCTGGATGGAGATCAACCAAGAGGCCATCCACGGGACGCGTCCATGGCGGAGCTTTGGCGAAGGCCCGAACCTGGTGAAACCCGAGCCTGGCCAGAAGTACAATGAAACCAACCGGAAGGATTTTACCTTTGAAGACGTGCGATTCACGACGAAAGGCAAAATCCTTTATGCCTTTTTTATGGGCTGGCCGGAACAATCGCAATTGACCATCGCGGCGCTGGCCACCCGCCGTCCGTTTGTCGCGGGACAAATCCAACAGGTCAAGCTGTTGGGCAGCCTTAAAAAATTGTCCCGGAAGCATGACGCCACCGGACTCACCGTTCAGCTGCCGCCGGACAAACCGTGCGAGTACGGTTGCGCGCTGGAAATCGAAGGGCTGGAAACGTGACCAGAATATGTCGGCATCCGGTGATTTCTGGAATTGCCGGAGAGTTACTCAAAACGCGTGAATAAAATTGTCTGCATCCTGATTTGGCTGTGCTGGTTCCTTTCACCGGCCCCGGCGGCTGAGTTCTGGGTCTCGCCCGATGGCAACGATGGAAATCCAGGCACGCAAGCACAGCCGTTCGCGTCCGTCGCGACCGCTCTGCGGCAGGCGCGGGAACTGCGGCGCCTGGAAAGAGTAACCGCCAACGAGCCGGTCCAAATCATTCTGCGTGGCGGGGTTTATCCACTGACCAGCCCGTTGTTGATGCGTTCGGAGGATTCGGGAACAGAAACCAGTCCGACGATTATCGAGGCCGCGCCGGGAGAACAGCCCGCCTTGAGCGGCGGCGTCCCAATCACCGGCTGGAAAAAAGTGAGTGTGACGGTGCCCGGTTTGGCGAAGACAGCCCAGGGCAACGTTTGGGTGGCGGCCGCGCCCACTTTCGGCGGTCGAATGCTGGAATTTCGCCAGCTTTGGGTGAATAACCGGACAGCCATTCGCGCCCGCGAACCAAACGGCGACGCGCTGGACCGCCTCATCGCGTGGGACAAAACCAACCAGGAAGCGTGGATTTCCGCCGGGAGCGCCGGCATCCTTGCCGGGGAGTTGTCAGGCGGGAAGCTTGCCGGCAAGATGCCGGCGCTCCCGGGGCAGATCGAAATGATCATTGACCAGGTCTGGGAGATTGCCGTGCTCCGGGTTCAATCCCTGCGTCTCGACGGCAACCGCGTGTGTCTCACCTTTCAACAACCCGAGAGCAAACTTGAATTCGAGCATCCCTGGCCGCCAGTGATTGTGAACACCAACTATCAGGCGCCGTTTTTTTTGGCCAATGCGATTGAGTTTCTGGACCAGCCCGGTGAGTGGTTTGAGGACGTGTCGGCGGGCAAGGTTTATTATTGGCCGCGACCGGGCGAAGACTTGACGCAAGCGAGTGTCATCGCGCCTGCCCTGGAAACGCTCGTGCAAGTAACGGGTTCACTGGATCGGCCGGTGGCGAACGTACATTTTAAAGGCGTCACGTTTGAATATGCAACGTGGCTGCGACCCTCCGAGGCGGGCGATGTTCCACTTCAAGCCGGGATGTATTTTCTGGATGCCTACCGATTGAAACCAAAAGGAACGGCGTATCATCCCGGCCTCGACAACCAGGCATGGATTGGCCGACCGCCTGCGGGCGTGTCAGTGAAAGACGCGAATCACGTTGAGTTTGAGCGCTGCCGGTTTGAACACATGGCCGCCGCCGGTCTGGATTTTCAATCCGGCACGCATGACGACCTGATCCAGGGCTGCGTGTTCCGCGATCTTGGCGGGAATGGCATTCAGATGGGCAAGTTCTCCGATGCCGGTGTGGAAACGCACGTTCCCTACAATCCGAAAGATGAGCGGGTCATCTGCACGCACGAAAAAATCTTCGATAATCTGGTCACCGATTGCGGCACTGAGGACTGGGGAAGCGTTGGCATATGCGTCGGGTACGGCCGGGAAATTGCCATCGAGCACAATGAAGTCTGCGACCTGCCCTACACCGGCATCAGCGTCGGTTGGGGTTGGAACAAAGCGGCCAATTGCATGCGCGACAACGTGGTCCACGCAAATCATATCCATCAGGTGGCGACGCGGCTGGGCGACACAGGCGGCATTTATACCCTCTCCGCGCAGCCGGGCACGGTCATCAGCGAAAATTCCGTCCACAACATCAAACTGAGCGCGTACGTCCCTGATCCAGACCATTGGTTTTACCTCTATCTCGACGAAGGTTCGTCGTTCATCACCGTGCGGGATAATTGGTGTCCTTCGGAGAAATTCATGAAAAACGCGAACGGGCCGGGCAATCATTGGGAAAACAACGGGCCAATGGTATCGCCCAAAATCAAAGACGCGGCGGGGCTGGAGCCGGCCTATCAGGATTTGCTCCCGGAAACGAAAAATTAAAATGAAAAAGATGTTTCTCCAGCTTTCACTGGTCACGCTCCTGGTAACCTTTGCCGGACCGTTGTTGGCGCGCGAAGCCCTGACCCCCGCGGACTTGCGCTGCGAATATGTCGTGAACCCGATGGGCGTTGACGTGCCACACCCGCGTCTGTTTTGGGTGGATAAAAGCAGGGAGCGCGGCCAAAACCAGTCGGCCTACGAAATTCTCGTCGCCTCCTCGGCGGAAAAGCTTGCAAACAACCAGGGCGATTTGTGGGACAGCGGGAAGGTTGACTCGGATGAAACAATTCAGATTCCCTATGCCGGTCAAACGCTAAAATCGTCGCAGCCGGTCTTCTGGAAAGTCCGGGTCTGGGACAACGCCGGCAAGGCGTCCAGTTGGAGCCGGCCCGCCACCTGGACGATGGGATTGCTCAAGGCGGACGACCCGTCCTCACCAAGCGGCTCCGACGCGGCGGGCTGGCGGGCCCAATGGATTACCGCGCCGACGAACTCCGAATCCCTGTTGCTCCGCCACGATTTTGTCGTCAAACCCGGCCTCAAACGCGCCGTCGCCTTTGTCTGCGGCCTCGGCCAGTATGAAATGTCGCTCAACGGACAGAAGGCAGGCGGTGATTTCCTCGCACCCGGCTGGACGGATTATCGCAAGACCTGCCTTTACGATACGCGCGACATCACGTCGCTCCTGCACAAAGGCAACAACGCCGTTGGCCTCTTTCTCGGCAATGGCATGTACAACGTTGAGCGGGTCCCTGACCGGTTCACCAAATTCAAAGGCTCGTTCGGCCCGTTGAAGGCCATTGCGCAGATTCAACTCGAATACACCGACGGCACGGTCCAGGTCATCGGCACGGATGAGCACTGGCGGGTGACGCCCGGCCCAATCACTTTTTCTTCGATCTATGGCGGTGAGGATTTTGACGCGCGCCTGGTCCAACCCGGCTGGAACGAACCGGGCTTCGATGATTCCCAATGGCAGGCAGCCCGGGCGGTGGAAGGTCCGGGCGGCGAACTCAAAGACCTTTCCTGCGCCGCGCCGCCGATTCGTGAGTTTCAAATTCAGCGTCCGGTGGCGGTCCATAAACTGGCTGATGGCGATGTGATCTATGATCTCGGCCAGAATGCCGCTCATGTACTGAAAATGTCCGTGACCGGCCCGGTGGGCAGCCGCGTGCAGCTTTTCCCGGCGGAACTGACCAACGCCGACGGCTCAGTCAATCAAGGTTCGATGGGAGCCGGGCATCGTGGCCGCGTCTGGTGCGAATATACGAAGGGAACCAACGGCAAAGAAACCTGGGCCTCCCGATTTTTTTATGTCGGCTGCCGTTATGTGCAGGTGCATTTCATACCAACCAGACCTGACGACAAATTGCCCTCACTGAAAAGCATTGAAGGCATCGTGGTCCATTCGGCCTCGGAACCGGCGGGTCAATTCGAGTGCTCGAGCCCACTGTTCAACCGCATCGCCGAACTGGTTCGTTGGGCGCAACAAAACAATATGGTCAGCCTGCTCACCGACTGTCCGCATCGCGAACGGCTCGGCTGGCTGGAGCAGGACCATTTGAATGGGCCGGCCTTGCGCTACGACTTCGACCTTGCGCGACTGTTCACCAAAACGTTGAACGATATCGCCGATTCGCAACAGTCCGACGGACTGGTCCCGACCACCGCACCGGAATACGCAAAATTTCAAGGCAACTTCCGCGACGCGCCGGCCTGGGGAAGTTCCTGCATCCTCATACCATGGCAACAATATGAATTCGATGGCGACGTGGATATGTTGCGTCGGAACTACGAGGTCATGAAGAAGTACGTCGCCTATCTCGGCACCACTGCGACAAATGATATCGTGAACCACGGCCTGGGCGACTGGTACGATCTCGGCCCGAAACCACCGGGATTTTCACAATTGACGCCGGTCGCGCTGGTGGCGACGGCATTTTATTACGACGATACGCGCATCCTGTCCAGGATAGCCGCGTTGCTGGAGAAAGACGACGAAGCAAAACAATTCGCGGCCAAGGCCGAGCAGATCCGAGTCTCGTTCAACCAGGCGTTTTTTAATCCGACCAATGCCGATTATGCCACCGGTTCACAAACCGCCAACGCCATTCCGCTCGTGATGGGGATCGTTGACGAAACCAACCGGGCGTCTGTGTTGGACGCCATCGTGCGCGACGTTCGAGGACATGGCAACGAACTGACTGCCGGTGATGTCGGCTATCGTTACCTTCTCCGTGCCTTGGCTGATGGCGGACGTTCCGACGTGATTTTTGACATGAACAATCAGACCAACAAACCCGGGTATGGGTACCAGTTGGCCAAAGGTGCAACCAGCCTGACCGAAGGCTGGGATGGATCTCACTCGCAAGATCATTTCATGCTCGGCCAGAT
>JANWKE010000170.1 GCA_025451535.1 Verrucomicrobiia bacterium
GCGATCGCGGTCCAGCGCGGCAACCGGGACGGGGCTTATCTGGTTCCCGTACCCCACGATACCCGCCGGCATGGCGCGAAAGGTCCTATCTTTTCCAATCATCTCTCCATTCTGTTCTATCGCATCGAGCCGCGACACGCGGGGCGGATCAGCGATATCGTCGGCGAACTCAGCCGGCAGATGACGGACCAGATCCGCGACCGTTTCCCGGAATGTTGCATGGCGGCGCTGGAAATGTTCAAACCGCTGCCGCTGGGATATTATGCGCATCATCTGGGCAAACCGACCCGCGGCAAGATCGCTTCCCTGAGCTTCTCGGATTCAGGCGAAATCTGTCCGGGCATGACGGAATTGTGCGGCGGCCGGATTTTGGATGCCACGCACCTGATCCCCTGCTGGCGACGGCCCGGCTTGACGATGCTCTTTTTGAGGTTCGGCAACCGGCTGACCGCCGAACTGTCGTGGGTGGATGATTGTCTGACTCCGGCGGAAGTGGACGGGCTGGAACAGGACGTGCGCAAGGCATTATTGGAGGAGGAATTGTCATGAAAGTGCTCCTGGTGGCCACCAATCGGGAACGGTCTCCTTATCCGGTCGCGCCGCTGGGAGCATTGTGCGTTGCCGCTGCCGCGCGGGCCGCCGGGCACGAGGTGACGTTTCTGGATTTGGGAACGGCGCGAATGCCGCGACGCGCGCTGCGAAAGGCGCTGGCGGCGGACACCTTTCAAGCCGTGGCTTTCGGCATCCGGAATCTGGACAACTGCTGGTCGTTTGCACCGCGTTTGTATTTCGATGAAGTACGGGAACTGACGGAAACGGTGCGGCAACATTTCGCCGGGCCTTTGATCCTGGGCGGCACCGGTTTCTCGGTTTCACCTCAAGGCTGGATGCGACGGTTGATGCCCGACTGCGGAGTGATCGGCGAAGGTGAGCGTGCGTTCCCGGAAGTGCTGGCGCGCCTGGAGGCCGGACGTTCATTGGAAGGGATTGAAGGCGTCATCACCGGCATCCGAAACGACGGCCTTAACGTTACGCCCGCGAGGGCAATTGATCCGCTGGCCCGGTTGCCCATGCCGGCCCATGAATCCTGCCGCTACCGGCGCTACCTCCGGCGGGGCGGGTTTGTGGGCGTGCAGACCAAACGCGGATGTCCCTTTAAATGCGCCTATTGCATTTATCCCCAATTGGAGGGACGCCGCTACCGGTTGCGTCCACCGGAAGCGGTGGTGGAAGAGGTCGCCACGGTGGCCACCCGGGATAACTTGCGCCATTTCTTTTTCGTGGACAGCGTCTTCAACGATCCCCGCCGCCACGCGCTGGCCATCTGCCGGGAACTCGCGCGCCGGCGGTTGCCGGTCCAATGGTCGGCCTTCTGCAATCCGACGGGGTTTGACGCCGAACTGGCGCACGCGATGAAGGAAAGCGGTTGTAACGGCGTCGAGTTCGGACTGGACGTGGCTTCGGACAAAATGCTGACGGCGTTGAACAAGCCCTTCGGACAGGAGGAAACCCGGATTGCCTTGCAAGCGGCGCATGATGCCGGTTTGCCCATGGCCATCTACCTGCTGTTCGGCGGTCCCGGTGAAACCTGGGCGGACGTCGAGGATACCCAGAATTTTTTGAATAGTTGCGCGCGCGCCAATGCCGTGTTTGCCACCGTCGGCATCCGCGTCTATGAAGGCACGCCCATGGCCGGCGTGGCCGTGCGGGAAGGCCAGGTAGAACCGGAGCAGGACCTCTTCGAACCGGCGTATTATCTTTCGCCCGGTCTGGCTGACGAGACCGAGAAAAAACTGGATCGTATCGCGCGTCGGCGCGCCGAGTGGACTTCGCCGGCAGACTGGCGCAAAGCCGTGGTTCGTCTGGGACAAAAAATTACGGTCCTGTTCAATGTGCGGCCGCAGTGGAAAAACATCAGCAGCTACGGCGAGCACATGCGACGGAGCACGCCGTGAGTAACCCGGTCCGCATCGGTTCCACAACCATTGCCTGCGATGTGCTGGTCATTGGCGGCGGGGCGGCGGGCGTGGCGGCAGCCACTGCAGCCGGACGCGCCGGGGTGAAGGTGGTTTTGTTGGAACGCTATGGTTTTCTGGGCGGGCTGGCCACCACCGCGCAAGTCGGCACCATCTGCGGACTTTACCTCCGGGACACCACCGGCGCGGAAGCCACACCGGTGGGCGGCGGTTTTCCGCAGGAATTTGCCTCACGCTTGCAACCGGCCGCCGACACCAGACCCGTCCGGGTGGTGGACACCGGCCTCTGGGTATTGCCCTATCCCCCGCCCGCCTTTGCCCACGTGGCCGATGCGGTGGTGAGCGATGCCAAAAACGTCACTGTCATATTGCACGCCACGGTTGCCGAGGCGCAGGCGGAAGGTTCGCGCTTGAACCAGGTTCGCGCCCTGGCCTGGAACGAGCCGTTGCTTTTCCGTCCAAACGCGGTCGTGGATTGCACCGGCGAGGCGACCGCCGCCGCGCTGGCCGGCGCCAACGCGGAAAACGGCGGCGCCGACCAGGCGCCCGCCCTGGTGTTCGTCCTGGAGAATGCGGACCCGGGTCTGGCACAGCGCGGTCTGCTCGAAGTGCGGCGTGAATTGCATTGGGCCGTCGAAAATGGAACTTTGCCCGCACTCTGTGAACGGCTGTCGCTCGTGCCCGGCACCGGTGCTCACGGTCGTGTCGCTTTCAAATTGACCTTGCTGCCCGCCGAACCCGGCCGCGCGCTCTGGCAGCAAGTCACGGATTGGGAACGTGAGTCGCGCGCCCTGCTGGAACCGCTTCGGCAGTTTCTGGTCGAAAAGGTTGCTTCCTGTCGAGACGCACGTCTTGATTCCGTCGCCCCGCAACTCGGCGTCCGTTCCGGCCGCCGCATGCTCGGGCGCGCCCGGTTGGCGGACGAAGACGTCATGGGCACACGAAAATTTCCCTCGGGGATCGCCCGGGGTTCCTGGCCGATGGAGCGCTGGACAAAAAGTCCAAGACCGGAAATGACCTACTTCGCCGAGCGCGATTATTACGAGATTCCGGTTGATTGCCTGCGCGCGGTTGAGCTGGACAACGTTTGGGTGGCTGGTCGCTGCTTTTCCGCGACGACGGGTGCAATGACCTCCGCCCGCGTCATCGGCACGGCACTGGCGACCGGTTGGGCGGCCGGAACCGCCGCCGCCTTCCAGGTGATGGGGCGGCCGGTCGATGACGCCGTGACGGCCATTCGGCAATCAATGGAAATGTGATTACGATCAAGAGCAGGGTTAAAATTAAAATTGAAATTGGGGTTGAAGAGGTTTGTTCTTAATCTTAATCGTAATCATAATCTTAATCCTGTTCGGCCTATGAAAATCTATTTCGACCACGAAAAACTTGAGGCTTACAAGAAATCGCTCGCCTTCGCGCAATGGGCCGAGCCGATTTTGGAACGCCTGCCCAAGTCGGCCGCCGTTTACAATCAACTTGACCGGGCGCGGACTTCCATTGTTTTGAATATTCCCGAGGGGAACGGACGGTTTACACCAGCCGATCGGTGCAAATTTTTTGACATCGCCCGGGGTTCGGGCTTGGAATGTGCCGGCTGTCTTGATTTGATATTCATTAAGAAATTGCTTTCGGAGCCGGAGCTGGATCAAGGCAAGACTTTGCTCAAGGATATTGTTTCCCTGCTCGTCGGACTGATCCGGAGCAATTCGCCGGACCGGCTGCATGAAGAACCAATAGCGTATTGCACGGGTGGGGAACGGCAGGATTAAGATTAAGAGAAAGATTAAGATTAAGATTTACACGATGACAATGAACGTCTTTGAGAAACTCGCGCAATCCGCCCGGCAATGGCCCGACCGCATCGCCATCATTGACGCCGGCGGGGCGCTGGATTACCACTCCCTCTGGGGTGAAGTCGAGGCGCTGCGAGCCCAGCTTGACCGACTGGGTGTGCGCGAAGGACAGGGCATCGGCGTACGGGCGCGCAACGGGCGGGCGTTCGTGATTGGCGCGCTGGCCGCACTGGGTTGTGGCGCGGTCATCATGCCGATTCATCACCAGATGAAACCGGCGGAACTGGCGGACATGCTGGCGCGCGCGCCGCTCTGCGCGATTCTCGACGACGGCAGCAACCCGGCCCAACCCGGCAAGACCCTCGCGCTGGAAAATCCGGGTGGCAACGGTTTGCGCTACACGCGGCAGGACGGCCCGCCTGTATCGCTCGCACCTAAAATCAAGGAAGCCGCGTTTGTGCGGTTCACTTCCGGAACCACCGGCCAGTCCAAGGGCGTGGTTCTGACCCATCGCGATGTATTGGAACGCACCCGGGCCGCCAATTCCGGGCTGGGGCTGACGTGCGAGGACAAAATCCTCTGGGTGCTCCCGATGGCCTATCACTTTTACGTGTCCATCATCCTTTACCTCGAAGTCGGCGCCACGGTGATCGTCAATAATGATTATCTGGCTGAGAACATTCTGGATGCGGCGGCGAAACACCAGGCCACGTTCCTTTACGTGACGCCGATGCACATCCGCATGTTGACCAGCGAACGATCGGGACGGACACTGCCCCCTTCGTTGCAACGGGTGATGTCAGTTTCCAGCCGCCTGGATCCGCAGGCGGCGCAAGATTTTCAGGCAAGGTATCAGGTGCCGGTGTCCCAGGGCTTCGGCATCATCGAAGTCGGTTTGCCCATCATGAACATTGCCGAGGCGGCGGAACATCCCGAAGCCATCGGCCGGCCGGTTCGGGGCTTTGAAGCGACTATTGTGAATGAGGCGATGAAATCGGTGCCCGAAACTGAGACCGGCCAACTCGCCCTGCGCGGCCCGGGCATGTTTTCCGGTTACCTGAACCCACCACGACTGCGGGAGGAAGTGTTGCATGACGGCTGGTTTCTGACCGGTGACCTGGCGCACCGCGATAGCGGCGGGCGGATTGTGCTCGATGGACGGACTTCTTCAGTAATTCACATCGCCGGGCACAAAGTTTTTCCGGAGGAAATTGCCGGCGTGCTGGACCAGCATCCGGCGGTGTTGCGCTCGCGGGTGTTTTCCCGCCCGCATCCGCAGTTTGGCGAGGCGATTTGCGCCGAGATCCAACTGCGCAATGGCAGTTCGCCGGACACCAGTGAAGAAATTCTGACCTTCTGCCGCCGTCAGCTTTCGAGTCACAAGGTGCCGACCTCGCTGGAATTCGTCGCTGAAATCAGCATGACCACGAGCGGCAAGGTCCGACATGGCTCAAGGGTCCCGCAGCCCGCTCAAAAGTAGCAGCCGGCGTGAGTCGGCTCTGACTTAAAAAAAAATCCGCGAATTTCACGAATTAACGCGAATTTCCTGTTGGTGGGGCGAGCGTCCTCGCGAGCCGTCTCCTTACTGTTTCAATGCACCTGCACCTGCACCGCCGCTGAACGGAATTGATTAACCGCGAAATACACCAAATACACAAAACCTCGGAGGGACGAGTTATACGAGTCCCAACCTTCCCACCTATCCATTTTTCGCGTATTTCGCGTCGTTCGCGGTTCAAAATCAGTAAACCAAGACCAAGACTGCGGCACTCTGCGCCGACCTTACCACATCTTCAAACTTCTCATCCGCCGTATTGGGAGTTTTAAGCTTGGCAGAAACGACGGGGACGGATTCGAGGAAGTTTAATAGCAAACTACTCTTCACCGCGTAATTCATCCCGCATTGCGGGACCCCGCTCATCCAACAGCGCCCCGCCCGAATTGCCCGGCGGCACCGGCACGCTAATCTGGAAATACCGCGGGTCATCCGCTGCACCCGCCAGTGCCGCGATTTCGCCTTTGGCCAGCTTGGGCGAAAACCCTTGCAGTCCCGGATCGGGAAAGCCCACCGTGGCTACTGTGCTTCCCAATGCTGCTAACTTGCTGGACGCCACAGGCAACGCGGCAAAATGCCCTTCGGCTTTAAGCAAGGCCAAATCATTGGCCGCATCCACCTGCACCACTTTGGCGTTCATCGTACCAGCACCCGTCAGCAACCGCACTTTTGCCGCGTCCTTGACCACGTGATAATTGGAAATCAAACAACCGTCCTCCGTGATAAAAAAGCCAGTGCCGGAGGCGGTGGGATTTTCTGATGAAACGAAGCTGTCTGAATCCTTCTCCCCGGTTTTAAAATCGCAAGAGATTTGTTGTGCTTTAGCTATTTGAACAATTCAAACGCCACTTGCCCCGATCGTCCAGCCCAAATTGAATTCAGGAAAAGAGCCATTTGAAATTTGGAATTCGGAATGCGGATTTATCAGCGGAACCCTTCCACATCCAAGCCGCTGCCTTCGATGATGCTTTTCAGCGTGCCGACGGGGATGGGTTTGTTGCCGTGCATGGCCACAATCACCTGCCGGCCATTTTCGTGTCGCCATTTCTGATGGCTGCCGGATTGCGCCACCAATCCAAAGCCATGCCGGCGCGAAACCTTGACCACTTCTTTGGCGTTGCAAACTGGGAATCGCCGGCTCACGGCACGGCGAGTTCCATGAGTTTTGCACCTTTGTTCATTTTGACTGGCGAGGGTTCAAACCAAAGGGCCAATGCTTCCTTCGCGTTGGCAACGGCTTCTTCCTCCGTGTCTCCCGCAGAAGC
>JANWKE010000171.1 GCA_025451535.1 Verrucomicrobiia bacterium
CACATTTCAGCGGAAGCTTCCCAGCGTGGGCGGGCTGATTTGAGGATGATGTTGCTGACCCATCGGGCACGCACTGACGCGGCGAAATCCAGGTATAGGGAGAACAAACGCAGTCTTCCATTCGGCCGCGTTTCCTGGTCGATAAGATTATCGGTGTGCATAGGTTTCCATTCAACCTTGCGAAGATTGAATTTGAGTTGGGTCATTCGCCTGAAGGCAAGGTGTTTTGGCGGGGACTTTCTCACGCCCCTCATTCCTCGGCCTGTCCGGTTTGTCGAAAGCATGACCTGCCGTGGCTAACATCATAATTTTGACCTCGCGGGCCGGAATTTGAGAATCCAGGTATGTCGTTATGATCGATTTCATACTTTGCCTCCTTTCCTCTCGGAAAGTTAAGACACAATGCCAGCGGAAAAGTTCAATGGAGCCGGTGACGTTCTGGTGACGTTGCTCTTAGTGTTTCATTGTCTTCCACTTAGGGCGGGGCGTTCATGGCATTCATCCAGCGGTTCAGTTTGTCTTCAATAACGGCGCGCGGGATGGCAAACCGCCGCCGTGACAGGGCGACGAGTTTGTCCTGCCGGTCTGCGTGATTTCCCAAGGGCGGCAACGTCTTCGCCCGAAACGGAGTCGCGTTGGTCCCATGCTCGAGCAATTTGACCACCGCCTCATACCGGTTCAGATCAACAAAGACGGAGGCGGGAAACGTCTTGCCGAATTCCTTTTCCATCGCCTCTGCATCCGTGTATCCACCTTCGACCTGACCTGGCCAAGAATGTTCCGAACCACCGGATTCAAAAGAAACTGGCCTGGTTTGTTCTGGATCGGTGCGATGGCCTCCACTTTGAACCGTTCGTCGTATCCGGCATATTCCGCCGCCCAGAATGCCTTGATAAAGGGGTCTTTGAATCGACCTTTGCCGCCGGCAAAGTGTTTGGGGACACGCCGGCGAGGTAATGGCGGCTGGTTTTGAAATCCGAACGGACATTCACAGGATATGCTGCAGGGATACCTGAACAAAGACGTGGAAGCTTGCCGGATACGGCAAGAACATGGACGCGCCTGCCGGGCGGCTGTGTTAACACGCCGCATTCGCGGCGAAGCTTTCTCCCAGTACCCTCCTGACTTTGTGATCTCTCTCTGCGGTTAAAAAAAATCGTAAATCGTAAATCGTAAATTAACCGGTCACTTCATCGCCGTGCCGAGAACTTCAGCGTGGAACCCGGGCGGCACCTGGCCGTCGCGCGCGTACAGGTAAAGAGCGGTCTGGAAGATGGCCTGCAACGCGGACTGGACCAGCGCCAGCACAATCAGATACACCACAGCCAACCCAACGCACAGAATCAAGACGCTCGTGCTGCCCGCGGCGGCGCCCAGAATAATCAGCCCGATGGCCGGTATGGCCAGCAGGAAAAAAATCATCCCGAAACTGAAATTGCTGACCAACTGTTCGCCCCAGGTCTTTTTCAACAGGGCGGTGGAATCCTGCAAGGCCGCAATCGGGCCTTTGTTTTCCACGACCAGAATGGGCACCACGAGGAAGCTGACGACCGTCCACGCCATGCCCAGGAGGCCCGCGACAATCTGGCCGATCTTCTCCGAACGATCCTCGATGATTCGCAGGACCAGCCCCACGGTGGCCGAGACCAGCGCCCAGCCGGCAATCACCGGCAACCGGGACGTGGCGGCGCGGAGACCGTCGCCAATGGTGGGATTGCCGCCGCCCATGCGGCTGGCGGCGCAGGCGACGATGGCGGCGTTGAAAAACACGACGATGAAGTAATTGCAGACATAAAAGGCGAAGAGCGTTCCGTAATAGGCGACCTGCCGTTGGGTGGTGGCGTCATGGCCGGGCGGCTGCCAGTTGCCGGTCGTGTAGAGGGGGACGGCGAATGAAGCCAGCAACAACAGGCAACAAATGCCGGAAATCAGGGGAAACACCAACAGGCTTTTGTCCTGCTTCAGCACCTGCCAGCATTCCGACATCAACGACCACGTCCGGGCGATTTTACCCATAAACAGATCCTTTCCGGTTTAAGAGTTCAGGTACGATACCGCTGTTGTGAATCGCAACCAAAGTAGCCGCGGCGTCTCCCCCGGCAAGGAGAAACTGCCCCCCTTGGAAGTGCGGAGTGCGGAGTTCAGAGTTTAGGGTTGAATGTTGAGAGTTCGTCCCACCTGCAGTTTAGCGGCGGGGGCGCCCTTTCCGGGCCACCCCGGTCTTGATCGCGGCGGCGGTGACGGCGGCGGCGACCTGTTGCACCACCTCACGGTTGAAGACGCTGGGCACGATGTATTCGGGGCTTAATTGCCGGCGCGCTATGCAGCCCGCAATGGCGTGCGCGGCGGCCAGCTTCATCGGCTCATTGATGCGGCGGGCGCGCACGTTCAAGGCGCCCCGGAAAATTCCCGGAAATGCCAGCACGTTGTTGATCTGGTTGGGATAGTCGCTGCGACCGGTCGCCACGATCCACGCCTTCGCGGCCGCTTCCTCCGGCATGATTTCCGGGATGGGATTGGCCATCGCAAAAACAATCGGCCGGGCCGCCATGCGCCGGAGCGACTTCGCTGCAATCAATCCCGGCCCCGAGACCCCGATCAAAACATCCGCCTTCCGCAAGGCGTCTTCGACCCCGCCGCTCAAGCCGCGGGGATTGGTGGCGGCTGCGAGCTGCGTCTTGGCTTCATTCAAATCGGTCCGCGTGCGCCCGTTGAGAATTCCTTTCCGGTCGCAAACGACGATGTCTTTCACGCCCGCCTCCAGCAGGATCACCGCGATGGCGGTTCCCGCTGCGCCCGCGCCGAGAATCACAATTCGCAGCCCGGCGAGTTTGCGGCCCGACAAGCGCGAGGCGTTCAACAGCGCCGCCAGCACCACCACCGCCGTGCCGTGCTGGTCGTCGTGAAAGACGGGAATGTCCAGCCGTTCCTGCAAACGCCGCTCGATTTCAAAACAGCGCGGCGCGGAGATGTCCTCGAGGTTGATGCCGCCAAAACCCACCGCGAGATTGGCGACGGTATTGATGATTTCCCCGGTGTCCTGGGTGCGCAGGCAGATCGGGTAGGCGTCAATGCCGGCAAATTCCTTGAACAACATGGCCTTGCCTTCCATGACGGGCATCGCGGCTTCCGGGCCGATGTCGCCGAGGCCCAGCACCGCCGTACCGTCACTGACCACGGCGACGGAATTGCACTTGATCGTTAGTTGCCAGGCTTTGGCGTGCTGCTCCGCAATGGCGGAACACACGCGCGCCACGCCGGGCGTGTAAGCCATCGAAAGCGTGTCCCGCGTCGTCAGCGGCACCTTGTTCTGAATCGAAATTTTCCCGCCGAGATGCAGGAGGAAAACCTGGTCCGAGACGTTGGCCACGGTCACTTCCTTCAGTTTGCGGATGGCTTGCACGATGGCTTCCATGTGTTCATAGCCGCGCGCCCGCACGGTGACATCGCGCGTCATGCGTTTGGCGTCGGGATTCACAATGTCCACCGCGCCGAGGTCGCCGCCCTGCCGGCCGATGACATGGGTGAGCCGGGCGAACATGCCGATGTGGTTGGGATAGGTCAGCCGCATGACGAAACTGTAGCTGACGGACGGACGTATTTTGGTGGAGGTCATAAATAAAGATTACGATTACGATTAAGAGATTAAGATTAGGATTAAGATTAAGAAAAAGATTAAGACGAACCTTTGCGGGTTATTCGGTAGGAGGCGGTCCTCCGTCGTCCTGCGAGGCAGGACTCGGGAGGACAGGGGCGGGACGGTGGCTGGAAATCCATTCCTCCGCCAGGCGGTAACCGACGGCCAACAACGTTGGCCCGAGAAAAACCCCGATGAAGCCGAAGGCCAGCGCGCCGCCAACGACACCAATGAAGATCAAGATGAACGGCATTTTGCTGCCCTGGCTGATGAGCCACGGCTTGACAACGTTGTCGAGGCTGGCCACGCCCACGCCCCAGACGAGCATGAAAATGCCCCAGCCGGTCGCTCCTTGATGAAACAGCCAGAGCGCCGCGGGAATCCAGACCAGCCCGGTCCCCACGACGGGCACGATGGAGGCGAAAAAGGTCAGCAACGCCAGCAACGCGGCGCCGGGCACGCCGGCGATGAGAAGGCCGATGCCGGTCATGACCGCCTGTGCCAGCGCAGTGCCGAGGATGCCATAGACCACGCCGCGAACGGTCTGGCCGGCCACGGTCAGCAAATGTTTGCCTTGTTCGCCGCCGATGCTTTCCACCACCGTGGTCAGCCGGCCGGCGGCGGCCACGCCGTCGCGGAACAGGAAGAACGCGATAAAGATGCTCAACGCCAGTTGCAGGAGGCCGCCGCCCAGCGCCAGGCCGCGTTGAAGCAGCCAGGCGCTCACGGGTTTGATGAACTGCTCCGTTTGCGCCCACAACGTGGCGGTGTCCGCCGTCAAGCTCTGCCAGTATTGCGCCGCCGAGGCACCGACCACCGGCACGCGGGCCAGCCAGTCGGGCGGGGCGGGCGGGCCGTTTTGGGCCCAGGTGTTAACGGCGCCGGTGAGTTGGTTGATGTTGTCGGCGAGGGTGGCGCCGATGATGACGAAGGGCAGGAGGATGATCAGCACCATGGCCAGGGTCATCAGGAAGGCGGCGAGGGTGCGCCGGTTGCGGACCAGTCCGAGCAGCCGGCGATAGACGGGCCAGCTTGAAAAGCAGAGCACCACCGCCCAGAGCAGCGCGGACACAAACGGGCGCAACACGAGCAGGCAGCCGAGCAGCAGGGCCAGCAGGACAATCCAGCCGAGGCTCTGCTCCAGTTTTGACCGCAATGGGTTCATGGCCGAACGAAAGGCTAAAGGCTGAAGGCTGAATTCTAAATGCTAAAGTTTATGCCATCGTTTCAGCCCTTAGCCTTCAGCCTTCAGCCTTTCCTTGACGCTGAGCTATTCTTTGGATCGGAGGACAGCGGGTGAAGCTTCCATGCCGGGATGCGGTTGGGCGTCCACTTCACCGTTTCGGCTCACGTCTCCGGCCTGCGGAGCGTTGGCGCGTTCGACAATTTTGCGGTAGGTCGCCAGGGCCAACAGCGGCCAGGCGTTGCGGTACATATCGTATTTCAAATAGAACACCTTCGGGAAACCCGTGCCGGTGGTCTCATGTTCCGTCCATGACCCGTCCGGATTTTGCGTGCGGGCGAGATATTCGATGCCGCGCATGAGGTGCGGATTTTCCGGGTCGTCGAAGGCGCACAGGCCCATGACGGCCCAGGCGGTCTGCGACGCCGTGCTCGGTCCGCGCCCTTTGAAGACAGGGTCGTCGTAGGTGTTGCAACGTTCGCCCCAGCCGCCGTCCTCGTGCTGGACGCTTTCCAGCCAATGACGCGCCTTGAGCAACCACGGCTGGCTCATGTCCAGGTTCATCGCGCGCAGGCCACGCAACACCTGCCAGGTGCCGTAAACGTAATTCACGCCCCAACGGCCGTACCAGGAGCCGTCGGGTTCCTGCTGGGAACGGATGTAATCCAGCGCCTTTCTCACGCGCGCATGGTTCACCCGGAAATTTTCGGCGCCGAGCAATTCCAGAATGCGCGCGGTGATGTCGGCGCATTCGGGGTCGAGCATGGCGTTGTGGTCGGCGAACGGGACCTTTTCCAGGATGTTCTTGGTGCAATCCTTGTCGAACGCCGCCCAGCCGCCGTCCTTGCATTGGAAGGTCATCATCCAGGTCAGGCCGCGTTGGAAACACTCGTCGCGCCGGTGCGGATGGTCGGTGGGAATTTTGCGGAGCGCGAGCAGCACCATGGCCGTGTCGTCCACGTCCGGGTTCCATTGGTTGTTGAATTCAAAGACCCAGCCGCTGGGTTCGACGCGCGTGGGATTTTTGTGATGCCAATCGCCGCGAATGCGGATTTCCCGGTCCATCAGCCAGGTGGCGGCTTTTTTCAGGGCGGGATGTTTTTCGGAGATGCCCGACTCGTGCAGGGCAATAATCACGTACGAAGTGTCCCACACCGGCGAGAAACACGGCTCGATGCGCACGCTGTCAGCGGTTTCATGCTCCAGCTTCTTCAATTCGTGCGTGGCGCGGACCACTTCCGGATGGTCGTCCGGATAACCCAGTGACTGGAGGGCGATGAGGGAATTGAGCATGGCCGGGAAAATCGCCGCCAGCCCGTCCGAATGCTCAAACCGTTCGAGCATCCATTGCTCGCATTTCCGCAGGGCGCGCTTGCGGAACGGGTGGATTTTGTGCTCGGCGAACCATTCGGCGAACTTGTGCAACCGGTCGAGCCAGAGGAAGAAGTTCCGCCACGACACCGCTTCCGGGTCGGGTGCGAGGGCGAGGTCGCGTTCATGCAGGCCTTCGGGATACAGCTCATCCAGGTCCACCTTGACCGGGCGGGTGGGTTTGAAATGGTTGATGATGGCCAGCGGGACGAGCATGGCGCGCGACCAGTTGCTCATGTCCCAGAAATTCACCTGGAACCATTTGCCGATGAGCAGCACTTCGCAGGGGATGGTGGGCACGTATTCCCAGGAATAAAGCCCGAGCAGGGCGAGATAGAGCTTGGAAAACGTGTTCAGGCGCGGCACACCGCCGAGGTGCAACGCGACTTCGCGGGCGCGCAGCATCCGCGGGTCGGTCTCCGGCACGCCGGCGAGTTTGAGGGCGAGATACGCCTTGATGGTGGCGTTCACATCCGACGGACCGCCGTGATAAATGTTCCAGCCGCCGTCGGCCAATTGCATGGAGAAAAGGTGATTGACGGCCTTGCGCTGCCATTCCGGATCCACCTTCCGGTTCCAATGATGGTACGCCACCGTGTCGGACACGAGCGTGGAATCCACCATCAACTCGCCGATCCAGTAACCTTCAGGCTTTTGCAGGCCCAAAAGGTGCTCCTGTGACCGCAGAATCGCCGTTTCGATCTCTCTCTCAAAATCCGTTTGAAGCCGGGCCGCCTGAGGCGACTGCGTCGTCTGAACCCTTGATTCGCTTTCAGTCAACACGCCTGTACTTTGGGGGGTTCAGGCCGGGCTGTAAAGGTTTTTAAAACCCTCAGTTTCGCCGTAGGGCTCGCAAAGTATGACAATTCCAAAAGCAATGCCCCACCCACGCCGGATAAGCGCGAGAGAGTGGTCAGCTCCCTCTCCTCCGTGAAGTGGAGGAGGGTCTCGCCGTTCCCGCCTGGGGGGAGAGTGATTTTATCGTCGGGAGGCGCCATAAGAAACTTAGATTTTTGTGTTGGACAAACCCGGCAAATTCTCCTAGTTGATGAATCGGCGGTGGGACAGACACCGCACAGGCCATGAGCTACAAGATTTCCCGCTACGGCTGGCTGCCGGATTTGCCGGACCATCGCGACCATTTTTACGCTGCGCCGGTCGAATGGGCGGAAGCTTTGCCGCCCGGCACAGATTTGCGCGCGCAATGCCCGCCGGTGTACGACCAGGGCCAGCTTGGCAGTTGTACCGCCAACGCCATCGCCGGGGCGATTGAATTCGACCGGTTGAAGCAAGCGGCGTCCGACTTTACTCCCTCCCGCCTGTTTATCTATTACAACGAGCGCGTCATCGAACATACGGTGGAATCAGACAGCGGCGCGCAAATCCGCGACGGCATCAAGAGCGTCGCCAAACAGGGCGATTGCCCGGAAACCGAATGGCCCTACGTTATCGCCAAATTCAAAACCAAGCCGCCGGCACAATGCTATACCGACGCGCTCAAATACCGGGTGGTGTCGTATCAGCGTCTGGTGCCGGTGCTCAGCCAGTTGAAAGGCTGCCTGGCGTCCGGTTATCCGTTCGTGTTTGGTTTTACCGTATATGAAAGCTTTGAAAGCCCGCAAGTGGCCCGCACGGGTCACGCTTCACTGCCGGGCAGCGGCGAGCGCGCCATTGGCGGCCATGCCGTGGTCGGGGTCGGCTACCAGGACCGGCAGCAGTGGTTCATTATCCGTAATTCGTGGGGCAATCGGTGGGGTCTAAAGGGTTACTTTACGCTGCCTTATGCTTATTTAACCGATGAAAATTTAGCGAGTGACTTCTGGACAATCCGTGTCGTTCGGTGATACTTTAATTAAACCCAATAAAAACTATGACTCTAACCAAACGCGAGCTCGTTATTCGCATCAGCAACGAGACTGGCCTCGTCCAACAGCAAGTGTTCGACGTGGTCCAGAAAACATTGGACTACATCGCCGAGGCCCTTGCCAAAGGTGACAAAGTGGAGTTGCGCAACTTCGGCGTCTTCGAAGTCAAGGTTCGCAAGGCGCGCGTAGGCCGCAACCCGAACAAACCGGAAACCGACGTGCCGATTCCCGCGCGCCCGACCGTAAAATTCAAAGCCGGCAAGGAAATGCGCGCTGAAGTTTTGAAATTGCCCGCAAAAAACTAAACCACGGATGGACACGGATAAACACGGATTGAAAATTCCGTTTTGAATTTTTCTGCATCTGTGTCC
>JANWKE010000172.1 GCA_025451535.1 Verrucomicrobiia bacterium
AATTTGCTGATTGCCAAACAACGAAACGGCCCGACGGGCGATATCAATCTGACATTCTTGAGGCCTTACACGCGATTTGAAAGCGCAGCCAAAGTCAGCGATGAAGATGTGCCGGTGGACCGATAGACGATGAAATTATTTTTTCGCCTTTTCGGGATATGCCTCTTGCTGGGCTGCGCGCCAGCCGTCTGGTCGCAAACCGCCGGGCTTAAAATTGACCGGGTGGACATCAAATACGTCGGCCCGGCGACGGTCAGTGAGCAATTCGTCCGTTCCAACATCCGCCTCAAGGCCGGAGATTTTTATAATGCCACCGCTTCCGAGGCGGACATTCGCGGCCTCTATGCCACGGGACAGTTTTATAACATCCGGGTGGGCCTGGAGCAGGCCAGCGATGGCGGCGTGGTGCTGACGTATATCGTTCAGGCCCGCCCGCGCCTGACGGAGATCAAAATCGAGGGCAACAAAAAACTGAGCGCCTCGAAAATCCGGAAGAAAATCACCGCCAAGATCGGCCAGCCCTTGGACGAACAAAAGCTGTTTACCGACAGCCAGGAGATTCAGAAACTTTATGAGAAATACGGCCATGCCGGCACCCGGGTCAAATACGTGGTGGACGTGGATGAAAACGCCGGGCACGGCACGGCGACGTTTCAAATCGCCGAACAGCCCAAGGTCAAGATTGTAAAGATTGAGTTCATCGGCGCGGCGGCATTTTCCCAGCGGGAATTGCGCAAGCAGCTCAAGACCCGGGAACGCTGGATGTTTTCGTGGCTGACCGGCAGCGATGTGTACAAGGAGGACCAGTTTGAGGATGACCGGGATGCGCTGACGCAATTTTACCGCAGCCACGGTTACCTGGATTTCGAAATCAAGGACGTAAAGCTTGAGCATCCGACGCCCAAAACCATGGACATCCGGTTTTTCGTCTTTGAAGGCCGGCAATATAAAGTCGGCTCGGTCAAGTTCACCGGCAACAAGATTTTCAACGACGCACAGATTCACCAGGGGCTCCAATATGTTCACGACTTCGAGCGTGAGCGGGGCAAACTCGGTCCGCACGGCCTGCCGATGGATGCGGGCGATATCTTCACGCCCGACGGGCTCGACAAGGATGTGACGGCCGTCGAGGATTTTTACGGCAGCAAAGGATACATTAATGTAAAACAAGGCCCTGCGCTCCAGGTTGCGCGCGTGCCCAACGTGGACACCGGCACGATGGATCTGGAGTTCCAGATTGACGAGGGCCACAAGTATTACGTCGAGCGCATTGACATTCACGGCAACATCAAGACGAAGGACAAGGTCATCCGGCGCGAACTGGCGATTTCCCCCGGCGAGGTCTTCGACATGGTGCGTGTCAAAATCAGCAAACGGCGCCTCGAAGGGCTCCAGTATTTTGACAAGGTGGACATGAACCCGGAGCCGACCGATCCGCCGATTGCCGGGCGCCAGAATCTGGTCGTGGACGTCGAGGAACAAAACACCGGCAAGCTCATGCTCGGCGCCGGGTTCAGTTCCGTGGATTCCGTGGTCGGTTTCATTGAAATCGAACAGGCCAATTTCGATTTGTTCCACCCGCCCTACTTCACGGGTGGCGGCCAGCGGGCGCGGCTGTTTATCCAACTGGGCAGCCAGCGCCAGGACTATGAACTCCTGTTCAGCGAGCCGTGGTTTATGAATCGCAAGCTCCGGCTGGACGTGGACCTTTACCGGCACCAATGGGATTTCGAAAGCCCCAACAACATTTTCAATGAGACCCGCACCGGCGCCAGCGTCAGCCTGACCCGCGCCCTGTGGAGCGACTTTCTCATCGGCACGATCGGTTACTCCATCGAGGATGTCGGTATTGATTTAAACAGCGGCTGGCATGGCGGAGAACCCACTTTGCCAATTTTTACCCCGCCGAATGTGCCGGACGCCATTTTGGAACAAACCGGAGACCATTTGTTCCATCATTTCACCGCTTCGCTGGCCTATGACACGCGTAACAGCAATGAATTGCCCAATGGCGGCCAGCGGACGGAGTTTGACCCGGAATTCGTGACGGGTGACAGCAGCTATTACAAACTGGACTTTAAAACCGAATGGTTTTTTCGCGGTCTCTACAAGAGTCACGTCATCGAATTAAGTGGACGCGCGGGTTTTGCGGACGGCTTGGGTACCGAAAATGTGCCATTTTATGACCGCTACTATCTCGGCGGTCTCTACAATCTGCGCGGCTTCAAATACCGCAATATTGCCCCGCGCCAGCCGTTTAGCATCACCGAACCCCTTGTGCCGAGCGAACCGATCGGCGGCGACAGCTACTGGTTTGGTTCGGTTGATTACTACATACCTATCATTCAAAAAGAGGGCGGCATGAGTCTGCGTTTCGATCTCTTCTACGACATCGGGGCCGTCAGTGCGCAACCGTTTTCCTTTTCCAGCGGAATTGATGACGATTATGGCGTTGGCCTGCTCTTGAACATTCCCCATCTGGGGCCCCTGCAATTGTACTACGGCATTCCCATCAACCATGACCAGTACAACAGCCCCGCCGGCAAGTTTCAATTCGGGTTTGGCTACTCACGCGAGTTTTAAGATGAACGGTGTGATATGAAAAAGATTCTTTTGTTAAAATCAATCGTTGCCGGGTTGGTTTGCGCGGGTGCCTCAGAGGTATTGGCACTCGTACCCCCGACTCCGGTTCCGGCGGCACTCGGCAATCTCCCGCTCTACTTCGAAGCCAATCCCGATCTGGCAACTGACCACGCCGGCTTCATCACCCGCGGGGGTAATTACCAATTTTTACTTTCGCCGACGGAAGTCCAAATCGCGCTGGGCGAAACCGGCGTCAAACCGGCAGACGTGCGAATGAATTTTGTCGGAGCCAGTCCCAAGGCACAAATGTCTGGCGACACCGAACTGCCCGGCAAAATCAATTATCTCATCGGTAACCATCCCGCGCAGTGGCGTACCGGTGTGGCGACGTTTACCCGGGTACGGGTCGAACAACTTTATCCCGGCATCAACCTGGTGTACTACGGCGACCAGCAGCAGCTGGAATACGATTTTACCATTGCTCCCGGTATCAGCCCGAACGCGGCCAAAATCCTTTTTCAGGGCGTTGATAAAATTTCAATTGGCGCCGGCGGTGAATTGATCCTGGTGGCGGCCGGAGGTGAAATCCGGCAGCCCGCGCCGGTCATTTACCAGATGATTCAAGGCCGGCGTCAGACCATCAGCGGTGGTTACCAGCTTGTGGATGCGCGCACGGTCGCATTCGCCGTTGGAGAATATGATCAAAAACTGCCATTGGTGATCGACCCGATATTGAATTTCTCGACTTACTTTGGTGGTAATTCCAGCGATACCGCCTGGTCGGTCGCCCTGGACACCAACGGTTTTATTTATGTCGCGGGCCAAACCTTGTCCAAGCAGATATCGGCCACCAATACCTTCTCCACCCCCGGCGCGTTTCAGACAAATTTCGCGGGGGGAAGTATCGCCGGTGACGCCTTTGTCGCCAAATTTGATAATCAGGGCAGCAATCTCATTTACCTTACCTACCTTGGTGGAAGTGTCGATGACGTTGCGCTCAGCCTCGCAGTGGACAACACCGGCAACGCCTTTGTGGGCGGCTACACCGATTCGCCCGATTTTCCAACCAACAATGCGATCCAGGCAAAAATATCGGGCGTGCCGGACAAGTATGTTCATCTCTACCCGATCGACGGCTTTGTGTCTGAATTAAATGCCAGTGGCTCCGGTTTGGTTTACTCGACTTATCTCGGCGGCGCCCAGGCGGATGGAGTCTATGGTATCACGGTGGACCCGGCGGATAATGCCTATGTGACCGGTTTCACTTGTTCCACCAACTTTCCAACAACCAATGCATTACCCTTTCAGCTGGCAGGAACCACGAACACTTTGTTAAACCATCTGGCCTGCCCTAATTCTTTCTACTTTAACAACAACGCTTTCGTCGCTGAAATCGCGTCTAATGGAACGTCCCTGGCATTTTCCAGTTATTTGGGAGGAACAAACTTTGATTGGGGCAACAGCATCGCGGTTGACGCCTCCAATTACATTTATGTTGCCGGTTACACGGCTTCGACAAACTTTCCCACGACCAACGCCGTGCAGCAGCAGTTTGTCTCCGTGACGGTTACAACCAATGCGCTGTCCACCAACGTGGTGTTCACCACCAACTTTTACAACGGCTACTTGCTCAACGGCTCCTCAAACTTGACCACCACTTTCGATGCCTTTGTTACCAAACTTGCTCCCGGCGGCACTGGCTGGGTCTATTCCACTCTTTTGGGTGGTACGAACAACGATGTTGCCAATCATCTTGCTCTGGATGGGGCGGGTAACGCCTATGTGACCGGCTGGACGGTTTCCACCAATTTTCCCGATAACGCCACGAACGTTGTCGGTTTATACAATGGCCTGACCAATGACATTGGCCTTTTTTCCCCGCTCATCACCAATGCCTTCCTGACGCAAATCACCTGGAATGGCACCAATGCGGCCATCGGCTTTTCGACCGCATTTGGCGGCACCAATTTCGGCATTGATGTCGGCTATGGCGTAACGGTGGATCCCGCCGGCAACGTATTTGTAGTGGGTGCTTCTTCCACAACCAATTTCCCGGCTGTCAATACGCCCGGTCTTTTCGCCACCACCAATGCCGGCGGCAGCGACGCCTTTGTGATCGCGTTCAGTACCAATGCTTCCGCTGTTCTTTACTCGGGGTATCTGGGCGGTTCCGGCAACGACTACGGCTATGGCATCGCCGTGGACTCGCTGACCAACGCGTATATGGCCGGTCAGACGGCTTCACCCAATTTTCCAACCTTTTCCCCGCGTCAATCTTCCCTCAACGGCGCCAGCGACGCTTTCCTGGCCAAAATTGTTTGGGCCGTGCTGCCCGTGGAGATTACCAACCAGCCAACGAATCAGGTGGTGGCCGCAGGCACTTCGAGCTTTTTAGGAGTCTCGAGCGCCAGCCTGGTGGTCGGTGCAACCGGGGCACCGCCCTTGAGTTATCAATGGCAGTTCCAGGGAACCAACCTGACATGGACGAATTTGGTGAATGGAGGTACAAACTTGCTGGGGAATGGAAAGCATATCAGTGGCGCAACCAACGCCACCCTGACGATAAGCTGTCCGGAAACCAACGACAGCGGGGACTATCAGGTGATCATCACTAATTACGCAGGGTCGGTGACCAGTTCCGTTGCCACGCTGACGGTGACAAATATTCCGACGGTATTTTCAGTACAACCGAACAGTCAAACCGTGGGAGTGGGTTCGACTGTCCAATTCAATTTTAACGCGACTTTCCAGCAGCCTGCCACTGCTCAATGGCTGAAAGACGGGACGAACTTGATCAATGGAGGACGCATTAGTGGCGCCAGCAATAACTTTACTCTGACGATCAACAACGCCGGGACGAACGATGACGGAACCTACTGGGTTGTCGTCACAACCCCTTGGGGATCATTGGCCAGCTCCAATGCGGTTCTGACGGTGGTGTCTCTACCGACGATTACGGTGCCCCCAACGAACCAGACGGTGGGACTGGGTTCAACGATCGTTTCTACTGTAACTGCCGTAGGGGTGGCACCGTTGAGTTATCAGTGGCAGGCGAACGGAACGAATTTAGCGGCGGGAGGGAACATCAGCAGCGGCGTAACCAACTCTTTTCTGGTCATCACCAATGCGCAGCCGGGTAATGATGGAGGCTATTCGGTCATCGTAACAAACGTGGTCGGAGCGGTAACCAGCTCCCCTCCCGCTGTCCTGACGGTGCTGACGGCACCGCAGTTCGGAACCATTACGCCCGGGACCAACGGCGGGTTCGTGTTAACCGGTGTCGGCGGCACCAACAGCGGCTCCTATACTGTGTTGACTTCGACCAATCTGACAATACCGCCGGCGCTTTGGACGCCGGTGGCGACCAACCCTTTTGACAGCCAAGGCCGGTTTGTTTTCACCAACATCGCGCCGACTGACGCGCCGCAATTGTTTTACCTTCTGCAAATGCAATAACCCTGACCCGCCGGCCGGGATTTGCGCCCGCCAGTTTTGAGTTGGCGTTTGCGTGAAATTCTGTTTTCTTATGCCCATGAAACGTGTTTTACGAATCATTTTACCAACGGTTTTGTTGATGTCGTGGTTAAGCAGCCCCGCCCTGGCGCAGCAGAAGATCGCCACGGTGGACATGCGCAAGCTTTTTGATGGTTATTGGAAAACCAAGCAGGCCGAGACCGCGCTCAATGACCGCAAGGCGGAACTGGACAAGGAAGACCGCGGATTTCTTGATAATTTACAGAAAGACAGGACGGCATATCAGAAATTGCTGGACGCCGCCGCTGACCAGGCCATTTCCGCCGATGAGCGCGACAAGCGCAAACAAGCCGCCGCTGACAAATACGCCGAGATCAAGGATTCGCAAACGGCCATTGTCCAATTTGAGCGCCAGGCGCAGGCAACCCTCGGCTCACAAACCCAACGGATGCGCAGCGATATTCTCAAGGAAATCACGTCAGCGGTAAGCACCAAGGCCAAGGCGGCCGGTTATACCGTGGTGCTTGACACCGCATCGGATAACGCCAACCAAACGTCGGTGGTGCTTTACAACGATGGTCAAAACGATTTGACGGCCGGGGTCCTCGCCCAGCTCAATGCCGGCGCCCCCATTGACATGAACAAGGCAGCCGCCTCGGGAGTGCCGGCGCTGACGATTACTACCAACAGTCCGAACAGTCCGTAGCAAATCATTTTAACCGGCGCTGAGCCGTTGCACCGGTTTCTCAAACAACATCCGGTGCGCCTCCTCCAGGATTTCCGGAATCCGTCGGGCGAACGGGCTGTGCCGAATCGCGGTCTGCAAATCCACCTCCCCGATCTTCGCCGCGTTCTGGCCGGGGAACCAATGCTCGGCCTGGCCCAGCAGATTGTAGCGCATTTTGCCCCACGCCACCAGATCCAGCGATTTTGCATATGTCCACAGCCGCAAAATTTCCGACACGTTGATTTCACCGGGCACGTCTCCAAAATTGGGCAATCCTTGGAACCACCGCGCACACCAGTCCGCGCCGAGCACCCGCTCCATTTCCGCGCGCAGCCGCTTTTCCATCGGCGCAATCGTCTCCGGAATCCGGTCGTAAAATTCCAGCGCCCGGACATGTTCGTCAAAATCCGCCGGCCGGGCCGCGCCACAGCTCAAGGTGTGAACTTCCTTCCGCGCCAGGCAATAAAGGTCGTTGAACGCCATCGGCGTCAGCGGCGCGCAAAGCTCCACCAGTTTCTTTGGCGGCTCGTAGAGTTTCCCGCCCTTGTCGTTCGGACTGATGATGAATATGCCCATGTCCCGCCGGTGCGCCGCCGCCACCGCCGCCCGGTTTAAATCGTTCACGAAATACCAGTGAACGTTCATGTAGTCGAACCCGCCGCTGTTCACTGCGTCCAGGATGACGTCCGTGGTCGCGTGCGTGGAGAAACCGATAAACCGCGCGCGGCCTTCCCTCTGCAACTGCCGGGCGGCGGCCAGACAACCATCTTTCTTCAGTGACCAGTCCAGCAACTCGCGGTTATTGATGCCATGCAGCGACAGCAGGTCCACGTAGTCCAGCTTCAGGTATTTCATCGAAGCTTCAAAGTCCTTGAGAAACTCCTGCTCCGTGGCATAGGGCTTGATTTTCGTCTGGACGATGATTTTCTCCCGCGGCAATTTGGGCAGGACGTTGCCGAGCTGCATTTCCGAGGTGCCGTAACCGCGCGCCGTTTCGATGTGATTGATGCCCAGCTCCAGCGCCCGGTGAATGGTCGCTTCGATATTTTCCTGGTTTTCGCGGGGGATTTCCTTTGGGTCCACGTCCTGCCACTTGAATTGATAGCGCATCCCGCCGCAGGAAATCACCGGCATCTTCAGTTCCGTCCGCCCAAAACGACGATATTTCATCGGGGCGAAAAATAAGTGACCCCGGCAGCTCTGGCAAGCAACCCGGCCCGATTTTGGCTTCAAAAACCGCTTGCTACCGCCACCCGCATGGCGTATAGTGCGCGCTCTTTTGCAACAGCGATTTTAAGATTTTATGCGACGTCCCAAAGGCATCAAAACCAGGAAGTCCGTGGCCAAACGATTCAAAATCACGGCCCGCGGAAAGGTCCTGCGCTCCAGCGCGGGCCGGCGCCACCTGGCGCAATCCAAGAATCCCAAACGCCGCCGTTCGCTACGCGGCCTGACCGGCGTGGATCCGACCGACGTCTACCGCATTACCCAGAGTTTGCCTTTCAGCCACTGACAGCCCGGATCCCAGACACCAGAACTTAGTTCCAGATTTTATGCGAGTTACCAACGCCCCCGCTTCCCGTAAACGCCGCACCCGGATGATCCGCGCCGCCAAAGGCTTCCGGATGCGCCGCTCAAAACTTTACCGCTACGCGTCCGACGCCGTGGACCATGGCCGCCAATACGCCTATCGTGACCGACGCCGCAAAAAGCGTTTGTTCCGGTACCTCTGGCAGGTCCGCATCAACGCCGCCGCCCGGGCGGCCGGCCTCACGTACAGCCGCCTGATCGAAGGGCTGAAGGCTGCCCAATTCGCGCTTGACCGCAAGGTGCTCGCCGACCTCGCTGCGACTGACGCCGCCACTTTTAACGAACTGGTCAATGTCGCCAAAAATGCGCTCAAGGCCAAGCCCGGCGCCGCCCTGGCAAAAACGTAAGCGAAATTTCAGTTTGAATTCAACCCGCGGGCGGTCTGAAAAGGATCGCCCGTTTTGCTTTTGTTTCCCTCCGCCATCCCCTATCTTTCATTCTCAATTTCGTATGGCACTCCTGGACGATATCGAGCCCCTGAAGCGAGCGGCATTGGCTGAATTAAAATCCGCCACCGACCTCGCCACGCTCGAACAAAGCAAAGGCGTGTGGATTGGCCCGCACGGCAGGTTCACCGCGCTCATGAAACAGCTCGGTACGCTGTCGAAGGAGGAAAAACCCGCCGCCGGCAAGGCCATCAATGCTGCCAAGCTCGAACTTGAAGCCGCGCTCGCCGAACGCCGCGGCGAACTTGAGCTTGCGGCCGCGTTGCCGAAGGAACCGACCGATTTCAGCGCACCCGGCCGCCGCCGCGCGCTCGGCAGGTTGCATCCGCTCACACAGGTGACCGAGGACATTGTCCGCAGCTTCCGCAAAATCGGTTTCGTCGTCGCCGACGGCCCGGAAATCGAGGACGAATACCACTGCTTCGACGCGCTCAACACACCGGCCGACCATCCCGCCAGAGATACCCAGGACACGTTCTATCTTGCCAGCACCGCGCCGAATGCGTCTCCCTCTCCCGGGGAAGAGGGCCGGGGTGAGGGCGGTCGTCAACCACAGTTGCTCCGCACTCACACCTCTTCCGTCCAAATCCGCGTGATGGAGAAGCAACCGCCGCCCATTCGCATCATCGTGCCGGGCCGCGTCTATCGCCGCGATAACGCCGACGCCACGCACAACCCGACCTTCCAGCAAATTGAGGGACTTTACGTGGACAAAAATGTCACCGTCGGCGACCTCAAGGGCACGGTGGAATTCGTTTTCAAGGAACTGCTCGGCGAGGAGACAAAAATCCGGTTTCGCCCGCATTATTTCAGCTACACCGAGCCGAGCTTCGAGATTGATTTCAGCAACGCGCTGGTGAAGAAGTTAGGCAAGGACTGGTTGGAAATCGCCGGGTGCGGCATGGTGCATCCGCAGGTCTTCGAAAACGTCGGTTATGACCCCGAAATCTGGACCGGTTGGGCGTTCGGCTTCGGCATCGAACGCATCGCCATGATTCGTTATGGCATCAACGACATCCGCCTCTTTTACGAGAATGACGTGCGATTTTTGAAACAACTTTAATCGGTGGGGCGAGCGTACTCGCGAGCCGTAACGAAGCTCCGTCAGGAGCGAAATATTTGTAGATACAAAATAAGAATGAAAACGCTCCGTCAGGAGCGACATCGAAAACGTATGAAAATACGATTAAATTGCGTCTCGTGGCTTGCCGTTCTGGCCATCGCACTGTTCATCGCGCCAGGTTGTCAATCTTCCAGGAAATCCCAGAACGCCTGCTGCTCGACGGCTGTCTGCTCCCTGCCGGCGCAGGCAGCCCCGCCCACCAAGGCAGCGCAGACGGCCATGACGCCGGCGCAGGCCTTGGCGGAGTTGAAGGCGGGCAACGCCCGTTTTGTGGCCGGCCATCCGTTGAAACGCAACCTGCCCGCCGATGTCAAAGCCACCGCCTCCGGCCAGCATCCTTTTGCTGTGGTTCTGAGTTGCATTGACTCGCGCCAGCCCATTGAAATCGTCCTGGACCAGGGCATCGGCGGTCTTTTCAGCGCGCGCGTGGCCGGTAATGTGCTGAACGACGACGTGCTCGGCAGCCTGGAATTCGCCTGCAAGGTCTCGGGCGCGAAACTGATTGCGGTCATCGGCCATTCCAATTGCGGCGCCATCAAGGGCGCCCTGGACGACGTGCAACTCGGCAACCTTACCGGCCTGCTCGCCAAAATCAAACCCGCAATGGACGCGGTTCCCGCCGACGTTCAGCCGCGCACTTCAAAAAATTATAAATTTGTGGATGGAGTTTCCGAAGCGAACGTGCGGTTGGTCATGCAACAAATCCGCGAACGCAGCCCCATCCTGCGTGAGATGCTCGATAACGGTCAAATCGGACTGGTCGGCGGCATGTATGACCTCTCTACCGGCAAAGTCCATTTCTTCGAAAAATAGTTTCATCAATGAAAGTCATCTTTAACTGGCTTAAACAGTACGTCGATTTTGACTGGTCGCCCGAGGAATTGACCGAGCGGCTCACCATGCTTGGTCTTGAGGCCGAAAATGTCCTCAAAATCGGCGGCGAGTTTGAAGGCATCGTCGTCGCCCAAATCCTTACCAAGGACAAGGTGCCCGGCTCGGACAAGCTCTCCGTCTGCAAGGTCAACGACGGGAAGGGCGAACGCACCATCATTTGCGGCGCACAGAACCACAACGTTGGTGACAAAGTACCACTCATCCTGCCGAACTTTGCCCTGCCGCTGAAACCAGGCGAAAAAGAACCGTTCGTCATCAAGGAACGGAAAGTTTTCGGCATCACCAGCCAGGGCATGATGTGCTCCCCGCAGGAACTTGGCCTGCCGGACAAGGTGGACGGTCTGCTCATTCTGCCCAAGGAGGCACCGATTGGAAAATCATTCGCCGAATACCTCGGTCGCAGTGGTGGCGACGTGGTTTATGATCTGGAAATCACGCCGAACCGGCCGGATTGGAACAGCGTTATCGGCATCGCCCGCGAAATCGCGGCGGTCACCGGTAACCAGCTGAAGATGCCAGAAGTCAGAAGTCAGAAGTCAGAAGTCAGAGTCGAAAGTTTGGTTTCGGTAAGGATCGAAGACGCGGAGCTTTGCCCGCGTTACACGGCGCGGGTTGCGAAGGGCGTGAAAATCGGACCCAGCCCGGATTGGCTCCAGACCACCCTGGAAAAAGTGGGAATTCGGAGCATCAACAACGTCGTGGACGTGACAAATTACGTCATGCTGGAGATCGGCCAGCCATTGCACGCGTTCGATTATCATCTCATCGCCAAAGGCAAGGACGGCAAACCAACCATCGTCGTCCGCCGCGCGAAAGACGGCGAAAAATTCAAGACCCTCGACAATATCGAGCGCAAACTCACAGGCGACATGTTGCTGATTGCCGATGAGCAGAAAGGCATTGCGCTGGCCGGCGTCATGGGCGGACAGAACACGGAAATCAACGAGAAAACCGTGGACGTGCTCATCGAGAGCGCCTATTTCTCGCCGACAAACATTCGGCGCACCTCCAAAGCCCTGGGTTTGCGCAGCGAATCCAGCTACCGCTTCGAACGCGGTGCGGACATCGGCATCTGCGACTGGGCCAGCCAGCGCGCGGCACAATTAATTCTGGAAACTGCCGGTGGGCAATTGGCCGATGGCGGGGTGGACGCCCATCCGAAACCAGCTGAACCGAGGCAAATCACTTTGCGCCATCACAAAGTAAATGAATTGCTCGGCATCGCCTTGAAGCCGGAGGAATGCGAATTCCATCTCGGGCAGCTGGGACTTAAGATTGCCAACCGCAAGGCGCGTCCGGTCGGCGCAAGCGGTCCGCCGGAACCGGTGACGTTTCAAATACCCACCTTCCGCGTGGATTTGAAACACGAGGTGGATTTGATTGAGGAGATCGCGCGGTTGCACGGCGTGGACAAGATTCCGGCCACCCCGCCACGCGGCGCGATTGGCACAAACGAGTTTGATGCGGTTCACGACCAGATTGCCGAGGCCCGGCGGATTTTGAGCGGTTTGGGGTTGAATGAGGCGCAAGGGCAGACGCTGATTGCAAAGCCAGAAGTCAGAAGTCAGAAGTCAGAAGAAATCGTGGCGCTGGCCAACCCGCTGAGTTCGGACATGGACGTGTTGCGACCGAGTTTGCTGCCGGGGCTGATTCATTCGTTGCGGCATAATGTCAGCCGCAAGAATTACGACGTGGCACTGTATGAGATTGGAAGGGTGTTCAAAAATGTAGCGCAGACGTCTCCGTCTGTCCCGATTCCATCGGAAGGTGTCCCGCCCGGTGGTGCGGCTGGAAGTCGCGCGAACCCGCAGGCTGGCAACCGGCGCTACATTGAAGAACGCCGGGTCGCCATTGCGCTTACCGGTCAACGCACCCTGCCCTTCTGGAGCGGGAATGAACGCGACGCAAAATTTGATGCTTTTGATTTGAAGGGCCTGATTGAGGAATTTTTGGAGCAGTTCGGCGTTCGCGGCGTGACGTACGGCAAAGGCCCCGAAAGTTCGGCGCTATTTCTTGAGTCCGCCATCATTGCACTCGGTGGCAAGTTGCCGCTGGGTGAGATGGGCCAACTCTCGCCGGTCCTGGCCAAAAAGCACGATTTGCGCGACGCAGTTTTTCTCGCGGAGTTGAGTCTCGATCAACTGCTGGCGCGGCGGAATTCAGCCAAAGCGTTCAAGCCGTTGCCGCAGTTTCCCGCCATCCGCCGCGACGTAGCGATGCTCGTACCCGAGGCGACAACGCATGACGCTGTTCTGCAAACAGTCCGGAAAGCCAAACCGGCGAACCTTGAAGGCGTCGAATTATTCGACGTGTTTCGCGGGAAAAATGTCCCCGCAGGACAAAAAAGCCTGGCTTACGCTTTCACCTATCGCTCGCCGGAAAGAACTTTGACTGACGCCGAAGTCAACGCAGCGCATGTGAGGATCGTGGAAGCGTTCAAAGCGCAATTGAAGGCAACGGTGCGCGAGTAAGTAGCGTCTGACAGGTGGCGAGAAGATCGGGTCACTCGCCACGCCCATCGTATTACATCCATCGCTGTAGATTCTCCCAGCTCACTGACCATTTGCCATTCTTCGGAAAGCCGGGTGCCGAGTCGTTCGGGCCGCCGGCCCAGCCCGCGCACATCATCGCTGCCACGGCGAGCAATCCACCGTTGCCCGGCAAGTAGGCGGGCAAATTGGCTCGCTGGAAAGTGTGGCCGTTGGGCAAATAACGGTTTTTAGGAGCGTCGAGCAGCAGGAAATCCAGTGCCAGTTCCGGTTGACCGGTGCGCGCGGCGGCCATCGCGGCCATCGGGAAATCCCAGCCCCAGGAACGGTCCCACTGCCAGGTGTCCCGGACGCGCCGCGTCGTACGCTTCATGATATCGGAATCCACACCATCGCCGGGTTGCATGCCGAGTGCGCCGAGCAACGCCGGATGCTCCCAATTCCATTTCGTGTAAGTGTCGGTCATGCCTGCCTGCATCAGATAAACGCCATCCTGAGCGGGCAGCGGTGAAAGTTGATTCAAAACCCGGTCCCAGTGCGGTTCACGCGGCAACCCCAGCCGCTCACGCCAGTTTTGTGCCAGACGCAGGCCAAACCGCCAGTAAGCCAGTTCAAACGCCGGGTTGGTGGTCGTCAGCGCGTCGGTATTTTCCGAAACGGTCTTTAACGGCGGGCCGAGAACGAATTGATTTCGCTTCGGGACGAACTCGGCATAGGACGCCATGAATTCCGCTGATTCAAAAACGATGTCCCGCCAGCGGACCAGGGTTTTTTTGTCCGGTCGCCGGCGGTAGGAAAGTTCGGCGTAGTAAATCGGGTGTGGTTGCTGCCAGATGAGCAGCGGGCCGATGGACGAGGGCGAATCGCGGCCGTCCGGGCCAATCATCTTGGGCCAGCGTGCGCCGCGATAACCCTGGCGCCGGGCGGTGTCGCGCGCCAGCGGCAGGATGCGCTCGTAAATGGCCAGGCTTTTTTCAAACAACGCGAAACGGTTCCAGGCGGTGAAGTGGACGCTGTGCCACCAGTGCATTTCCAGATGGAATTTTCCGTACCAACTGTTGCACAACAGGCCGGTCTCTGCGGACGGCAGCGAGCCGGCGCAGTGCAATGCCGTGTTATAAAGCGAAAGCACAATACGGCGTTCCAGCTCAGGCGCGCGCGGGTCGGTGCTGCCGGCCAGGTCGATTGCGCCACCGTCGTTCCAGAATCTCCGCCAATGTTTTTCAGCGGCGGATTGGGTTTGGGCGACACCCGGTAACTTTTCGGAAAATGGCCCCGACGAAAAGTGGCAGACGAATTCAATCGCCTCGCCGGCCTTTGCGCTCAGCAGAAATTCGTGTTCTGTGCGTTGCGCCAGTTCCGCACCGTCGCTCCACTGCAACCCGGCGGCGTAATCGGTCGTGTCCAGCTTGCGCGCGAAGTCGGCGCGATTCTTGGTCGGGCGTAAAAGTGACGTCGCATGCCACTCCGGATGGTTCCAGTCGGCCATGCTCATGCCTGATGAAGCATAGGGAAACGCGAGGCGAACCGGCAACCGGCCATCCGCCAGAAGCGGCGATTCAACGCGCACGGCAATCAAGTCCAATTCGGGATGGCAACAGGTTTGGACATGAACCGGCTGGCCCTCAAATTCAAAATAACTCTCCAGCAAACCGTTCCAGAGATCGAGCCTCTGGCGAATACTTTTCAAATCGTCAGATGTCGCCAGCGAGCCGTTGGATTTCTGCAATTCAAATCCGATTTGGCCCAGATGAAAGCGGTGTGGATTTTCACGCAGCCAGTTAAACAGCGCTTCCTGTCCCGTCGAATCTGTCGCGTAGCCGACGGAGCGTCCGTAAGTGTCGTAATCTTTGTAGCGGACATTTTTCGGGTCAAGCCCAGCGGGTGGTAGCGCGCGGTGCCAGGCCCAATGGGACGTGGTACAGAGCGGAAATTGATTTTCGGATTCAGTAGATAAGGTCTGCAATCCGGTCACATCCGCAGTGAAGGCGAATTCGCCGTTGCCGACGGAGAGCGCGGCAAAAGGATCAAATTGCATTATTTGCGGATTATGCCGGCGGACCAATGCACGCCGGTCAACGTGGCCGGACAAATTTCCCAATACTGGCAACGGGCCGGCGGCGAGCGTCAAACCCGCTGCCCCGGTGGTTTGGAGGAACTGTCGGCGGTTGATCCGCATTGTGTTCTTACTCTCCCGCCACAAATGGCGGCATCGGGCAGTCCAGGGTGTCGGCGATGGCACGGAGCAGTTCAGCTTCCGCTTCCAGAATGACGCCATCGGCGCCGATGGAATGGATGCAGGCTTCGACCAGGTTCTTTTTTATGAGCGGCGACGCCTGCGCGAGGCGGTTAAGCGCGGCGTCGATCTGATTCACGCCGCATTGTTCGCGGGGCAGCAGCACCAGATCGGTTTCATCCGGTGCGCGCAGATAGGGCATGCCGGTTGCAAACGCCTTCTGGATTTCGGCGGCATCGCTGCTGCCGACGTTGGCCAGCGCCGAAAGCAGCACGGCGCAATCCGGCACGAGCGGTTTGAGCGAGTAGTATTGGACCACCGTGCGCGGCGCCTGGCCAAATTGCGGCGCGAGGTGGTGCAGAATAATTTTTTGGATGACAAATTCGAACAGTTCCACTTTCCCATCGCTTTGGACAAGCCACTGGAGGGTCTGCGAGAATTGTGTGAATTGGCCGGCATTCAAATTCCGCAACGTGCCCAGGGCAAGGTTGATCATCGGCAAATGCGCGTGCGCGGCGGCCCGGGCGACATCGGGAAACAACGCGGCGGTTTTTTGCTGGATCACCGGGTCAACGCGTTTGGCGAGTTCGGCCAGCTGCGTCGCGCGCATTTGGTCATCGTTGCTCAGCAGCATGGCGTAAACAAGCGCCACGGCGTCAAGGGGTTCGCGCGCGGCGGCCTTCACGCTGTCGGGCAGCGAATCCCGCAATTGTTCGGCGTAGTTCAGGTGCAATGGGGTCGGATTGCCCAGGTTCGGCAGAACGGTGTGCGATCTGATGACCGGAGGTCTTTCGGCATCGCCCGAAGCGAGAATGGCGCCGCCCAGGACGGTACCGAAGAGATTCGGCATTGGCTGGCGTTTCGGGGTTGAAACTGCCTCCGGCGGCCGGTCGCGGCCATCGTATCGAAGATAGGAAAATTTTCCGTCGAAGTTCGGCTCGAAGACACGGATGCGCTGGAGGAGCGGCGGGTGGGTTTCGAGCAGGCCGATGAACGGCTCGGAAACACCGTTGCCGAAAAACATGTGCGACAACTCTTCGGCGTGGGCGTGGCTGATGCGCGAACCGGTTTCGCCCAGGCCGCCAATTTTTTTCAGCGCGCCGGTGATGCCGCCCGGGTTGCGCGTAAATTGGACGGAAGAGGCGTCAGCGAGAAATTCGCGCTGGCGGCTGACGGCGGCCTGGATGAGTCGTCCAAAGAAAACACCGATATAGCCGATGAGCAATAAAACCAGGCCCAACAATGGCAACGGATTCTGGCCGCGCCCGCGCCCGCCGCCGCGCGACGTTTGCAGAAGCACCCGCCCGATGATGGCGAGGCAAAGGATTCCAAAAATAATGCCCATGAGCCGGAGGTTCAGCCGCATGTCGCCATTGAGAATATGGCTGAATTCGTGGCCGATAACGCCCTGCAACTCGTCGCGCGAAAGCAGTTTCATGCAGCCGCGCGTGACGGTGACAGTGGCGTCGCCCGGTTTGTGGCCGGCGGCAAAGGCATTGATGCCGTCCTCCGCGTCCATGACATAAACCTGCGGCACAGGCACACCGGAGGCGATGGCCATTTCTTCAACGACGTTGAGCAGCTTGCGTTCGTCGGGATCGGTGGTATTGGGGTTGAGGAGCCGGCCGCCCATCATTTCCGAGACGACGCTGCCGCCGGCGGCGAGCGACGAGGTTTTGTAGAGGCTGCCGATGCCGATGATGGCGAGCGTGGCAATGCTGACGCCGAAAAAAATCTGCGGGTTCCACGCGGAAAACTGCGGCTGTTCCTGCCTGTAATCAGCGCGCTCCTGATGCGCCTGGACGCCGAAAAAAATCAGCAGAACCGCGACATAAATGGCAGCGATCATGGCGGCCACGGCCATCGCAAAGTAAATAACCAGCCACTTCGTTTTGCGGTGGGCCTTGTCCTGTTGCTGGAAAAAATCCATCGGCATTTACGATATTGGATTTACGATTTACGAGGGGCCAAACAATTCATAACGGCGCGTAAATCGTAAATCGCAAATCGTAAATTTTCTGTTTCGGCAAAAACTCACGTGAAGGAAACTTTGGGGGCGTCCTTCTGCTCCGGCTTGTCGATGACGAACAGTTCCGCGGGGCCGAAATTGAACATACCGGCGATGAGGTTGCTGGGAAAAACTTCACGGTCAGTGTTATAGACCATCACCGAGTCGTTGTAAGCCTGCCGGGCAAAGGAGATCTTGTTTTCCGTCGAGGTCAATTCCTCCGTGAGCTGCATCATGTTCTGGTTGGCCTTCAAATCGGGATAGGATTCGGAGACCATCATCAGCCGGCTGAGGGTGCCGGCGAGACCGCTTTCGGCGGAGACAAGATTTTTCATGGCGCTGGCGTCGCCGGGATTGGCGGCAGCGGCCTGCGATGCGGCATAGGCGACGTTGCGCGCCTTGGTGACGTTCTCCAGCGTCTCGCGTTCGTGTTTGATGTAGCCCTTGGCGATTTCAACGAGATTGGGGATCAAGTCATAGCGGCGTTTGAGCTGCACGTCAATTTGCGCGTAGGCGTTCTTGAACCGGTTGCGCAGGGTGACGAGTTTGTTGTAACCACCGATGACAAAGCCGACCAGAGCCAGCAACACCACCAGCACGATGACGACAAAAATCAATCCAATAGCCATATTTTTCCTTTGTTCAGGTTGTCTAACCATTAGGTCAAAGCCGGTCGCCCGGCAATGATAATTTGGACGGTATTTTGGAATCGCACGACCAGCTGTCAAAAGCAGCGTTATTTATTCCGGGAACCGTCTCACAGGAGGCAGTGACAGTGGATATTTTGCGTGGTCAACGGCTGCCAGGCACTTTGGCTTTATCCAAGTCCCCCCTGGACATCGCGGGCAAATAGACCTGAAGCGTGGAGCCCTTTCCGAGTTCACTTTCCACCAGGATCAGGCCGCCGTGACTTTTGACGATGGACAAGGTAGTCGACAACCCCAGGCCGGTGCCTTTGCCCAGTTCCTTGGTGGTGAAGAATGGTTCAAAAATCCGGTCACGAATATCCGGCGGAATCCCGTGGCCGTTGTCGGTTACTTCAAAAAGCACATAAGCGACAGGTTTGGCTTCGGGGTTGAGACTGACGAAATGAGCGTCGGCGGTGAAATTGCGCACCCTCAATTTTAGTTTGCCACCTTTCGGCATGGCGTCACGCGCGTTAACGCAAAGATTGAGCAGGACCTGGTGCAACTGCGTCATGTCGCCGGAAACCAGGGAGGCATCCGGAGCAACGTCGGTTTCAACCTGGATGGACTTGCTGAAAGTTTCAGTGGTGATGCGAATGACGTCCCGAATGAGCAGTTGCGGATTCACCGGCATCCGCTGGCCTTCCAGCCCGCGGCCAAATCCAAGGACTTGCTTGACAATGTCAGCGCCACGCTTGGCGCTGGCTTCCAGCCGGGTCAAGATTCCCAAGCCTTCATCGTCCTGAACCTTTTGTCGCAAGAGGGCGATGGAAATCAAAATGGGCGCCAAAATGTTGTTCAGGTCGTGGGCAATCCCGGTGGCCAGGCGGCCGATGCTTTCCATCCGTTGGGCGCGCAGGAATTGTTCCTCCAGATGCTTTTTATCGGTGATGTCGCGGCCAATGCCAACCAGACCAATAATCGTGCCATGGGCATCGCGCCAGGGAACTTTCGTGGTGAGCAGCCAGCGGGCTTCCCCATCAGGCCGGATGACTTTCTCTTCCCGGTTGATGACCGGCTGTCCGGTTGTCAGCACCGCTTGATCGTCGGTAAAAAATGCCGCCGCAATGTCAGACGGAAAGAGTTCAAAATCGGTCTTACCCAGGACCTCGGCTTCAGTCGTGAGGCCCATGTTTTTCACATCGCCCGGGTTGGCCAGGACCTTGCGGGCATCGCGGTCCTTTGCGTAGATGCAATCAGGCAGATTATCAATGACCGTGCGCAACAGGTTGCGCTCGGCCGTCAACCGGAGTTCCGCCTCCTTCTGCCGGGTGATGTCGCGCCCGCCGCCGACCAGACCGATGATGTTGCCGGCGGCATCACGCCGGGGAACCTTCGTGGTGAGCGTCCAAATGACCTCGCCATCGGCATTGATGACTTTTTCCTCACGGTTGACATGTGATTGCCCTTTCAACACCTCCAGATCATCGGCAAAAAGCTTTTCCGCAACTTCCCTGGGAAAGAAATCAAAATCTGTTCTTCCCAGCACCTCCGCCTCGCTTTTACAGCCCAGGGCATGGATATCGGCTGCGTTGGACAAGGTTTTGCGTACAGCCATATCCTTGACGTAAATATAGTCCGGCAGGTTATCAATCAAGGCACGCAACAGATTGCGCTCCTCCAGAAGCCTGGTCTCCATCTCTCTTTGTTTGGAGATGTCTGACAGGGCACCGACCATGCGCACGGGCTTGCCTTTGGCGTCATGAACCACATAGCCACGATCCAATACGTCCGCATACAGGCCGTTCTGGCACAAAAACCGGTATTCCTCCCGCCAGAATTCCTTGCCGCTGCGGATCTCACCGCTTGAATGCTTTCCTCCACGCGGGCCCGATCTTCCGGGTGAATGCGGTTGACCCAAAAATTGATATCCGAAACCCGTTCGTTCGACGGATATCCGAAGGTTTCACTCGCACCTTCGCTGCGCCACGCCGCGTTGGTTTCCAGATCCCAATCCCAAAAGACATCATTGGTGGCCCGGGCAATCAATTTGAAGCGTTCGTCGGCCGGCTGGGATGCGCCCGGATGCTTTTGTCGAGGCGCCTGCTTTGGAGAAGATTTCTGCATCATTATTCCAGCCCGCAGCACGGTTCCGGCGCGCGGTGGTTCAAAATTCGATCCATGTTTGCCTGTCGTCTAATTAAAATCTTCCGGTCCGGCACATGTAATCGTCCAACTGATCGTGGATTCTTAATCCGGGCGCCAACCGGGTGCAAGTTCAATTCCCTTTCACGGCTCCACCAGCACCGGCATGCCCTCCCACGCCAGTTGCATCAAATATTCTGCATCCCAGTTCGCCAGCCGGAAACAGCCGTGCGATTCCGTTCGTCCGATTTGTTCCGGCGCCGGTGTGCCGTGAATGCCATAACCGGTTTTGTCCAACCCAATCCAGACCACGCCGACGGGGTTGTTGGGGCCGGGCGGCAAAATCAGTTTCTGATTTGATTGCTGCGCTTCCGGTGATTCGGGAAACAATTCGGGATCGAATGTGTAATTTGGATCCGGCGCGATGACGACAACGTGCAACTCACCCACCGGCCGTTTCTCGACCCGTGCGGCGATGCTGCAGGGAAAATGCGCGAGCAGGTTCGTTTCCAGATCAAACGCCTCCAGATATTTGCCATCAAGGTGGATGACCAAAAAGGCCGCCTTGTCCGCCGGCGGGGGATAATTCACGTCGGGAATTTGCAGGACCGTGCCCGGCGCGACACTCGTCCAGTTCACCGCCGGGTTGAGCAGTTGAATCAGTTTGGGGTTCGCGTGGCTTTTTTCGGCCACCAGCTCGAGTTCCGTTTCATAATCCAGTGCCGTCTGTTGCGATTTGGCCAGCCACGTTTTACCCAGCGGCTGGAGGCGCGCCAGATCATTTGTCGTCACGGTGTAAGTTGTCAACAACGGCGCGTCGAGCGTGAGCCGGACGCGCGTATCGGCATCGAGCACACCGGTCGCCGGCAGATTTTGCGTTTGCTGAAAGACGGCAACGGCCGCGCGCGTCTGGGAGCCGAGCGCGCTGTCAATGGAACCCGGCGAAATTGCCCGGCGCGCCAGCGCGATTTGTGTTTCCAGCACGTCGTGAACCGGTCGCGGAAAATCGCCACGCGATTGGCGTGTCAGAACCAGCGGTGGCACCTGCCGCTGGACGGCAGTCGGGGGCCGGGCAATTTTCCTCGGATGCGCGTGCCGCCACCAAAACCATGTCGCCAGCACCAACGCGGCCAGCACAAGCCACCACATCCAACCCGCGCGCTTTTGACGCCGCACGCGGGAAGAACGAGGTCGAGTGTCTGGAGGCACGCGGGAATTTAGCCACAAGCATCGCGCCGACCCAAGACAGAACTCACCGGGCGGATAACCGGCGCTTTAATCTGCCGGAAACAATCCGGTTAATCCGGATTCAAAACCGCCTCGCCAATGAGTTTGGCCGCGGCGTTATAATCCATCTGGCCGGTATTGACGATCAGGTGGTAGAGCAGAGGGTCATCAATGTCGGCGTTGAAATATTTTTTAAGATAGCGGGCGCGGCCCAGGTCTTCCTTGATACAGAATTTTTGCGCCTCAGCCCTGGTCATGTCGTAGTATTGATGGGCGTGCTCGACGCGCTTTTCGAACGGAGCCACCAAGCGCACATGCAGCACGCCCGGCAATCGGGCCGTGACCACGTTGCCGCCACGGCCAATCAGGATCACCCTGCCCATGGACGCCAGCCCGAGCATGGTTTCAGCGGTTTGATGGACGATGGTTTGCAACGGAGGATGCACCTCGAACATTTCGTCCAGGAAATCCTCCAGTTGCGAGACACGATCCTCCGGTAAAAATTTGGCCAGGCAAGGAGGCAAATCATGCTCTTCAAGCACTTTGTCTATAAGATTACGGTCAAAGACCGTCCAAGGGGCAGCGCCCCGGGAATGTTCCTGCAAATAATGCGCAAGCTTCTCGGCAACCACCAATGCGCCACACCCGGTTTGGCGGGAAATCGTCACAGCCCGGCGGATGCCGCTTTTCGCGAATACCGTGGTATCGTCGGCAGATTGTAATTGGCTGCTGATGAATGACGCACAAGGATCAACGCCACGAGTTTCCATCATAATGACCCTCTGAGGTTGAAGATTGAGGTGCAGGATTGCGGACGCCTCTGCCTTCCTGTCCGCACAAGGCTTCTTGTATCCGTTGGATTTGCATTTTTGACCATAACGGCCTCAACGGTTTCAAGTCGGCGACGGCCTTTCCTGTCCGGTTTCGCCTTTTCTTAATCCACAATACGCTTCTAACGTCATTGATTTCAAGGGCCCCAAGGCGATTTGATGACCGCTAATGTAAATTATAAAGTAAACAAACGACTGTTAACCATGCCGGACGTCTTCAAATCAAGTGTCGAAGGTGGCGGCCCGACCTGGGATGCCTAGGATTTGACAAGCAGTTCGCGATACGCGTTGAAAATTTGATCCACCAAGGGTGAGGATGCGACGGGCTCGCCGTCGAAGGTTGCCACCGGGATAATGCCGAACGCACTTTGGGTGATGAAGAGGCCTTCGGAGTTTTTCAACGCCCCGGGTTTGACGACGCGTTTGTTGGTCAGCAGTCTGAGCGCCTGGCAGATCTCCAGCACTACGGCGCGCGTGATGCCCGGCAACACCCCACGGCCCGTCGGGGTCGTGCAAACCTTGTCGTCGTAAACCCAGAATACATTGCCGCTCGCGGTCTCGGCCACCTCGCCATTCGTGTTGATCAACAGCGCCTCATCCGCACCTTGCTCAGCTGCCTCGGCGCGCGCCATGACATGCGTGAGTTTGTTCAAGGTTTTGAAGGACGACAATGGATCGGCGGCCAGCACCCGGAACGACGAGGTGATCAAACTCCAATGCAGAGGATTTTCTGACGGCGGTGCGACATGCAACGTCATCACCATTGTCGGTCTGCCTTCAGCTTTAGGCGTATAACCGCGCGCACCCGGCCCGCGTGTCAACGTCACGCGCAGAATGGCCTCCGACATCTGGTTCTGTTCAATGAGTTGCTCAACAAATTCCTGCAATGCCTTCGGCGCAAAAGGTGGTTTGATTTTCAGGAAATCGGCGCCGCGCGTCATCCGTTCCAGGTGCTGCGCCAGGCGGAAGGGCCGGCCGTTCACAACGCGTACTGTCTCGAAAAGCCCGTCGCCATACATGAAACCACGGTCATTGACGGGAATGACCGCTTCCGCTTCGGGCACAAACCGGCCATTGAGGAAAATGGTCATGTGTTCCTAATGCGCCTTCAACTATCGCAAACGCGGCCGTTTCGCGAGTTGAAAATTTATTCAAAAAGGATGTCCGGTTCTAGCCAGATCAGGCATTTAATAGATGAATGCAGGCAATGGACGACCTCGCACTGTTGCGCGAATACGTGACGCGCCACTCGGAAGCAGCCTTTGCAGAACTGGTGGGTCGGCGCATCGGTTTCGTCTATTCGGCGGCGTTGCGGCAAGTGCGCGAACCGCTGATGGCCGAAGAAATCACGCAGGCGGTATTTATCATTCTCGCGCAAAAGGCCGGGCGTCTTTCTGAAAAAACCGTCTTGATCGGCTGGCTGTTCCGGACGACACGCTACACCGCACTCGCGCAAATCCGAGTTGCCGCCGGACGACGGCGACGGGAAAAGGAGGTTCAAATGCAACCCCAACTTCAAGCTGCCGCGCCCGACTCGCCGTGGGAGCAAATGTCGCCGTTGCTGGACGAAGCACTGGCCGCGCTGGGTGAAAAGGACCGGCGGGCCTTGCTGCTGCGTTTCTTCGAAAACAAATCACTGGCGGAAATTGGAAATTCTCTGGGCATGGGCGAAGATACCGCGCGCAAGCGGATCCGCCGTGCGTTGGAAAAATTGCACCGCTATTTTTCCAAACGTGGCGTTTCCTCAACCACAGCCATAATCGCAGGAGAAATCTCCGCCAACTCCGTTCAAGCCGTGCCACTGGTCCTGCCGAAATCCGTGGCCGCCGTGGCCATTGCCAAAGGTGTGGCGGCTTCAACTTCAATCCTGACCCTCATCCATGGAGCATTGAAAATGATGGCATGGACAAAGGCAAAAAATACAGTGGTCACCGGTGGCTTGATGCTCATCATTGCCGGAATGGGCATTGTCGCTATCGATGCAACACATTCCTGGCGCGCGGCGCATTATCCAAACATTCAGGGCACATGGGAAGGAGTCATGCTGCTGGACAACGCCGGCGTTAGCGCTGGCGAGGCAGCGAGAACGCACGTTGTGCTAAGACTAACCAAGACAAATGACGTTTATAGGGCAACCACCGATTGGATAGAAATGGGCAGGAAGGATGCATCGATGGGCAAGGTCGTCTACAATTATCCATTTCTCCAGATCGAAAGGAACGTGAGGGATATATGGAAGCTGAGGGTGAATGCGGATGCGACACAAATGATTCTGGATCATGCGATTCATTTTATCCAACCGGATCCCATTTTATTCCTGCGCACGGCCTCGCCGGAGCCGGTTCCGCCGCGGCTGACCGAAGCAGAGTTTGCGCCTCGCGCTGGTTCAGAACTCCAGGGCTACTGGGAAGGCAAGGTCGACACCGGGTCGAACGCAGTGCATGTAAATTTGAAAATCGTGGACAAAGGGGATGGGACATTCCGCGCGGAGATGAGCTGGCCGGAGTTGGGGGCTTACGGGCGACCGGCGAGAGGCAATTACCAGAGGTCGCTGGTCAAATTTCAGGACAACATTGGTCAGGGCTTATTCCAGGGAGCCGTCAACGCAAATGACACTGAAATGAATGGCTCATGGACGCACGGCGGGAAATCAATCCCGGCAAGTCTCAAACGCGCCAATTATCGCGCGGAATATCTTGTTGATGCGGACAAAGACTATTCGTCCAAATCCAAGGACGATTTGCAGGGGCATTGGAAAGGATCATGGGTTGTCACCATCGCTAGATCCAAAGCGACGATCCGGCTGGCGCTAAACATCGCCAGGTTGCCTGACGATTCCTATTCTGCTGCGCTTTACAACGTAGACCAATTTGGGAATGACGGTCCGATTTCTCCATCAGAGTTCAATTACGATTTCCCGAATTTGCGCCTGAAATGGAATCAGATTGGCTGCACTTACGAAGGAACGTTCAAAGACGGCAATCTCGTTGGCGTTTGGTTTCAGGGCGGCGGCGGTTTTCCGCTGACTTTTGAAAGGACCGGGGCAGAATGATCTTTCATTATAATTCAAATCCGCGGAGACATCATTTGAAAGACACCGGCCAGAGACGGGCATTCACGTTGATCGAATTGCTGGTGGTCATCGCCATCATCGGAATATTGGCGGCGTTGTTGCTGCCTGCCGTCAGCCTGGCCAAGCGCAGAGTCCAACGGATGGTCTGCCTGAACAATGTCCGGCAGATCAACCTGGCGATCCGAATGTATTGCGATGATAACAACGGCCGCACCCCGGTCGACGCGAGCGCGGTGGCCAATGCCAAAGACTTTCTTGATTATGACCTGGCCAACTGTTTTACCTATCGGCAGTTGATCGGGCAATACGTTGGCTTAAAGGGAGATCCTTCGCCTCACGACCGACTCTTTGTCTGCCCGGCGGACACATTTTCTTACGGCTTGGAGAGCCCTTCCCTTTCAATCACCTACCAATCCACAAGTTACCACGACTCCCCCTTCACCCGGTTTTCGAGTTATGCGTTCAACGGTGGGATCACCAATCTTTTCAGCGTTTACACCAATGCCATCGGCTTGCGAAGTGAAAAATTCGACGCGATAAGACACCCGGCCAGAGCCGTTCTGGATCCGGAGGATTCGGCTTTTTGGCCTTTCTCCTGGCATGACCGCGGCAACGCCTCCGCGTTCGGCGCGGTCACTTTTAACAATGGAGCGGTTCTTTTTGACGACGCCAAAAACATAGTAGGTTTCGTGGACGGCCATGTCAGTTACGTCAAAATCTTCTGGAATCCCAGCCCGGTCCAACCGGGTGTCTGGGCCGTGGCAATCCAATACGATCCGCCCGCCGGATACGATTACCAATGGAGCGGAAATTGATGGCTCTGAACCAAAGCCGATGATTCAAACCTGATCGCCGCCAGAAAACCGGCGGCTTTCGCCAGTGTCTCTTCGTATTCCGCCTCCGGATTTGAATCTGCGACAATACCGGCGCCCACATTGAAATGCGCGAGACCGTCTTTGCAGACCGCCGTCCGGATGGTGATGCTCAACTGGCTCTCACGATTGAATCCAAGATAGCCGTGGCAACCGCAATAAGGCCCGCGCGAAATGGATTCCAGCTCGTCTATGATTTCCATCGCGCGGAATTTCGGCGCGCCCGTGATACTGCCGCCGGGAAAACTCGAAGCGAGCGCGGCAAAATGTGTCACATCATGACGCAACCGGCCTTCGACCGTCGAAACCAGGTGTTGGACCTGGGCGAATTTTTCGAGTTTGGCCAACTCCGGCACCTGAACTGAACCGAATTCGCAAACCTTGCCAAGATCGTTCCGCAGTAAATCGGTGATCATGATCAATTCGGCCAGTTCTTTGGCGCTGGTTTGGAGTTCATAAGCAAGTTGCGCATCGCGGGTCGGATCGCTGTCGCGCGGACGTGTGCCCTTGATGGGTTTCGTCTGAATGTGCGAACCGCTCAGACGCAAAAACAATTCCGGCGAAGAGGAAGCCAACTGAAAATCACCGCAATCAAGATACGCCGAAAATGGCGCGGGGGAAACGGAACTCAGCCGGCCGAACAATTCCCAACCGGTAGGGACGGTGCGCTGCGCCGTCCGGTCATCGCAGCGCGATGACCCCACCCGAACCGTCAACCGTTGCGAGACGTTGACCTGATAAATATCGCCGGCACGGATGTAACGCTGGGCGCGTTCGACGGCAGCGATGAACTCCGCGCGAGAAAAATTGGAAGTGACGAAACCCTCACCCCGGTCCTCTCCCATCGGATGGGAGAGGGTGGCCGAAGACCGGGTGAGGGCTTGTTTCCAAAATTCCGCCTGTTCCCGCGCCCGTTTTTCGCTGCGCGAACCGTCGGCGTTGAGGCCGGTGGAAACAACGCAAACTTTGCCGAGTTGATGGTCGAAAGCCACCAGACTGTCGTAAAAGCCGACGTGTCCATCGGGCAACTCCAGGTCGTTGACGGCGCGGCGCGGCAGTTTCGGCTCGGTGAAATTTTTCAAATCGTAGCCCCAGTAACCGAAGCAGCCACCCAGCGGAAACGGCAGGTCAATCTCGTCCAGCAATTCAAACCGGGCCATGAGCGCGTCCAGAATTTGCCACGGATTGCCGAATTGGATTTGGGAGATGGCCGATGGGAGTCGGGAGTTGGGAAAGCTGATTTCACAGCGCGAGCCAAAGGAACGAAAAGTAAGAAACGGATTGACCGTGACAAACGAATAGCGCGCTGAGGGCGGGTCAAACGCCGAGGTCCGGAGCAAAATGACGCCGTGCTCGCTCCACAAATTTTCGACGAGCGATTCCGGCGTGTGCGCGGTGGCGATTTCCTGAATCAGCGGACGCATTCTTCAATCAGGCGAACGCCCTGGGGATGACACTGGGATGGCCGACGCGGCGTTCGTAATCCAGAATGATTTCAACGGTCTCCCGCGGATTGTCAGTGACTTTGATTAGATCAAGGTCGCCGGGGCTGATGAATTTGTGCTCCTCCTGCAGCTCGGTTTTGAGCCAGCGCAACAAGCCGCTCCAGTGTTCGCGTCCGAACAGGATGAGCGGGAACTGCGGGATGCGCTCCGTCTGCGCGAGCGTGATGATTTCGAAAAACTCGTCAAGGGTACCGAATCCGCCGGGCATGAAAACGAAACCAAGACTGTATTTCGCGAAGCAAACCTTGCGGGCGAAGAAATAGTGAAAATGTAATGGCAGGTTAACAAAACGGTTGCCGGCCTGTTCATGGGGCAGTTCGATATTGAGGCCGATGGATTTGCCGCCGCCCTGGGCCGCGCCCTTGTTCGCAGCCTCCATGATGCCCGGTCCGCCGCCGGTGATGACGGCCAGATTATGCTGCGCCAGGCCTTTGGCGATCGCCACGGCGGCATGATAATACTTGTCGGTCGGGCGCATGCGCGCGGAGCCGAAAATGGTGACGGCGGGGCCGGCCTGGGACAGCGTCTGAAAGGAATCCACGAACTCGGCCATGATGCGGAAGATGCGCCAGGGATCTTCGCGGATGAAGGAGGTTGAGTCGCTCATGACGGCAGAATAATCGAGCCGTGGAAAATGAAAAGGCCGGAGACAAGGCAAAGTCTCCGGCCGGTACTACTACCCGGTTCCTCAAGAGCAGCCGAGACTCTCACCACAATTCAGACACTTGTAACACGCGCCATTGCGCACCGCCACGTGCCCGCAACTCGGACACGTTGGTGCGTCCTCCTGAAAATGCGCCACGGAGTCGCTCAAACTTTTTACAACGCGCTCGGCGGGCGCGTGCTGCCCGTTGCCATTGCCGCTTTTCACCTCCAGCACATCATTTTCCTCGGCGATCGGCAGTTCCGGCACCGGGCGGTTCACCTTTTTTTTTAGCTCTTCCATCAAACCGGGCATGGCCAGCTCCGGTTGATTGCGCGCGGCGGCGACACCTTCGCGGTAACCGGGAACGAACTGCAGCGCGAGCCAGCGGAACACGTAGTCGGTAATGGAGGCGGCGTTGCGGATTTCCGGGTTTTTGGTAAATCCGCTCGGCTCGAATCGTTGGTGCGCGAATTTCTTCACGAGCGCTTCCAGCGGCACGCCGTATTGCAGGGCAATGCTGGTCAGCGTACCGATGCTGTCCATCAATCCGCCGATGGTCGAACCCTCTTTGGCCATCGTGATGAACAATTCGCCCGGCTGGCCATCCTCGAACAACCCCACCGTCATGTAACCTTCGTGGCCGGCGATGTCGAATTTGTGCGTGACCGCCGTGCGCGTGTCCGACAGGCGGCGGCGCAGCGGTTTGCCGGCCTCGGTGCGCAATCCAGCAACTTCGGTTTCGAGTTCCTTAATGCGGGCTTCGAGCGCCGAAGCCTCCGTCGTGGCCGCGCCACTGGAACCATCGCTGCTTTTCCGGGTGCTTAATGGTTGCGACCGTTTCGAGCCGTCGCGGTAGATGGCGACGCATTTGAGCCCCATCTTCCACGCCTGCACATAGGTGTCGCGAATCTCCTCCACCGTGCTTTCCTTCGGCATGTTGACCGTTTTGGAAATGGCGCCGCTGATGAACGGCTGCGCGGCAGCCATCATCTTCAGATGCGCCAGATAATGAATGCTCCGCTTGCCTTTGAAGGGTTTGAAAGCGCAATCAAAAACCGGCAGATGCTCCGGCTTCAAGCCGCTGTGAATGATTCCGCCTTTTTCCTCAACATCTTCAATCGTGTCGAATTTTTCAACGTGGGCGATGATATTTTTGACTTCCGCCTCGCCGTAACCGAGACGGCGCAGCGCATCCGGCACGCCGCGATTGACGATTTTCAACATGCCGCCGCCCGCCAGGAGCTTGTATTTGACGAGCGCGATGTCGGGTTCCACGCCGGTTGTGTCGCAATCCATCAGAAACGCGATGGTACCCGTCGGGGCGAGCACGGTGACCTGCGCGTTGCGATAACCGTGCCGCCGGCCCTTGGTGAGCGCACCGTCCCAGGTCTTGCGCGCCTCGTCTTTGAGATAGCCAAATTCCTCGCTGGGATGAATGTTTTCCACGGCATCGCGATGCAGCTGGATGACGCCCAGCGTGGATTCGATATTATCCGGCCGGCGCGGCCTGGAAACATGCGCGCAACGGGCGTCGCGGTAACCCGGAAACGGGCCGATGCCGGCGGAAATCTCCGCACTCTGCTCGTAGGCGTGGCCGGTCATGATGGCCGTGATGGCGCCGGCGAGGGCGCGGCCCTCGTCGCTGTTGTAAGGCAAACCGTAGCTCATGCAGAGCGAACCGAGGTTCGCGTAGCCGAGGCCGAGCGTGCGGAAAATGTGCGAGTTCTCGGCAATTTCCTTCGTCGGATAACTGGCGTTGTCCACAATGATTTCCTGCGCGGTGATGTAAATGCGTACGGCCGCTTTGAACCGCCCGACATCGAACGTGCCGTCTTCGCGTTTGAACTTCATCAAGTTGAGCGACGCCAGGTTGCAGGCGGTGTTGTTGATGAACACGTATTCGCTGCACGGATTGGTGGAATGGATCGGTTCGGTTCCCTTGCACGTATGCCATTTCTGGATGGCGCCATCATATTGCATTCCCGGATCACCGCAAATGTGCGTGCCCTCGGCGATTTTGTAGAGTAATTTGGCGGCGTCTTTCTTTTCCAGCGGCTTGCCGGTAGTGACGGCGCGCGTCTGCCATTCCTTGCCCGCGAGCGCCGCCTGCATGAATTCGTCGCTGGCGCGCACCGACAGGTTTTCGTTTTGATACATCACGCTGCCGTAGGCATCGCCGTTGTAGGAACCGTCATAGCCCTGTTCGATGAGCGCCCAGGCCTTCTTTTCCTCTTTCTGTTTGGCGTCAATGAATTCCTCGATGTCACCGTGCCAGTCGCGCAGGGTGTTCATCTTGGCCGCGCGCCGGGTCTTGCCGCCGGACTTCACGACATTGGCCACCTGGTCGTAAACCTTCAGAAAGCTCATCGGGCCGCTGGGCCGGCCGCCACCGCTGAGCTTTTCGCGGGCGGAACGAAGCGGCGAAAGGTCCGTGCCGGTGCCGGAGCCGTACTTGAAGAGCATGGCTTCGCTGTGGGCAAGGCGCATGATGTCCTCCATGTTGTCCTCGACCGACTGGATGAAGCAGGCGCTGCCTTGCGGATATTCGTATTGCGTCGCCGCGCGTTCGGCCTGCTGTGCCTTGCGGCTGTAAAACCAATTGCCCTTGCCGGAGTTCTTGCCGATGCCGTATTGATGGTACAACCCGACGTTGAACCACACCGGCGAATTGAACGCACCGTACTGGTTCAGACAGAGCCAGGTCAGTTCGTCATAGAAAATCTCGCCGTCGGCTTTGCTGAAATAACCGTCCTTTACGCCCCAGTCCGCAATCGTCCGGGAGATGCGGTGGATGAGCTGGCGCACGGAGGTTTCGCGCTCGGAGGTGTGTTGTTCGCCGTAAAAGTACTTCGAGACGACGACCTTCGTGGCCAGCAATGACCACGACTTCGGCACCTCGACGTTTTCCTGTTTGAAAATCACCTTCCCGGCATCATCGGTGATTTCGGCAGTGCGGCGGTCCCATTCGACCTGGTCGAACGGCTGGACCTTCGCGTCGCTGAAAATGCGTTCGACGCGCAATGTTTTCTTCGCCGTGCTCATGTCCTTATTTTTGATATTGCGCCCTGCGGCCTCCGGCGCATTGCGGCGGCGGCTTTTTTGCGGTGCTGGCGCCGTAACTTCTTCCCGTGCGTCAATCATGATGTTCCTTTTTCAAAATGGTTGAAATTTCGTTTTCAGACAAATCACCCGACCGCCTCAGAACAGAAGAACGGTCGGGAAAATCAACTTTTCAGCCCCCTTCCTGGGATTCTGTCATCCTACCGATTTCCAACAAAACCCCATTTAGTGGGCAACGGAACGACCTTATACCCTACATATTGTGGTGACAAGAAAAATTTTCAAAAAAGTTACAAGAACGATATTCCCCAGGTAAAAACCGGGAAAACCCGCGTCTGTGCTGCAAAAACCGCAACTTATTCGCCTCTGTGAACAACAAAATCAGCGCCGTTTTTGAGCGCGTGACGGGGCAAATGCTCCGGGCCGTTTTTGGAAAGAAGGTTTGGACTTGCGAATCGGCTCAATCGTTTGGGGACGCGGTTTGGGCACCAGCACGACGGGACAACCCTCGTAGCCGAAGGCGCGGCGCATCTGGTCGGCCAGGTATTTTTTGTATTGGTCGGAAAACAGTTCATCCCGATTCACGAACAGCAGAAAGGTCGGCGGCGCCTGCTTGACCTGGGTCGCATAGAAAAATTTCAAGCGATGTCCCAGGTTGCTGACGGGTTGGCGGCGCTCGACGGCATCGCGCAACGTGCGGTTCAGGATGGCGGTCGGGATTTTTTGCTGCAACTGCGCGGTGACGTAACGAATGGCTTCCAGCAGGCGATCGAGGTGAAAACCGGATTTGGCCGAGGTGAAAATCACCGGGGCGTAATCGAGAAAGAACAATTTTTTCTGCACCCAGGCGCCGAACTCGGCGAGCGTCGACATTTCTTTTTCCTGCCCTTCGCGCCGTTCCTTTCTATTGCGCCGGACAATTTCTTCCGCGCGCGCCTGGCGGGCACTTTGCTCGAACAAATCCCATTTGTTGATGGCGATGATACAGGCCTTGCGGTTTTCGACGATGACATCGGCAATTTTTTTGTCCTGTTCGGTGATGTCCATCTCCGCGTCGAGGACCAGAACGGCGATGTCGCAGCGGGCGATGGAGTCCTCCGCGCGCTGGACGCTGAAAAATTCAATCGAATCGCCCACGCGCCGCGCCTTGCGCATGCCCGCCGTATCAATCAGGACGTATTTTTGCCGCACACCGTCCGTTTCAACCTCAAAGGGCACGTCAATCGCATCGCGCGTTGTGCCAGGGATCGGTGAGACAATCACGCGCTCGGATTGAGTCAATGCGTTGATAATAGATGACTTACCAACGTTGGGACGACCGATGATGGCCAGTTTCAATGGGGGAGAGTCAGTAGTCAGCGGTTGGTAGTCAGTAGCGGAAGCAACCGCTCCGCCTGCGTCGCTGCTGACTACTGACGGCTGACCGCTGACTTCGGGCAAAAGGGCAATCGCGGCTTGCATCAGTTCTTCAATGCCTCCGCCGTGAATGGCGCTGACGGGAAAGACTTTCTCGAAGCCGAGTTCGGCAAATTCATCGGCATCCTTTTCCGTGCGGCTCGTATCCGCTTTGTTGGCGGCGACCAAAATGGGTTTTCCGCTGCGGCGCAAACGTCCGGCTACTTCGCGATCGAGCGGCACGACGCCTTCCCGGGCGTTGACGACCAGCAGGATGACATTCGCCGATTCAACCGCCAGTTCCACCTGTTCCAGCGCGGCCCGGGCAATGACATCGCCGGCTTTTTCCCCACGCAACAAGCCGATGCCGCCGGTATCCACGAGCGTAAAGGCGTGCCCAAGCCATTCCGCCTCGGCAGTGATGCGGTCGCGCGTGACGCCGGGCTGGTCGTGCACGATGGCGATACGCCGTCCCACGATGCGGTTAAACAACGCCGACTTACCGACGTTCGGCCGGCCAACGATGGCAATCAAGCATGACACGCGCACAGGATGAGGCAGTTCGCGGTGAAGCGGAAGTTTTTCCATCAATTGAATTGTCTTGCTTTCAAGAACGATTGTGTCAGAACAGCCGCGGTGAACTGTGGAAGGTTCACTGCCTCACCAAAACCAACGAGAACCCTTAAAGAAAGTCATTACCTATGAATGATACTGGAAATACGGCAGCCGCCACCGCGATGGGTTTGGGCATGATCCTGTTTGCCCTGTTGATCGGTCTGGCCATCTATGTGTTCTTCTGTTTCTGCTACAAACGCATCTGCGAAAAATGCGGTGTCACTCCCGGCGTGCTCATCTGGATTCCCATTGTCCAATTGGTTCCCCTGTTACAAGCGGCCAAAATGCCGGTCTGGCTGATTATTCTTCTCCTGATTCCCCTGGTGAATATCGTCGTGTTCCTGGTAATGTGGGTGAAAATCTGCCAGGCGCGCGGCAAAAGCGGATGGCTGGTAATTTTATTGTTCATCCCGATTGTTAATTTGATCTTTATTCCTTATCTGGCGTTTTCGGAATAAAAATTACTTCAACTTCCCCAGCAAATTTCTTGCCCGGCGGACCCAGACGCGGTCGCGCTTGCGCTGGAACGTCGGCGCGTGGATGTCGTCACTCAAAACGTCCTTGAGTTCGGCGTGGGCGAGATCGGGCTGGTTTTTAGCGAGGTAAAGTTCGGCAAGTTGCACTTTGGCGCGCGGGTAGGAATGGTTCTGCGTGATGTGCTGCCAGTAAAGCAGCGCATTGTCGGTTTCGCCCAGGGCGGTAAGCGTTTCCGCCAGCGCCATCATGGTGTACCCGTAATCGTGTTCGGGTTTTTCCTTCATGACGCCTTCGAGCAGCGGGCGCGCTTCGGCCGGGCGCTTCAGCCGGAGCAGGCATTGGCCGAGATGGGCGCGCGCGTCAATGTCGTTGGGGTCGCGTTCCAGTGCGGCACGGTAGCATTTTTCCGCCTCGGCCAGCCTGCCACGCTGGAAATAAAGGTCGCCCAGCTGGAAATGGTGATAGGCGTTGTCCAAATGATGGATTTGCGCCTGAAGCTCCTTGATGCGTTTGCGGCTTTGCGCGCCGGGCAATTCGAAACCGCGTGTGCTGGACGTCGCCGCGGCGCGATAGACGAGGAAGAAATAGAGCACGGCGTTGAGCACCGGGAAAATAAAGATGAACACGGCCCACAACCATTCCTGCCGCCGGATGGCGTCGATAAACATCCAGATCTGAAAGGCCGCAAACGCCAGCCAAATCGGGCTGCTGATCAGATAATTCCACTGGGTAAAATCAGTCAGCAAGGAGGCGAACATGGCGCAAAGTTAAATAAAAACTCAAAAATTATAAATTAAAAATCGCTGCGCTCTCTGCGGCCGTGCGTTTACTCTCATGAAATGATTTCTCCAGGCGTCAAAAGGAATTTGCGCCGTGCCTACGAACTCATGCGCGCGCGGTTTGGTCATTTGCACTGGTGGCCCGGAGAAACCCCGTTTGAAGTCTGCGTCGGCGCGATTCTGACGCAGAATACCGCCTGGACGAATGTTGAGCGGGCGATTGCCAACCTCAAGGCCGCCCGGGTGCTGGAACCCAAAAAGCTGTTTGCACTGCCGGAATCGAAGCTGGCGGAGCTGATCCACCCCGCCGGTTATTTCAATGTGAAGGCGCGACGCTTGCGATCGTTCTTGCGCGTGCTGCTGCTGGAATTTGGCGGCGATTTAAAGCGCTTGTTTGCCGGCGAGACTTCCGTCGTTCGCGCGCGTTTGCTGGCGGTCAACGGCATCGGGCCGGAGACGGCAGACAGCCTGTTGCTCTATGCCGGCGGGCATCACAGTTTTGTGGTTGACGCCTACACAAAACGGATATTTCAAAGGCACAACTGGAGTCTCGCGTCTCAAGTCCATAGTCCAAAGCCGGCAGGTGATTACGATAAATTGAAATTGCTTTGCCAGGCGGCTTTGAATCAAAAAGCCCATGCGGCGCGGCTGGATTACTGGCAGGATTATCATGCGCAACTGGTGATGGTGGGCAAGCATTTCTGCCGGACCCGCGCGCCGCGTTGCGACCAATGCCCGCTCCAACCGTTGCTCCCGAAAAATTGAATAAAAACACCGGCGCGGTGTCCATTTCTGCAGGCGAACTGTTCACTTGTTTTCAGCGCGATTCGCGTTAATCATCTGCGGGTCTGCCAGCATGAATCCAACGCTCATCGTCATACCGACATACAACGAACGGGAAAATCTGTCCCGGCTGGCCCAACGGCTTTTGAACCTGGCGGTGAACGTCGACGTGCTCGTGGTCGATGGCAATTCACCCGACGGCACGGGCAAAATCGCTGATGAACTGGCGGCGAAACATCCGGAAATTCATGTCCTGCATCAGCAGGAAAAGAATGGCCTGGGTCGTGCCTACCTCGCGGGATTCAAATGGGCGCTGGAGCGCGGCTATGAGTTCATTTTTGAGATGGACTGCGATCTCTCGCACAATCCCGACGATGTGCCGGTGTTTCTCGAAGCTGCCCAAAACGCCGACCTGGTGCTGGGTTCGCGTTACGTCGGCGGGATCCGGGTCATCAACTGGCCCCTCAAACGGCTGATGCTGAGCCGGTGCGCGGGAAAATTTGTCGCCCTGGTGACCGGCATGCCATTCACCGACCCGACGGGCGGCTACAAATGTTTCCGCCGCCGCACCCTGCAAGCCGTCAAGCTCGATGAAATCCGGTCGAACCATTACAGTTTTCAGATTGAAATGACGCATAAGCTCTGGCGACAGGGATTTAGAATCGTCGAAGTGCCGATCATTTTCACCGAGCGCGCCGAAGGGCGATCGAAAATGGCCGGCCACATCGTGAGTGAAGCGTTTTGGATGGTTTGGCGGTTGTGGTGGCAGAATGGGTTCCGGCGCAACCCACGGGTAAAAACCTGAACGTTTGCCGCAAAATTCCGTCAAACTTAAACACAAAGGAAAAACGCCATGAAAATGTATCTCATCGCTGCGTCCGCGGTTGTTGGTCTGGTTCTGTTGACCGTTCCGGTTCAGGCGGCGCCGAGGCCCAACGTTGGCGACACGGCGCCACTTTTCAGCGGCCAGGACCAGGACGGCAAAACGGTGGCACTGGCCGATTTGATCGGCAAAAAAATCGTGCTGTTGTATTTCTACCCGAAGGATTTCACGTCCGGCTGCACGAAGGAGGCCTGCGGTTTTCGGGATCGGATGGGCGACCTGTCGAAGGACAACGTCGAGGTCGTGGGCGTCAGTTTCGATTCCGCCAAAAGCCACCAGGAATTCATCGCCAAATACAAACTGAATTTTCCCCTGCTCGCCGATCCTGATGGAAAGATTGTGGACCTTTACGGCGTCCGGATGGACCACCTCAGCCTGGCGCACCGCGTCAGTTTCCTCATTGGTTTGGACGGCAAAATCGTTCATGTCACCGACGCGGGCAATCCCGCCGTTCATTTTGAGCAGATGGAAGCGGCCATCGCCGCCCTCGAAAAGAAGTGAGAGCGTTGGAAAATATCTTTTTCATCCGCCTTCAGCCTTTTAACCTGTTTTTGTGCCATTTCGAATCGGCGAGCGGCTGAGTTTGACCATTGACGACATTGCGTTTGGCGGCGAAGGCGTCGGACGCGTGAACGATTTTGTCGTGTTCGTTCCGTTCGTGCTCGTGGGTGAAGTCGTTGAAGCCGAGATCCTCGAGGTAAAAAAACATTTTGCGCGGGCGAAGTTGTTGCGCGTCGAAAAACCCTCGCCGGAGCGGGCCGAGCCAACCTGCCGTCACTTTGGACAATGCGGCGGCTGCCAGTACCAACACATCGCATACGCAACCCAGTTGCGGCTCAAACAAAAGCAAATCGCAGATTTGTTTGAACGGGTCGGCAAATTTCCGCCCGGCGTGATCGCGCCGGTGGTTCCCTGTCCGCAGCCGTTTGGTTATCGCAACCGCATCATGGTCCGCAGCCAGTGGAACAAACCGGAACAGAAATTGAACATCGGCTTCGTGCGCTGGGACTGCGGCCTGGTCGAGGACGTCGAGGAATGCAAAATCGCCGAGCCGGCCCTGAACGAACAACTCCGACATGTTCGCGCGCATCCGCCGCCGCGTGGCGGGTTGAAGGTCGTGTTGCGCACGCTGCCGAAAGATTGGGACGTTCCCCCGGATTCGTTTTTCCAGAACAATTTTTTCCTGTTGCCGAAGCTGGTGGAAACGGTGCGCGAATTTGTTTCTGCCGGTGGCGCGCGGCATTTGGTGGATTTGTATTGTGGCGTTGGCTTTTTCGGAATTGAGCTGGCGGACGCGATTGAATCTTTCGTCGGAGTGGAATACGACCTGCGCGCGATCAAATCGGCACGACGCAACGCCGCGGCGCGCAAAATCAACAAGGGGGAATTCGTTGCGAAGAAGGTGGAGGATGTTTTGCCGGAGTTGTGGAAACAATTCCCACCGCAAGCCACGACGGTTCTGCTGGATCCGCCACGCAAGGGTTGTCCGCCGCGGACGCTGAAAATGTTGTGCGAAGCCAGGCCGACACAACTCATTTACATCTCGTGCCATCCGGCCACGATGGCCCGGGATTTGAACATTTTATGTGCCGACGGCGTCTTTGATTTGGTGCACGTGCAACCGCTGGATATGTTTCCCCAAACCCAGCATGTCGAATGCGTGGCGGATTTACGCACAGGAGAAAGGCTTGCCAAGCCGCCTGACATGCGTTCAACTGAATAGACCCGATGACGATGGACGCGCAAACGGACCCGCGGAGATATTTTGTTCCGCGTTTATTGCCGTGGTTGCTGGTAGCGGTGGCGCTGGTGGTTTATCTGTTGACCTTCAATCCCTGGGTTTCACTGTTCAATCTCACGGAAGTCGCCCGAACGTCCGGCTGGATGTGGCAACCGGAAGTTTACAATCCCGTTTCCTTTGCCGTTACTTTTCCGTTCCGCTGGCTGCCGACGGCGCAGATACCGCTGGCCTTGAATGTGTTTTCCGCAGTATGCGCCGCGTTGACGCTGGGGTTACTGGCGCGGTCGGTAGCCTTGTTGCCGCATGACCGGACAGACGCTCAACGCCGACGCGAACAGAGCCCTTTTTCATTACTAACCATCCGCAACGCCTGGTTGCCGCCCGTTTTCGCCGCGGTGGTATGCGGCTTGCAACTCACCTTCTGGGAAGACGCGACAAATTACACTGGTGAAATGTTTGGCCTGTTGTTGTTCGCGTTCGTGATTTGGTCTTTGCTGGAATATCGCCTGGATGAACACGAGTGGCGATTATTTCTGGCGGCGTTCGTCTATGGTGCCAGCATGACCAGCGATTGGGCGATGGTCTGTTATCTTCCCGCCTTCGTCACCGCCATTATCTGGATTCGTGGGCTGAGCTTTTTCAATCCCCGGTTTCTGGGACGAATGTGTTTTTGCGGCCTGGCGGGTATGTCGTTCTTTTTCTTGTTGCCGCTGGCGGTGGTGATTTCCGGCAAGATGCCGATCACCTTCTGGCAGTTGCTGCATCTGAATTTGTCTTCACAATTTTCCGCGGTCGGGGCTTTTTTCAACAATGGCGAGGTGCGGAAGACCCTGGCATTGATGTCATTAAGTTCATTGGCCCCACTGTTGATGCTGTCAATCCGCTGGCATGCCAGCTTCGGCGATACCAGCCAGATGGGAAGGGCGCTGGCGTCCCTCATGTTTCACTTCGTGCATGCGGTCTTTCTGCTCATCTGCGTTTGGGTTGTCTTTGATCCACCGTTCAGCCCGCGGGAAAATAATTTCGGATTGACGCTTTACTATTTAAGCGCGCTGGGCGTGGGTTACTACAGCGGCTATTTTTTGTTGGTTTTTCGAAAAGAACCTGGCACCCGCTTTCTGCCGCGGGGAACACCCCAATTTAATTTCTGGAATTTCCTGACGGTGACGATGGTGTGGCTGCTATTCCTTGCGACGCTGGCCGGGTTGATTTGCAAGAACGCGCCGCAAATCCGCGTGGTCAACGACGATACGTTTCAACGTTACACTTCGCTGGTGGAGGAAAGCCTGCCTCGGGCGACGGGCATAGTGTTGAGCGACGACTGGCGGTCCCTATATCTGACCGAGGCCGCACTCACTCGTGACGGCCGGGCGAAGGATTTTGTTTTTGTGGACACACAATCCTTCGTGCTGCCGGCCTATCACCAGTTTTTGCATGAAAAATATCCGAAACGCTGGCCTGACACCTTCAATGCCAGGAGCACCAACACACTAAGCCCGCTGCAACTGGACATTCTTTTGATGGCGCTGGCCAAAACCAACGAACTTTACTATTTGCATCCCAGCTTCGGCTATTATTTTGAGCAGTTTTACCTGGAGCCGCACGGTTTGGTGTACCGGCTCAAAACGCTGCCCGGTGACACCTTGTTGCCGCCACCGGCGGATAACGATGAAATTGATGCGAACGAGGCGTTTTGGGCGCGCGCAGAAATGAAGGCCTTCAAGCCCATTGAACGCGCCCTGGCCGCTCCCCGGCCGGCGGAGTCCCAACCCTGGAGCGAAACCGTATTCGCCTGGTTGCACGTGCCGCAGGAACAGAACTTGAACGCTATTGTGGCCGGGGGTTTTTACTCGCGTAGCTTGGATTATTGGGGTGTCGAACTGCAACGCGCCGGAAACCTTGCCATCGCCGCCGAACATTTTGCGACGGCCCAAAAACTCAATCCCGACAATGGCGTCGCACGAATCAATCTCCAGTTCAACCACAGTCTTCAAGCCGGTGAAAAAGTACCGGTGGACCTGGCCAAAACCACGCTTGATCAATTTGGCAAGTATAATTCATGGAGTTCAGTGCTGGAGGTCGGCGGACCTTTCGACGAGCCCAGCTTTTGTTTTCAGAACGGCCTCCTCTGGATACGAAACGGGTGGTTCCGCCAGGCGCTGGCGTCGTTCGCACGCGTTTGCCAACTCGAGCCGGATAATCTGCCCGCGCATCTCTGGCTCGCACAGCTCTACGGTTTCAATCGTTTACCCGACCACGCGCTGCAGGTGGTTCAAGCGATGCGCAGCCAGCCGAAAAAATTCTCCCTCGACGAGACCAATCAAATGCAACTGACGCTCATAGAAGCGGCTGCTTGTTTTCAGAAGGACGACCTTGCCCGCGGCACACAACTGCTCGACGCTGAGATTGCACACAATCCGACGAACAACACCCTGTTGGTGACCGCCACCCAGTTCTTTGTGGCCAAGGGTCTCTACACCAATGCCCTGAAGGTTATTAACTCCAGGTTGCGTGATTCGCCCGATGATCCGGACTGGTTGTTCAGCAAAAGCTACGTTTTTCTCCAGCTTAAAGATTATGAGATGGCGATTCCCGTGCTGAACCAGGTCCTGTCCCAGCAGGCCGACAATCACACCGCGCTGTTCAATCGTGCCGTCGCCTATCTCAGCGCCGGCAGGCTCGACGATGCCCTCGCCGACTATGAGAAGTTGAACCAGACTTTTACCAACTCATTCCGGGTTGACTATGGCCTCGGCGAAATTGCCTGGCGTAAGCACGAAACCAACAACGCCATCAAGTATTACAAACTCTATCTGGCCCATGCGAATACCAACACCGCCGAGGCAACCAACATCGTGCTGCGGCTTCGCCAACTCGAAGGTGCGTCACATTGAATGGGCCGGCCGAGGATTGTTCTTTTGTGTTTTTCGTGGTTAAATTCGGACCGTGAAACTGCTCTTCATTGGCGATATCGTGGGGCAACCCGGTCGGCGCGCGGTCAAGGAACTCCTGCCCAAACTCCGCGAAGAACACGCGCTCGATTTCGTCATTGCCAATGGTGAAAACTCCGCCGGCGGCTCCGGCATCACCCCCAAAACCGCCGGGGAAATTTTCCTCGCCGGCGTGGACGACATTACCAGCGGCGACCATCTCTGGGACCAGAAGGAAGTCATGGAACTCCTGGCCAATGAAAAACGTTTTCTACGTCCGCTGAATTATCCAACCGATACGCCCGGCCACGGTAGCGCCATCTTTGAATTCCGAACTCCGAATTCCGAACTCCGAACTCCGAATTTGATTGCCGTTGTGAATGCGCAGGGCCGCACCTTCATGCCGCCACTGGAAAATCCATTCTCGCTCGCGGCGGCGGAGGTGAAACGGTTACGGGAGCAGACCAGGGTCATCTTCGTAGATTTTCACGCCGAAGCGACTTCGGAAAAAATGGCGTTCGCGCGGTTTCTCGACGGGCAGGTGAGCGCGGTGGTGGGTACCCACACCCATGTGCAAACGGCGGATGAGCAGATTTTCCCCGGCGGCACGGCGTATCTGAGCGACGCCGGCTTCACCGGCCCGCACGAAAGTGTGCTGGGCCGCGAAATTGAGCCCGTCGTCAAACGCTTTCTCACCACCACGCCACAACGGTTTGAGGTGGCCAAAGACCGCGTGCTGCTCCACGGCGCGGTGATTGAAATTGATGACCTCAACGGCAAGGCGGTGAAAATTCAGCGCATATCGGAAGCCCTGCCGTGACCAGCAGCTTGCGAAGGGACCGCCATCGGACTTCGAGGAATCGTTTTCGCCGGAGGTTGTGACTTCAAAAGTCAGGTCAGTAATTTTGGTTTCGGTTTCATCCGGTTTTCGCGCGCTGCCGGTGCCAGACCCGGGCAGGAAAATCAAGAACCGGGAAATTCACACAGGTATTTATTGCTGTGGCTCCATTCTCTGCTCACGCGTTCATGGGCTCGTGATGCTCATGGCCATGAAGCGGCTCGACAGATTCGGAATGATTGTCCGGCGTGGGATGCTCCTCGTGCGTGCGTTGTTCGGCATCATACGCCGCGACTTCCTGCTCCAACATGCGGGAGATGAGAAACAGGCCGTAGAGCGTCGCGCCAACCGGAAACGTCGCATAAAGCCCGGGAAACTTGCCAACGCCGACAATGCCGCTCACGAACAACATACCCGGCACGAAATTTATTATCGTCAGCGCGAGCAATATTTTTGTCAGCCGGCTCATACATCAAGCGCCTCATTGGCTTTGACTTAAACTGGCGGGGAACTGCTCAATATTCACCTCGCCGGCATCGCTGCCGGACCAGGCCGGCAATCTTCCGTTGACGGCCAAAAAGTCAGTGGTAGGTTTTTGCGGAAATTAAGAACCCATAAACTCATGCATAAGCTTACTGGAAGCAGGGAAATTTTTGCCAGTCCGGCCATACCCCTCCTCGAATCCATTGTCGTCGGCGCGAAGCGACGCGTCGTTGCGAAATGGCTGGTCTTGACGGGGCTGATTTTATCCGGACTGGCTTTGCCGGCTGGAGCTTTGACCATTAGTGTGACCTATGATTCCAGCGTGACCAGTCTGGCCAACGCCGCTCAGGTGGAAACGGCATTTGAAATGGCCGCGCAGACGATTCAAAACCTTTACAGCAACTCGATTACGGTCAACATCACCGTCTATTGGGGTGCTACCGGCCCCTTTAGCGGCGGTATCAGTCTCGGTGAGAGCCAGACCCAATTGTTGGGCAATCCTGACTTCGCGTATCCCGATTTGACCAATGCCCTGCGTGCCGTTCGCCTGACTGACGCGGACAGCAATTCCGTCGCCAGCCTTCCCCCCAGCGATCCAACCGGTGGCAGTCAATGGGTGGTTCCGACCGCAGAAGCAAAGGCCTTGGGCGTCCTGGGCATCTCGCCGAATGACCCGGGACTCGATGGCGACATTGGTTTTGCTTCCGACGTCAGTTATACCTTTGATCCGAACAACCGCGCGGTGGCGGGCGAGTTTGATTTCATCGGCGTCGCCGAACATGAAATCACTGAAGTACTCGGCCGTAGCTATGGCCTCAATTCCAATGTTCCGGGTTACGTGCCCTACGATCTCTTTCGTTTTACCGGCAGCGGCACGCGCAGCCTCAATGTCAATGACAGCGGAGTTTATTTTTCGGTGAATGACGGCGTGACCGTGTTGAAAACCTTCAACCCCAACAACGGCGGCGACGTGCAAGACTGGCAGACGAGCAATCCGCCGGACTCCTTGGATGCCTCTATCAGTACCGCACAGAAGGGGATTCTGTCCTCTGCTGATCTCACCGCCCTCGATATCCTGGGTTACAACCTGAATTTTCCCCCGCCGCATGTGAAGGGCACAAAATTGACCAACGGAACATTCCAAGTCAGCTTCACCAATGCGCCGGGCCTGGGTTTCGTGGTTCTGGGCAGCACAAACATTGACTTGTCCGTGACCAACTGGACCGTTCTGGGCGCGCCGTCCGAGAACCCGGCCGGGCAGTACCAGTTCATAGACTCGTCGGCCAGCAGCCAACGACATTTCTATCGCGTGAAATTGCCGTGATTTTTTGACAGGAAAAAAGTCTGCGACGTAAATCTCCGACGCCCGCGGCGGGTTATTTGAACCGTTGAACCGCGCGCGTGCTTTCGTGATAATCCACGATGCGGTTGATAATCACTTCGCGGCCTTCCAGATGCCAGTCCACCTCGCTCGGGAACCAGAGCCCGTCTGCCGTCCGTTCGCGCTCGAAGCCGTAATGAAATTTCCATACCGCGCCGACGAGGCCCCAGCCGACATTCACCTGTTGCGTCAGATGCAAATCGGCCTTCGCCAGGCTGTAATCGGCGGCGTCAATCCAGATCCGGCCCGCGGCTTTGTTAATGAAACGCTCCTTGAAATTCCGCACCGGCAGATTTTTGTTTGCCGGAACGAAATCAACCACCAGCGCCGGCCGGCCATTCAGCAACTCGCGACCGACGATGGTGAATACAAAACGGCTGACCAAATCCTGGTTCAATAGAATGTCACTCTTTTTGAGCTGCTGTCCGCGGACGTTGGAATGAGTATCGGAAACAGCCTCAGTTGTTTCCGGGTCCGGTTTCGGTGCGGCGATCGGCCTGGACGCGTGATTCGCCGGGGCGGGCACCGACCGCGCGGGAACATGCACACTGGTGTTCGCCTCGCGCTTCTTCAATTGGCCGGCGGAATTTCGAAATTCAGTGACCTTGGTGCGTACATAACCATAGCGCGCATCAAAAGCGCGATCGTTGTCACCCTCCGCTTTGGCCCGCTGCAACACGTTCTGCAACAGCGAGGCAAACGTGGGCAGCGGCGCCTCCGGACCGGCCGCCAGCAACGGGAGCAGCCCCGCCAGGAGGATGATAAAGGTCAACACCCGACAAAATCTTCTCGCTGCATTCATCAAGGCAAATTCATTTGGGCGTTTCGTCATCCAGCTTCGGCGAGAACAACCGTTGCGGCAAGCCCGGAAATAGTTTGCCAGCCGTGCTTTTAATTTTTACAACGGGTTCGACATTTCAACATGGCCACCATTGTATTCGATATCGAGACCTCCGCGCTGCCGCTCGAGAATTTTGACGAGACACAAAAGGAATACCTCTTCCGCGAAACTGAAAAGCTCGCCGATGAAGCTGCGAAAACGGCCAAACGTGAGGAAATCACCAAATTCATGAGCCTGTGGCCATTCACGTCGCAGGTCGTCTGCATCGCCATGCTCAACGCGGAGACGCAACGCGGCCAGGTGCAGTTTCTGGCCGAGGATTTCGAGGACGACGCCGGCGAAGCCGGTCCGGTGGAATTTGTGCCCTGTGCCGACGAGATCGAACTGCTCACGGCGTTCTGGGACGTCGCGAAACATTACGACAATGTGGTGACGTTCAATGGCCGCGGGTTCGACGTGCCGTTCATTTACCTGCGCTCGGCGCTGCTCAACGTGCCCATCTCGAAGAAGAACTGGCTTGGCTATCGTTTTGCCACCGAACCGCACTGCGACCTCGCGGAGCAACTGACGTTTTACAGCGTAAGCGGGCGCGACGGCGCGGCGCGGCGGTTCAATCTGGACTTTTACTGCAAGGCCTTCGGCATCGAATCACCCAAAAGCCATGGTGTCACCGGCATGGACGTGGGCACGCTGCTGGCGGAGAAAAAATTCCGGGACATTGCCGAATATTGCCTGCGCGACGTCCGCGCCACCGTCGAGCTTTACAAGATCTGGAAGAATAGGCTGGCCGGGATAAAATAAATCTCCTTACTTGAGATAGAAACAACTCAATGCCTTGCTTTTCATGTCCAAACTCATTTGTTTCGCGCTGAAGGAAGAAGCCGCGCCGTTTCGGAAAATCGCGGCGGGCGGCTTGCGCGGTTGCCAACTTGTTTCCATTCTCCTCACTGGCATCGGCCGCCAGAATGCCGAAAAATCCGTGCGTGATTTTCTCGCTGCCAGTTCATCCGAGCTGGTGCTCACCTGCGGTTTCGCCGGCGGATTGGATTCGGATTTTAAACTTGGCGACGTGGTTTATGAGTTGGCAGATCGGAGGGGCGAGTTATACGAGACCCCATCTAAATCTAAAGTCAGGGACTCACAGAGCTCGTCCCTCCGGGAGAAATTGACTGCCGCCGGCGCGAAACCAGCCAAATTTTTCTGCGCCGACCGCATCGCCACCACTGTCGCCGAAAAAAAACAATTGCGCGACGAAACCGGCGCAGACGTGGTGGAGATGGAATCGGCGGCCATTCATTCCGTCTGCGCGAAACACGGTATTCCCTGCGCCACCGTTCGCGTGATTTCCGACCCGGCCGATGAAGATTTGCCGCTGGATTTCAATCTGTTGGCCAAGCCGGACAAAAGTCTCGATTACGGCAAACTGTTTCTGGCGATCGCCAAATCGCCCGGAAAAATCGGCGCATTGATGAAATTGCAGAAGCAAACCCGGTTTGCCGCGGAGCGGCTGGCAGAGGTTCTGGTCAAAATTCTGTAGCAGCCGAGGTGACGAGGCTCTGACTTGATTTACTATACTGGATTTATGATTTTCGAATCCATCCACAACCCGGCGTGCCACGAAAATCGTGTATCGTAAATCGGAAATTATGAGCCTCCTTACCTCGGCGGCTACGAATTATTGACGGGTTGCCGAAGATTGGCTGACCGGAGGTGCGGCGGGCTTTTCCTTCACGTGCTGGCTGTAGCTGATAAACGCGGCGCCGATAACAATGAGCACCACGCCAATCCAGCGCACCGCCGAGACGCGCTCGTCCAGGAACCAGATGGCGGCGAAGGTCGCGAAGACAAAACTCAATCCCGTCAATGGCCAGAGGAAGCTGATGTCACTCTTTGACATCAAAATGAGCAGGCAGAGGAAAAACAACGCCTCAAAAAAAATGCCCAGCAGGATTTGGGGATTGGTCACACCGGATTTGCAGACGCGGAGGATTTCGCCGGCGGTAATACCATTCATGTCGCCGATGTGCGTCATGCCCTTTTTCAGCAATACGACGCCGGTGGATTCAAAGGCGAGGCCGACCAGCAAAATCAAAAGCAGTTTGAGCATAAATTGTAGCGGCGGTCTGTGACCGTCGCGGTTCAAGGTCGGCGCTCACAGAGCGCCGCTACAAATCCTGGTAACGAATCAATTCGATGCCCAGTTTCTCGACCAGTTCCTTCACGCGCGGACTGACGAGGGCGTCAATTTCATGCTTAAATTCGCCAAGCGACGGATGCGAGTAAAGCTCGGAATCGCCCGGCGGCAGTTCCGGCAGCAGTTTCAAAATATATTCCTCGTCCACGCGTGAGTTTTGCAGCAGGCCGAACGTGATTTGTGCATGGCGGACGCCGCACTGTTGCAGCGGCCCGCGCGCCCGGCGGGATAGCCATTCATAAACCGCCGCGTGCGAGAAGCGATAAAACCAGTGTCCGCGCGCCATCCGGCGGCTGCGGGAAAGGCAATCACGCGTCAGCCGCAAATGCCGGATGCCGAGCGTTGCCGCATCCTCCATCAAAATGCGAAAAACAGTCGGATGCAGGTGCAAGTGCAGGTGGCCGTTGACGTGATCGAGTGGCAGGCCGGTGGCGCGAAACTTTTCAAACTGCGCGTGGATTTCCGAACGAAGCTGTTCACGCAGGCTGCGTTGAAAAAAATAACGGAAACCGGTGGTGACGGGCCGGTTGCTAAACTCAGCGTGCAGATTGACCAGACCGGGGATTTTCTTCGGTGGCAGGGCGGACTTGCCGCAAAGTAACGTCAGGTGCAATCCAATACCAAGCCCTGGGTTCTCCCGCGCCAGCGCGACGGCCTCATCGCAACCGGCTTCGTTCACCATCAAACTGGCGGTGGTCAGGATACCTTCACGATGCGCGCGGCTGACGGCTTCATTGATGGAATGGGACAGGCCGAAATCGTCCGCATTGACGATGAGACGGCGGCCGGAGTTTAGAGTCCGGAGTTCGGAGTTCGAAGTTGAAAGGACCGACGACATGCTTGTAGTTGGGCCCCCATTCCTCAGGGCATGCCGTAATTTGGCGTTCCCGCGCCGAAGGCCAGACGCAACCAGGCCTGAAGAACCAGCATGGTTTTCTGCGCTTTGTTCAGGCGAGTGGGTTTCAGGCCGAAGACATTAAATTGCTGTTGTTCCAATTTTTGCAGCAGCCGCCAGTAAACCGATCCCATCAATTCGGCGGCGACCATGCCACGACGGTCTTCAACGGGCAGGGTTTGACGCGCGCGCCGGTAGAATATTTTTGCCCGTTCGGCGACTGCGGCAGCCAGTTGAGCAAAACGGTCGGAATATTTGTGATCCAAAATTTCATCCGGCGTAACGCCAAATTTTTTCAACTCGTCCAGCGGCAGATAAATTCTCCCGCGTCCGGCATCGGTCTTCACGTCGCGCAAGATATTGGTCAATTGCAGGGCCTTGCCCAGATACACGGCATAATCGCGGCAGGCGGGGTTTTGATAGTCAAAAATTTCGATGCTCAGCAGGCCGACCACCGAGGCGACACGATAGCAGTAAGCTTCAAGCTCTTCGAAATTGTCATAACGCTTGATGTCAAAATCCATCTCGCATCCCTTGAGTAATTCATCGAACAACGGGAAGAGGAGGCGGTATTTACGAATGACCGGCTGGAGTTCGCGATTGACGGTGAATTGAGGAGTTTCCCCGGCGCACGCCCGGCGAATATCAGCGCGCCAGGCCGCCAGTTGTTCACGGCGTTTCTCAACCGGTGCGGACTCGTTATCCGTGACATCGTCCACCTCGCGGCAGAAGGCGTACAGGGCGGACATGGCATCCCGTTTGGCACGCGGCAGCAGCAGGAAGGCGAGCGCGAGATTGGAAGCGCTTTTGCGGGTGATCACACGGCTGTGCATCACGATCTGGATATTAGCGTTGGCGTTGGCTTCGGCCGCTCGGAGAATTCCCGGTCCTGGCGCGCCGGCGGTAAACCACCAATTTGCGCAAGCGTGGGATTCAGCTGCTGTTGATCGCTGTACTGCCGGCGGCGCCGGCGGCGGCGGTGTCGCGAGTTTTTCCGGAAGAAAAGGATCCACACGATGGCTGCCAGCGTCACCAAAACAGCCGTCCCGATGACGATTACAAACCCAGCCCAGGCTGATAGCAGTTCATTCATCGCGTTCTACATATCAGGTTCCTGAACCTTTTTGTTCTGTGGCACCGGGCGGTTCATTGGCCACGCCGTCGCCGAGGTTCAGGTTCAATCGTTGCATCCGGTAACGAAGCGAATGACGGGTAAGTTTAAGCTGTTCTGCCGCGCGTGTCAGGTTAAAACCGTTTTGCTCCAAAGCACCGGTAATCAGCTCTCCCTCAATGCGCGCAAGCGCGTCATCGAGCGATTCGCCGGACACCGGATGAATGGTTGCCACCTTCTGCAAACGCGCCTCGACCTGGAAATCCGGGAGGCTCGACGGCCGGATTTCGTTCGCCGTCTCCAAAATCAATGCCCGCTCAATCACATTGCGCAATTCGCGCACGTTCCCCGGCCAGGACTGCGAAAGTAATTTTTGCCGCGCGGGACTGGAGATAGCTTGAACGTTCTTGTTCATCACCACGCGGAACATTTTCAAAAAATGTTCCGCCAGCAACAGGATGTCCTGGCCCCGTTCCCGCAGCGGCGGCAGGCGGAATTGCACAACGTTCAGCCGGTGGAACAAATCCTCACGGAATTGTTCCGCGGCGATGGCCTGGGCAATGTCCCGGTTGGTCGCGGCAATCAAACGCACGTTGACGCGCAATTCCTGGGTGCCGCCGACGCGTACAAAGGAGCCATCTTCGAGGAATCGCAGCAGCTTGGCCTGAAGCGGCTTGCTCATGTCCGCGATCTCGTCCAGGAAAATTGTGCCACCGTCGGCTTCCTCCACCCGGCCGGGTTTTTGCCTGAGAGCGCCAGTGAAGGCGCCTTTTTCGTGACCGAACAATTCACTTTCCAGGAGCGTCTCCGGAATGGCAGCACAGTTGATACGAATATAGTGTGCCTCGCACCGCAGGCTCAGGCCGTGCAACGCGCCCGCAACCAGTTCCTTGCCCGTGCCGCTTTCACCCAGAATGAGTGCCCGCGTATCGGTGGGGGCGACAGTTTGAATCAATTTCCGCAACTCGCACATTTTCGGCGATTCGCCGACGATCTGGTTGAGACCGAAAATTTCGCCGGTGCGCAGGCGCAAGGCGGCGTTCTCCCGGAGGAGTTGACGGCGTTCAGCGCAGCGCGCGACCGCGTGGAGCAATTCTTCGGGCGCAAACGGTTTGGCGAGATAATCAATCGCCCCGGCCTTGATGGCTTCAACGGCGAGCTTGGGCGTCGCGTAGGCGGTGAGCATGAGCACCGGCAGTTCCGGCCATTGCTGCCGGACTTTGGCCAGAAAATCGTAGCCGCTCATGCCCCCCAGGCGCGCGTCGGTGATGACCATGAAAAATTCCTCGTGCCCGAGCAACTCCAGTCCGGCCTCGGCGGATTCCACCGTGCGGGCGATATAGCCCTCGTCCCCCAGCACCGTTTGCAGCGACCGGCGCATGTTTTTTTCATCGTCCACGACGAGGACAGGTGGCAGGGCAGCGCTCATTTTTTGAGTTTTATCAACGTCTTGGCCGGAAAGATTAAAGCAAAAGCCGCCCCTTTTCCAAGCCCGGATTCGACGCGCACGTTTCCGCCATAAAGTTCGACGTTGTGTTTGACGATGGCCAGCCCAAGCCCGGTGCCATGTTCCTTGGTGGTGTAATAGGCTTCAAAAATGCGCCCGATTTTGTCAGGAGGAATGCCCGGGCCATCGTCGCGCACACAAATTTCCACCGAATGATCGCGGTGGTTGCCGGCCGTGACGTGCACATTTCCGTTTTTACCAACGGCCTCGCGCGCATTTTTCAGCAGATTCAAAATGATTTCGGCCAGATGCTGGCGCTGCATCAGCAATGGAGGAAAACTCCGGTCGAATTCGCGGTGAACGCGAATCCCCGTCGGCACGGCGGAAGGAAAAACCTGCGCGATGGCGCGCTCGAGTTCTTCGACCACGTCCAGTTTTTCCACGCGGCCTTCGGTCAATTGCGCGTAGCCCATGATTTGCGTGACGATCCGGTCGGCACGCGAAACCTCTTCCTGGATGATTTCGATTTGTTGCGCCGCCTCGGTTCGACCATCACGCAGGGCGCGCTGGATCGAGAATGCCGCGTTGTTGATGATGGCCAAGGGATTTTTAATCTGGTGGGCGAATTCGGCGGCGAGCCGACCCGCGGAATGCAGCTGTCCTTCGCGCGTGGCAAATTCGTCGGCTTCCTCAGCAGCGAGCCGCTGTCGCTCCAGCAACACCTGCGCGCCGTAACAACAAATTGCCGTCAGCCATAAGACGACCAGCCGCAGCACAAATGGCTGGCCCAATTCAGCGTGCGGCGTCACATTCAGGATGCGCCGCATGCTCGGATCCAGATTGCTCAACACGGAAACGTCCAGCACGCCCACCAGGATGTAACAAAGGCTGATGGCGAAATTCAAAATGAGTTGCGAAGCACCGGGCGGCACGCTCACCGCGTTCCGAATGATCAAACCCACAAACAGCCAGAACAAGATGCTGTCCAGGCCGCCCGTCAACAGCGCCATGCTCGCCAGGAAAATTCCATCCACCAGACTGCTGGTGACCACCGTCCACTGCACAATCGCCAGGGGCAGCCGCGCCGGGTTCAACATCAACAAGGCGAAGGCCACGTTGGCCAACACATAAAACCAGAAGAGGTATTGAATCGTTTCCACGGTGATGTCCAACATGCTGGAGGCCTGGCCAAACCAGGGCGTGGAAACAAAGGAATAAAGAATCATCCCGATGACGAATGCCTTGAGCGGCAGCATGATATCCCGCTCCATGATTTCAATGCGATGAAGCAAACGCGGCGGGTCCGGCGCCGGTATTTCCATTAACGCAAGGGACCGCTTCAGCCATTGTTCATGGCTCGGTTTCATAAAAATGGTTGGGAGCGGAAAATTTAGCGCAACAATTTGACGGCGCGTTCGGCGATGGCTTCTACGGGCCAGAGGCGGCCAATGCCTTCGTAACCGCAGGAAAGCATTCCCTCATCGGGTCCGATGAATTCCGCGCCGCGGGCTTTGAGCGTGGCGGCGTTTTCCTGCGTGGCCGGGTGCAGCCACATTTTCCCGTTCATCGCCGGAGCGATTAAAATCTTCGCCTTCGGATTCAAGGCCAGCGCCAGACAGGTCAATGCGTCGTCCGCGATGCCCTGCGCCAGTTTCGCCATTACATTCGCCGTCGCCGGGGCAATCAACAAAAGGTCTGCCTCGTCCGCGAGCCGGATGTGCGTTGGCTGCCAGCCTTCCTCTTCGTCATACAGATCCGTCACGACCGGCTGACGCGTAAGCACCTTGAATGACAGTGGCGTGATGAAGCGTTGCGCGTCGGCTGTCATCACCACGTGCACCTGGCATTTCTGTTTGGTCAACAGGCTTCCCAGGTCAACGGCCTTGTGCGCCGCAATCGAACCCGTCACCCCGAGGACAATTTTTCGCGAAACGCTCATACCTGAGTATAACCCTGAATCCGGCTGAGATACAAACTGCTAATCTCCGCGCATTCACGCTCAAGCTCATCAGCGGGGATAAGCGCAGTTTAGCGGTTAAAATCCCGGTGCCGTTGCCCGGACCGCACGCAGTTTTTCCGCCTCGACTATGGCCAGCATCCGCCGCAGGTCCTCCGGAATGGTCGAGCTGATCAAAAGGTAATCGAAATGCCTCCATTGCGCGATTTCCTGCCGTGCGAAGGCGAGGCGTTTTTGAATTTCTTGCGGCGCGTCCGTGTTGCGTTTGTTCAAGCGATCCTCCAGCGTCGCCACCGAGGGGGGTGTCAGAAACACCGTCACCAGCGCCTGTTTCAATTCCGGCTCGGCTTGCGCCCGCTGGCGAATCGCCGCCGCGCCCTGCACATCCACGTTGAGCAAAACATCCTGGCCTGCCCGCAATTTGTCGAGCAGCTCGGAACGCAACGTGCCATAGCTCCGGCCAAATACCGTCGCATGTTCGATGAAATCTCCTGACTGGACGTGTTTTTGAAATTCCGCCGGCGTGAAAAAGTGGTAATCCACGCCGTCCGTTTCACCCGGTCGCGGAGAACGGGTGGTGCAGGTAATGGCACGAGTCAGGTCCGGACACGCCGCGAGCAATTGTTGGCTCAACGTTGTTTTGCCGCTGCCCGAAGGAGCGGAGATGAGAATAAGCAGAGGCCGGGGGTCGGAAGAGGAAGAGCGGACGTCGGACGTCAATTTGCGAACCTCTGACTTCTGATCTCTGACCTCGGTCTTCTGTCTTCTGGTTGTCATTCGACATTCTGCGCCTGTTCGCGGAATTTTTCCAATTCGGCTTTCAGGGTGACCACTTCCCGCGAGATGGCCGCGTCGTTGGCTTTTGAGCCAATGGTGTTGACTTCGCGGTTCATCTCCTGCGCCAGAAAATCCAAAGTGCGCCCGACCGGCTCCTTTGATTTCCGGCAATCCTCAAACTGCTGGAAATGACTCTGCAACCGCGTGAGCTCCTCCGAAATGTCCGAGCGGTCGGCAAACAGGACGATTTCTTTTAACAACCGTTCGTCATCCGGCGCGGGCGACTCCAGGCCGGCGCTTTTAACTCGTTCGATGAGCTGCTGGCGGTAATTCTCTGCCGTTTGGGGCGCTTGTTTCTGAATGGTTCCAACCGACTTTCGCATGACGGCAATGCGCCTGGTCAAATCCTGCGCAAGATGCTCGCCTTCGCGTTCACGCATTTTCACCAGCGCAGCCAGCGCCGGTTTCAACGCCTTCTCCAGGACCGGCCAGATTTTCTCGGTTTCCACCAGTTCCTCGTCCGTTTGCAGGACGCCCGGCGCGCGAATCAACTGGTCCAGCGTCACCTGGCCGGCCAGCTTGAGTTGTTTGGCGAGGCGATTGAGTTCCGTCGTGTAAGCCCGGGCCAGCGGCAGGTTGATGTGCATCCGCGCGGACAGTTTGTCGCCGCCCGCGTGGACCGAAACCCGCGCCATGACGCGACCGCGTGCGATCCGGGAATTGATCGCATCGCGCATGGGCGCCTCGAGCATCTCCAATTCCCTCGGCAGGTTCAGGGAAATCTCGGATTGCCGGCGGTTCACTGCGCTCAACTCGACGGTGATTTTGAAACCGTTTTGGGCGCATCCACCGCGACCGTAACCCGTCATGGATTTCATCGCCCGAATCATGCGGGAATTTATCGCTCCAGGCGAACAAATTTTGTGAAGATCAGCCGCTTCAAACCTGAAGCGATTTCAGGACCTCGAGGAAATCATCCGGCAGCGGCGCTGCAAAGCTCAAAGATTCCTCCGTTCGCGGATGAACGAACGAAAGTTCGCGCGCGTGCAACATTACCCGCGGCGCCTGGTAACCGGTCAATTCCGCGAGCTGCTTGTTTTGCCGCGCGCCGTAGGTTTCGTCGCCCACGATCGGATGACCGAGGAACTGGAAATGCACGCGAATTTGATGCGTCCGGCCCGTGTGTAACCGTGCCTCCACCAATGCGGCTGAATTCAATCGTTCAAGCACGCGCCAGGTGGTGTGCGCCGCGCGGCCGGAATCGTCGTCACGCACGGCCATGCGTTTGCGGTGTGAGGGATGCCGCGCAATCGCCGCGCGGATTTCACCCGCAGCCTGCGCCGGTTCGCCGCACACGATGGCGTTGTAAATTTTTTTGACCTTCCGCCCGGCGAACTGTGCGGACAGCGCAATGTGCGTTTCATCATTTTTGGCAATGACCAGGCAGCCGCTGGTTTCCTTGTCGAGCCGGTGGACGATGCCCGGGCGCGCGACGCCACCTATGCCGCTGAGTTCGCCGCCGCAATGATGCAACAGCGCATTGACGAGCGTATGTTCCTCGTGCCCGGCGGCAGGATGTACCACCAGCCCGGCAGGTTTGTTCAGCACCAGCAGCGACGGGTCCTCGAAAAGAATATCGAGCGGAATTTCTTCCGGCAGCGCGTTGGCCGGTCGAGGTTCCGGCCAGCAAACCTCGATGGCCTCACC